>JAEZKB010000343.1 GCA_023415605.1 Pseudomonadota bacterium
CCTCGCGGCCGAGCTGAAAACCGCCCTTGGTGTCGCGGTCGAATGGCGTGCCCCAGCGCGCCAGATCCTCGATGCGAGCCTTGGCTTCCGCTGTCACCGACTCCGCCACCTCGTCATCGACGATACCCGCTCCCGCAATCTCAGTGTCCACGGCATGGGCGTGCGCACTGTCGCCTTCGCCGATCGCCGCCGCCACCCCACCTTGGGCCCAGGCGGAGGAGGCACCGAAGCCGAGCGGCTTGGGCGAGATTACCGTCACCGGGCGCGGCGCCAGTTTCAGCGCACAGAAGAGCCCGGCCAGTCCGGCCCCGACAATCAGCGCGCCATCGGCATTGAGGGTGTTGTCGAAGGTGGTCATGACGCGCTCCGGGTCGAGGTAAGTAGTCATACGTACATGCGGGTGGGTGAACTACGTATAGGGTTAGCTCTGATCCATGCCAGCAGAGCGCCGATGGTTCGCAAGCGTCCCCCAAAGCCGGGTTTTCAGGAGGCGCCGGCGCCGTTCACGCCCGATCGGCTGAGCCTTGAGCAGATGCTGCGGCTCAATGCCGAAGTGCTCGACGCCTATGACTACACCTGTGCTGTCACTGGCGCTCGCTTCAATGCCGAGACCGCACGGTCGGCAAACATCGTGGTCATCCCCATTCACCCTGCCGAAACGGGCGGCCGCCTGGTCGGCAACAACATGCTGCCTTTGGTGCCCGCCGTCGCCGAGGCGTTTCGGGATGGTGACTTCAGCATAGGAGTAGGGTTCGAGATCATTGTCGACCTGAGCCGGATCGAGGGCGATGTGCTGCGGGTCCTCCCGCGCTCCGGCAAGGTCCTCATTCCGAAGAACCGCGCGTTCGTTCCCGATCCCGACAACCTCCACTACCACCGCCACACCATCTTCCAGGCCGTCGGCGGTTAGTCCCCCTTCCGGGAAAAGTCGATCATCCGCTGCACGGCCATGCGCGCCGGCTCGATAATGGCGGGGTCGACGATGACTTCCTCGTTCATGGTGTGCAGCGACCAGAGGATGTTTTCGAGGTTGATGCGCTTCATGTGCGGGCAGATGTTGCAGCCGCGCAGGAAATCGACGCCGGTGGTCTCGCTCGCGACGTTGTCCGACATCGAGCATTCGGTGACCATCACCACGCGTGCCGGCTTCTCGGTCTTGACATAGTTGATCATCGCAGCGGTCGAGCCTGCAAAGTCTACCGCGTCTATAACGGCCGGCGGGCACTCGGGGTGAGCGATGATCTTGGCCGTCGGATAGGCGTTGCGCAGTTCGGCGATATCCTCGGCGGTGAATGTTTCGTGCACCTCGCACGAACCGGCCCAGGTGATGATCTTCTTCTTGGTCTTCTTGGCCGTGTTCTGCGCCAGGAACTGGTCCGGGATCATGATCACCGTGTCGCCTTCGACGGCGTTGACGATGTCGACCGCGTTCGACGACGTGCAGCAGACATCGGTCAAGGCTTTGACTGCGGCCGAGGTGTTCACATAGGTGACCACCGGCACGCCCGGATACTGGGCGCGCATCGCCGCGACGTCGCCGGCGGTGATCGAGGAGGCCAGCGAGCAGCCGGCGCGGCTATCGGGGATCAGAACGGTCTTGTCCGGATTGAGGATCTTGCTGGTCTCGGCCATGAAGTGCACGCCGCACTGCACGATGACCTTCTGCTTGACCTTGGTCGCCTCGACCGCCAGCTGCAGGCTGTCGCCGACGATATCGGCTACGCCGTGATAGATCTGCGGCGTCTGGTAGTTGTGCGCCAGGATGACGGCGTCGCGCTCTTTCTTCTTGCGATTGATCTGCAGGATCAGCGGCGCATAGAACGGCCATTCGAGCTCGGGAATCTTGTCCTTCACGCGGTCGTAGATCTTGCTGGTGACCTTTTGCACCGCCTTGGTGAATTTGAGGTCGTAATGCTCCGCGAGGATGGCGCGTGCCTCCTCAAGCGGGGTCATTGCATTGATGAGCTGTACCATCCCAGGCCCTCCGACCGCCGGGAGACTTAGGCATATTGGCGCGGCATTTCAATGCGAAGCTTGCTTTCGTGCTTGATCGGCCGGAGCCAAAATCCTAACTCTGCGCTGAACTCCAGGAACCGAGGATCGCCATGCCCCAAGACGTCTCCGCACTCCGTTCGACGCTTTCGCTGGCCCCGGTCATCCCGGTCATCGTGCATGATGACGTTTCCACGGCCCGGGACCTCGCCGAGGCACTGGTCGCCGGGGGCCTGCCGGTACTCGAAGTGACGCTGCGCACCCCGCATGCGCTGCAGGTGATCGAGGAAATGGCCAAGGTCGAGGGCGCCATCGTGGGCTCGGGCACCGTCCGCTCGCCCCTGCAGATGGGTCATTCGGTCGATGCCGGCTGCCAGTTCATGGTGTCGCCTGGTGCGTCGCCGCGGCTCCTCGAAGCCGCCGAAGAGCACAAGATTCCGCTACTCCCGGGTATCGGCACGCCGACCGAGGCGATGACCGCGTCCGAGCATGGCTACTCGTTTCTCAAATTTTTCCCGGCCGAGGCGCTGGGCGGCGTGAAGGTGCTCAAGGCCTACGCCAGCCCGCTGGCCGACATCACCTTCTGCCCCACCGGCGGCATCGACATGGTCAAGGCCAAGGAATACCTGGCGCTGTCCAACGTCATCTGCGTGGGCGGTTCCTGGGTGATGCCGGCCGACGCCGTTGCCTCCAAGGACTGGAAGCGCATCGAGGCGCTGGCGCGCGAAGCTGCCGGCCTCAAGAAGCCCGCCTGATCGATGCGCGCAGCGCTGGTTGTCCTGCTGTCGCTGTTCTCCGGACCGGCGGCAGCGGCGGAAATCAGCGCCGCCGTCGCGGCCAATTTCACCAAGCCGGCGGAAGAGCTGGGCGCGGCCTTCACGGCCAAGACCGGTGACACGGTGAGTTTCTCGTTTGGCGCGACCGGCGCGCTTTATACGCAGATTAGCCAGGGGGCGCCGTTCCAGGTGTTCCTCTCGGCCGACAACAAGCGGCCGACGCAGACGGTGACGGACGGGTTCGGCGTCGATGGAACGGTGTTCACCTATGCGATCGGCAAGGTGGTACTGTACTCGCCGGCCTTGGACCTCACCGATGGCGAAGCCGTGCTGAGGGCCGGCGACTTCCACCACATTGCCATCGCCGATCCGCAGACAGCCCCCTATGGGGCTGCGGCACTGGAGGTGGTGGAGAAACTTGGTCTCGCCGAAGCCATTGCGCCCAAGCAGGTGACCGGCGAGAACATCACGCAGACGCTGCAGTTCATCGACAGCGGCAACGCGGAGCTCGGCTTCGTAGCGCTGAGCCAGGTCATCGACAAGCCGGCGCCGCGGGTCTGGCCGGTACCGGCCGAGTTCCACGCGCCGATCCTACAGGATGCAGTGCTGCTCAGACCGGGCAAGAGCGAGCCGGCGGCGAAGGCCTTCCTCGAGTTCTTGCAGAGCGACGAGGGCAGGGCCATCATCGCCAAATATGGCTACGACACCCATTAGCTCCCGATGCTGAGCGCCAGCGAGGTCTGGCAGGCCGTCGCGCTGACGCTGACCCTTGCGGCCACCGTCACGGCAATTCTCATTGTCCTCGGCACCCCCGTCGCCTGGTGGCTGGCGCGGTCGCCGGCCAAGTGGAAAGAGGCTGTGGCGGCGGTGGTGGCGCTGCCGCTGGTGCTGCCGCCGACGGTGCTCGGCTTCTACCTGCTGCTGGCGCTGGGGCCGAATGGCATCGGCGGGCCGCTGGCCGGGCTGTGGGGCGCGCGCACCTTGGCCTTCACCTTTCCGGGCCTCGTCATCGGTTCGGTGATCTTTTCGCTGCCCTTCATGGTGCAGCCGCTGCGCAACGCCTTCGAGGCGGTGAGCGAGGATGCGCTCGAAGCGGCGGCGACACTGGGTTCCCGCCCCTGGCAGACATTCTGGCGCATCGAGGTCCCGCTGGCGCGGGCCGGCTATCTCACCGGTGCGGTGCTGACCTTCGCCCACACCATCGGTGAATTCGGCGTGGTACTGATGATCGGCGGCAATATCCCGGGCCAGACGCGGGTGCTGTCGATCGCCATCTACAATTCCGTCGAGCGGCTCGACTGGGGCACGGCGCACCTGCTGTCACTTGGCATGGTGGTCTTTGCCTTCGTGACCATCACGGCCACCATGCTGATCGACCGGCGGCTGGGGCGGGTGACGGGATAAGGTTAGCATCCCCACTCGGGGGAGAGGGGATGCTGGGTCGCGCGCCAGGGGGCTGGCGCGCTACGGGGCGTTACGCGGTGTCCGAACCGCCCCGGAACTTTCAGGTCTTCTCGACGATCACTTCGGCATAGGCCGAGGCGATGTTGAGCGTGCCGTCGCTGGCCTGGTTCAGCTCGGCCATCAGTTTGAGCATGTCCTGCGCCAGCGCCGTGCGGCCGGCGTCGTCGAGGGCGAGGAACGCCTTGTGGACCGGGCCGTAGAAGGTCCGGAACACTTCGAGGAAATGCTGTGGCGAGCGGTAGCGGAAGTTGAACGCGCGCTCGGTCACCATCACTTTGTGGCCGGCGAACAGCGCTTCGAGATGCGCCTTGTCGCCCCAGAGCGCCGGCGAGCGGACGCCGGCCGGCGGCGCGACATGCTTGCCCAGCGTCTTGAATACCTGGCCGATGAAACTCTGCGGCGTCCAGTTGGCGAGGCCGATCCGGCCGCCTTTGCGGACTACGCGCAGCATCTCGCTCGCCGCCTTCTCGTGATGCGGTGCGAACATCACGCCGAAAGTCGAGAGGACGGTGTCGAAGCTGCCGTCGGCATAGGGCAGGGCCTCCACATCGGCGACCGCAAAGGTCACCGCCAGATGCTCGGCCTCGGCGCGGGCACGGCCCTTGTCGAGTAGCTCGCCGACATAATCGGTCGAGGTCACATCGGCGAAGCGGCGGGCCGCAGCCAGAGTGGCATTGCCATTGCCGGCCGCGACGTCGAGCACTTTCGAACCGGGCTTCAAGTCGATGCTCTCGCAGAGCTGTTCGCCGACGATCTGCAGCGTGGTGCCGACCACGGCATAATCGCCCGACGCCCACGCCGCCTGCTGGCGCATCTTGATGGCGGCATAGTCGATCGCCGAGTCGATAGAGGTGTTGAGGGTATTCATGTGATGTTTCCTAAATGATGTCGCCCCGTTGCGGCGGTGTATGGATGAGACGGCGCCCGCCCGCGTCATCCGTTCGGTGGAGGGGATTTGTTTTGTGCGCGGTGCTCGCACCTCGATCAGCTGTCACCCGGCCTGCGCCGGGTGACGAACGGAGTGTGGAAGGCGACTTGTAGGAACGGAGGGTTCGCCCTCCTCCAGTGGAGCGCGACCCCTACCGCAGCGGGCTCACGTACCCTGCCAACAGCTTGACCAAGTCCGCCTGCCGCGAAGTTCCCGTCTTCTCGAACAGCCGCTGCAGGTGGGTCTTCACCGTGCTCTCGGCCACGCCGAGTGTTTCCGCCGTTTCCGGCACACCACCGACATTGGCAATGGCGGCGAGGACGCGTTGTTCGGCGGGGGTGAGGCCAAAGGTACGGGCGAGTTCGGGGGTGGGTTGCAGGTCCGGCATCCGGGGCTGCACGAAGAGGGCAGCGACGGCGCCGTAGTGGTTGCCGGCTGCGTGGCGGATGCCGGCGGTCAGCGGCAACAGGTGCGCGAGATAGTCGCCATCGCCGCCGGGCAGAGTGAGGGACGTGCCGCCGCGGTCCATGCTGGCGTCGTGGTCGGCAGTGGCGGTGACGGCGTCGGCCAGGGCCTGACGCGCCGCTCGATCAGCCAGCGCGATACGGCCATTGCGGAGGCCGAGGGCGCCGTCGCCGAGCAGGGCTTCGGCGGCCTTGTTGGCATGGACGACGCGGCCCTGCGTATCGAGCAGGAACATGCCGGCGGAGAGTCCGTCGAAAGCGTCGCTGAGGCGGCTCGCCTGTTGTGTGCTGCGCTCGAGCGCATTGCCCATCGAAACGGCGCGGCGCACGTGCGGCGCGAGGAGGCGCATACGCTCCTTGGTGGCGGCGCTGGCCATGCCGTCGCGCTCGTGCATGAACATGCCGAAGATCGCGGTGATGTTGCCCCTGCGCTCGATCGGCGCCATGACGACATCCGAGATGCCGGCTGGCTTCGCCCACTCCCGGTAGAAGTGCATATCCCGCAGCATATCTTCGTCGAGCAGGTCGAGCAGGCTCGCCGGTTGATCGATCCCGGGCAGGTTGTTCCAGCCGGTCTGCGGGTCGATGCGCTCGTAGCGCTGGAAATAGCTCTGGCCGTAGTCACGGTCGACATTATCGTCGATGTGGTGGATGCCGCTGCTGCGGCTCGCCGCGTCCTTGACGAAGATGGTGGCAGACAGCCCGCCGATAAAGCGCCGCGCGGTGTCGAGCACGGCCGACCAGTGTTCCGGGGCCATGGCCGCATCATAGATGGCGCCGATCACGGCCGTCAGTTCCTCGCCATCCACGGCGGTTGTCAGCGGATCGGTGATGCTGTGCGGATGGTCCAGACGTGCAGGAACGGACAAGGCGCGCCCCTCGTGGTTCTACCGGGGCAGCGCTCTATCGGATTCTTGCTGAAGCGAGGATGAACGGCGCTCAGAGGCGCAGCAGCTCCACGAAACGCCCCAGCTGTTTGCGCAACTTCTTGCGCTGCTTGTCGGAGAGTTCGCCCAGCAGCGCACCTTCAAGTTCGGTCCAGGCGCCTTCGAGCACTTCGCGGATCCGCTCGCCGCGCTCGGTCAGCGCCAGGCCCGGCACCAGTTCCGGACCGGTCGCTTGGCGAGTGACGAGGTCGCGGTCGATCAGGCGATTGAGGCGCGGCTCCAGGGCTTCGAACGGAATACCAATGGCGGCGGCGATCTCCTCCTCGGGGGCGCCGAGGCGATCATGGAGGACGAAGAGCACGGCGTCGTCGCCCGGCTCCAGCCCCCGTTCGAGCAACGGGGTCAGCAGCACCTTGTGGGTCAGCTGGCCGGCCTCGATCAAACGGTAAAGCGTGGAACTGGAACGGGTTTTGGACATGTAGCCGAAAATAGCCGCCTCTCCCTGGCTTTGCGACCGCCTGGGCATCCTATCGTTAATCCGGGCAAGACCAATAGGCGTCATTGTTCGATTTTCGCGGATGAGTTATGCGTCGCCGTCAGCCCTCGAACGGGTTGCGCCAGCTGCCGGTTTCACCAGGAGAGCGCCATGAGCCAGGACCTCGCCCGCATCCGTGCTTTCGTGCAGGTGTTCGATGCCGGCGGCTTTTCCTCGGCGGCGCGGCAGCACGGGCGGTCCAAGGCGCTGCTCTCGAAATATGTCACCGATCTCGAGGATTATCTCGGCGTCCGGCTGATGAACCGCACCACGCGCAAACTCTCGCTTACCGAAGCAGGCGAGGCTTACTACCGGGAAGCCAGCCAGTTGCTGCAGCAGCTCGACGATCTCGATGCCACTATTTCGGACCAGACCGCCGAGCCTCGGGGTCTCGTTCGCATTTCCGGGCCGCGAAATCTGGGCGAAACGACGCTGTCGCACGCCATTTTCGAGTTCATGGCCAAGAACCCGCTGATCAGCATCGATCTGCGGCTCGAGGATCGCTATGTCGACCTGGTCGACGAGGGCATCGATGTGGCCCTGCGCGTGTCGACCATGACGGACTCCTCGCTGATCGCGCGCAAGATTTCCGACATCAAGCACGTCATTTGTGCGTCGCCGATCATCCTGGATGTGCGCGGCACCCCGGCGACGCCCGAAGCATTGCGCAACTTGCCCTGCGTCATCGATACCAATATGGCGGGCCATACCAACTGGCGCTTCGTCGACAAGGGGCGGCCGATCTCGGTGCACGTATCCGGGCCGGTGCGCGTCAATTCACCGGTGGCGGCCATGCATGCGGCGCTGCACGGTCTTGGCTTTGCCGTATTGCCGTCCTACCTCGCCGAAGCGTCGATCTCGGCAGGCAAGCTGGTACCGGTCCTGGAGCAATTCATGCCGGAGGGACCCAGCCTGCAGGCCGTCTACCCGCATCGCCGGCACCTCGCCGGCAAGGTCCGGGCGCTGATCGACCATCTGGTGGACTGGTTCGCCCAGAATCCGGTCCGGTAGTCTTGGGGCACGGTTTGGGTCGTCTACTTCCGTTCGCGCTTGGTCTTACGCTGCTCGCCAGCCCGGTGGCGGCGCATCCGCACATCTTCATCGACGCCAAGGCGACGGTGGTCTTTGACGATTCCGGCGCCGTCACCGAAATCCGCAATGCCTGGAGTTTCGACGAGGCGTTCTCGGCCTGGTCGATCGAGGGGCTCGACGCCAACAATGACGGCGTGGTGAGCCGCGAGGAGCAGCAGGAACTTGCCAACCAGGACATGGATGGGCTGGCGCAGTACCAGTTCTATACCTTCGCCGGCGAGCAGGGCGCGGCCGATAACCTCAAATTCGAGCGCGGTCAGAACCCGACGCGCGACTATGTCGACGGTCACACGATCCTGCAGTTCGGAGTGAAGCTCGCAGAGCCCTACCGCATCAAGCGCGTGCTCGAACTTGCCATCAGCGATCCCGAATTCTACGTCGCCATCACCTTTGCCGGGCCCGAAACCATCACGCTCGAGAACGCGCCGGCAGGCTGCGCCGTCAGCCTGAAAGAGGGTTTCGAGCTGGCGCCCGAACTGCAGGAGCAACTCGGCTCGCTGCCACCCGACGTCACCGAACTGCCGCCAGATCTGGAACGGGCGGTGCGCGGCTCACAGGGCGCCATCCTCGTCACCTGCCCGCCGTCTGCCGATGCGCCGCCGCCGGTGACCGAAACGGCTCTCGATGCAGCAACTCAGGTCGCTGAGGCGAAGCCGGCCATGCCTTTTGGCGGGCCTCCCCCCGAGCCGGGTCTCGCCATGCCACGCACCGGCTTTCTCGGCTGGATCAACGAGCAGCAGCGGAACTTCTACCAGGCGATGAACAACGCGCTGGGTGCGCTGAAGACCGACTGGAATGCCTTCTGGATTCTCGGCGGCCTGAGCTTCCTCTATGGCGTCTTCCACGCTGCCGGGCCGGGGCACGGCAAGGTGGTGATCTCGTCCTATGTGCTGGCCAGCGAGCGGCAACTCAAGCAAGGCATCCTCCTCAGTTTTGCTTCGGCCATGGTGCAATCGCTGGTCGCCATCGGCTTTGTACTGATCGCGGTGCTGGCGCTCAACGCGACGTCGGTCGCCATGGCCGACGCCGCCAACTGGATCGGCATTGCCTCCTATGGCCTCGTCGCGCTGCTCGGGCTTTGGCTGATCGCGCGCAAGCTCTTTGGCTGGGGTCACACCCATCACCACCATCCGCCCGTCGATCTAGCGCAAAAGGCGCATGGCGCGCTGCATGCAGGCGAAAAAGGCGGGCATGCGCTCAACCGCGGGCAACTGGATATCGCCAGCAAGTTCCAGAAGGGGCCTGACGCTTTCGGCCGGCAGCCGGGCGATCCGCATTACGGGCACAATCACGGCCCGGACGATGAACATGATCACGGCCACCACCATGTGGTCACGGCCGATCAGGTCAAGGGCGACTGGCGCGAGCAGTTGGGAGTGGTGCTGGGTGTCGGCATGCGGCCGTGCTCCGGCGCACTGGTCGTGCTGGTCTTCGCCTTGAGCCAGGGGCTCCTCGCCGCTGGCATCGTGGCGGTGTTCCTGATGGGGCTGGGGACAGCCATCACCGTCGCCGTGCTGGCGTCGGTCGCGGTCGGCGCCAAGGGCCTTGCCCGAAAGCTGCTCGGCCGCCGCGAGGGTCTTGCCACCGGCATCATCTGGTGGGCCGAACTCCTGGGCGCCATGCTGGTCTTTGCCTTCGGCCTTATCCTCCTGCTAGCCAGTCTCTAGAACCGCGACACAGCTGCACTTGCGCTTGGGGGCATCGCGAGTATGGTGCGGCTCGCCGCACACCCCTCCCAGCAGGCTTCCGATGATCCCCAGCCGTCCCGCCGACCATCCCGTGGTGAAATCGCCGAAGATCGGCGTCCTGCTACTCAACCTTGGGACGCCAGACGGTACCGATTACTGGAATGTGCGGCGCTACCTTTCGGAATTCCTCTCCGACCCACGCGTCATCGAGACGCCGCAGGCCATCTGGCAACCTATCCTGCAGGGCATAATCCTCTCGGTTCGTCCGCAAAAGAGCGGCGCCAATTATGCACGCATCTGGGACAAGGAGGCCGGTGACAGCCCGCTGCGCGTCATCACCAAGCGGCAGACCGCCGACCTGCAGCGCCGGCTCGGTTCGGGCGTCGTCGTGGACTACGCCATGCGCTACGGGAATCCCTCGACCAAGTCGCGGCTGGAAGCGCTGCAAGAGGCCGGCTGCCAGCAGATCCTTTTGGCGCCGCTCTATCCGCAATACTCCGCCACCACCACAGCCACGGCCAACGACAAAGCCTTCGATGCGCTCAAGAAGATGCGCTGGCAGCCGGCGGTACGCACCCTGCCGGCCTATTTCGACCAGCCCGCATACGTTGCGGCGCTGGCACGCTCGATCGATGACGGGGTCAGGGCGCTGAATTTCGAACCCGATGTGGTTCTCACCTCCTACCACGGTATGCCGCAGCTCTATCTCGAGCGGGGCGACCCCTACCACTGCCAGTGTTTGAAGACTACGCGACTGGTACGCGAGCATCTGGGCTGGCCGCAGGACAAGCTCGCCGTCACCTTCCAAAGCCGTTTCGGGCCGACCAAGTGGCTCGGGCCGGCGACCGACGAAACATTGGAAGCACTGGGCAAGGCGGGCAAGAAGGTCGCGGTCGTGGCCCCGGCCTTTTCCGTCGACTGTATCGAGACGCTCGAAGAGATCGCCATCACCGGCAAGGAGCAATTCGAGCATGCCGGCGGCAAGGGCGAGCATTACGCTTATATTCCCTGCCTCAACGACTCCCCGGGCGGGATGGATATGCTGGAAAGCGTGATCCGGCACGAATTGAGCGGCTGGCTCTAGTTCATTCGCCGTTCATCCGTGTGGCCGCATTGCGGTATTTGACCCCCGCCGATTGCGCGGGGCCTTGACGGATCATACATTTCGGACGCTGGCGCCGGTCGCTCTGTCCCCCGGCGCCGCAGGGGAGAAGACCATGGATTTCGGCCTGGACGGCTTCAGCACCGCCCTCATTGCAGTCGGCGTGCTTGCCATTCTCGTGCTCTTCGCCGGCGTCAAGACGGTGCCGCAGGGCTATAACTTCACCATCGAACGGTTCGGCCGCTACATCCGGACGCTGAAGCCGGGGCTCAACCTGATCATCCCGTTCGTCGACGGGATCGGCAAGAAGATCAACATGATGGAGCAGGTGCTCGACGTCCCCCACCAGGAAGTCATCACTCGCGACAACGCCACCGTCACGGCCAACGGCGTCACCTTCTACCAGATCCTCGATGCGGCCGCGGCCGCATATGAAGTCTCCAATCTGGAGAATGCCATCCTCAACCTCACCATGACCAATATCCGCTCGGTGATGGGCTCGATGGATCTCGATGAACTGCTGTCGAACCGCGACGAGATCAACCAGCGCTTGCTGCGCGTTGTCGATGCCGCCGTGTCGCCCTGGGGCCTCAAGATCACGCGCATCGAAATCAAGGACATCGATCCGCCTAAGGACCTCGTGGATTCGATGGGCCGGCAGATGAAGGCCGAGCGCGAAAAGCGCGCGCTGATCCTCGAAGCGGAAGGCAAGCGGCAGGCGGCGATTCTCCAGGCGGAAGGCGCCAAGCAGAGCCAGGTGCTGGAAGCCGAAGGCCGGCGCGAGGCTGCGTTCCGGGACGCCGAGGCGCGTGAGCGTTCTGCCGAAGCCGAAGCCAAGGCGACGCAGATGGTGTCGGAAGCCATCGCCGCCGGCAATGTGCAGGCGATCAACTACTTCGTCGCCAACAATTACATCAAGGCGCTGGAAAGCCTGGCGAAATCGCCGAACCAGAAGGTCCTGATGCTGCCCGTCGAGGCGTCGAGCGTCATCGGGGCCATCGGTGGCATAGCTGAGATCGCCAAGGAGACGTTCGGCTCCGCGGCAACGCCGCGCAGCGCCAGCCGCCCGCCGACCACCGGCCAGTAGGGGGAGGCGCTGATGGACATCATTGCCCTCCTCGTTCAGTACGGAGCCTGGTCCTGGGTCGTCGGCGGCCTCGTGCTGCTGGCGCTCGAACTGGTGGTTCCGGGCGGGATTTTCCTCTGGCTGGGCTTCTCGGCCATCGTCACCGGCATCGCCTCGGCGCTGATCGTCATCGACTGGCCTGTGCAGGTCCTGATCTTTGGCGTGCTTGCGGTGGCGAGCGTGGCGATCTGGCTGCGCATCCGGCCGCACGGCAAACCGAGCGACCGGCCGTTCCTCAATCGTCGCGCAAACCGCTATGTCGGGCAGGAAGTAGTGCTCGCCGAGCCGATCCACGACGGGTTCGGTCGCGTGATCCTCGACGACACCACTTGGCGTATCTCGGGGCCCAACCTCCCCGCAGGCCAGAAAATCCGCATCGTGGATGCCGACGGCGCCGTGCTGAAGGTGGAGGCGGCCTAGGCTCTGGGCGGCCCCCCCGCGCCGCCCTTTCTTGCCCGAGGGCAAGCCTTCCTTAACCATAAACTGCAAGGCTTCGTTAGCGTCGTTCCGGCGCGGAGTGCCTTTGTCTGTGAGCTCGCGATTTGCCACATCGGTGGTCGTTGCCCTGTCAGTGTTGATGCTGGCGTCGGGGTCGGCGTCGGCGCAGTTCTATCCGGTCGGGGACGGCTCGGGGACGAACAATCCGGACCTGCTGCGCGGGCCGAGCGAGCCCTGCCAGCACTGTGCCGGACCGGTGCCGCACGAATGGGATGCGCCGCCCTTCGCGCTCGACTGGAGCCTGTCGCTGCGTGGCGCCTATGTGCGGGACAAGGACGGCGACCACTACGAAGCCATTGTAGCGCCCTCGGCGAGCGTCAAACACGATTTCCTGCGTGGCACCTACAGCATCAACGGCTCGGCGGAGCTGTCCAGGTCGACGGTAGAGGACTACAGGGTCAATTCACTGAGGCTTGGGACGACCGGGTCGTACCAGCTCAACGACGTGATCGGTCTCGCCGGTTCGGCCAATTTTTCGCTGACCACGCCAAGTGCGTCCTCGAGCGGCTATCCGACAGACACGGTGTCCGCGTCGCAGCAGGTTTCCGGCGATGCAGAAGCGTCCGTCGCCTATGATTGGGGATATCTGGTGACGACGGCGCGCGGCAGTGCAGCGCGGTCGGTCTATGGGCCGACGACGCTGGTCAACGGCATCCAGATCGATAACAGCGCCAACGACAACTGGCAGCTCGGAACGGGGCTTCGCATTGGATACAAGGTGACGCCGCTCCTCACCGCCTTCATCGATGGCAGCGTGGGCTATCAGTTCTATGATGTCGTTTCGCCCAGCTACGGCGTGAAGCTCGACGGCACCGACTATGCCATCCGCGCGGGGGTATCGTCGAAGTGGACATCGGTGCTCGAGGCCGAGGCGTCCGTGGGCCTGGGGCTGCGCAGGTTTACCTATGGGGCGGCCGACGACATCGTCAGTCACCTCTACGACGCGTCCATTACCTACCGTCCGGATGAGACGCTCAGCATCCGCGGCGCCCTGTCGACGACGGTCGGTGCGCCGGGCGCCAATGCCTCAGGCGCGGCGCGGGTCGAATATGCGGCGACCGGGGACGTGAGCTATCGCGTCAATCCCTGGGTGACGCTGCGCGGCAGCGCCGCCTATCGCTACGCAATCTTCTCGGACTCGGCGAATGTGGAGACTGGCTACAGCGTCGGGGCAGGGGCGGACTATCTTCTCAACGATAACATCTCATTCTCGGGCGACTATCGCTATGGCGCGACGACGACCGCCCCGGCGAACACGACGGATACAGAGCATCGTGTCACCGTCGGGGTCACCCTCAAGCGATAGGGCTAGAAGCTGCCGATCACCGCTTTGACGCGGGCGCGGAAATCGTCGGCGAGGTCGGGTCGATCGAGGGCATAAACCACGTTGGCGGCGAGAAAGCCCACTTTCGAACCACAGTCGAAGGATTGGCCTTCATACTTGACGCCGGTGAAGCGCTGCGTCGCCATCAATGCCTGCATGGCATCGGTGAGCTGGATTTCGCCACCGGCACCGCGCACACCCTTGGCGAGCAAGCCGAAGATCTCGGGCTGCAGGATGTAGCGGCCGGAAATGATGAGGTTGGAGGGCGCGGCCTCGCGCTTGGGCTTCTCCACCATGCTGGTGACGGCGAAGCCCTGGTCCGGACCCTCGCCGCGACCGACAATGCCATAGGACGAGACTTCAGCGGGATCGACTTCCTCAACGGCCATGACGTTGCCGCCATTGGTCTCGTAGGCGTCGATCATCTGCTTGAGCACCCCCGGATGGGCGCGGAACAGCATGTCGGGCAGCAACAGGGCAAACGGCTGGTTGCCGACCAGCTCACGGGCGCACCAGACGGCGTGACCGAGACCGAGCGGCTCCTGCTGGCGAGTGAAGCTGGCCTGTCCGGCCTGCGGCAGCTCGCGATGCAGCTCGTCGAGCTCGGCGGACTTGCCGCGGCGCTCGAGCGTATGCTCGAGCTCGAACTGCTTGTCGAAATGGTCCTCGATCACGCCCTTGTTGCGGCCGGTGACGAAGACGAAATGCTCGATGCCGGCTTCGCGCGCCTCATCCACCGCATACTGGATCAGCGGCCGGTCGACGACCGTCAACATCTCCTTTGGCATGGCTTTGGTTGCAGGCAGGAAACGCGTACCGAGTCCGGCAACCGGGAACACGGCAGTTCTGACGCGCTGGGGCAAAGGAAGCTCCGATGGGTAGGGCCGACGCTAAGGCTATCTCAACACCTGAAAACTAGCATCGCGCCACTAAATTCTTGGTGGGAGGTTAATCGGGATGGCTGTGCTGGTGACAGGCGGCGCCGGATATATCGGCAGCCATATGGTGCTCCGTCTCGCGGATGGCGGGGAACCGGTCGTCGTGCTCGACAACCTCACCACCGGATTCGACTGGGCGGTCGATCATCGGGCCACGCTGGTGCAGGGCCATGCCGGAGATGTCGAGTTCGTTCGCAAGGTCATTCGCGAGCATAAGGTCTCCGAGATCATCCACTTTGCCGGCTCGATCGTGGTGCCGGAATCGGTCACCAATCCGCTCAAATATTACGGCAACAACACGGCGACGTCGCGCAACCTGATCGAGGCTGCCGTGGCCGAGGGCGTGAAGCACTTCATCTTCTCGTCGACCGCCGCGGTTTACGGCATGACCGGCCTCGCGCCGGTGGTCGAGGACACGCCGCTGCACCCGATGTCGCCCTACGGCCGGTCCAAGCTGATGACCGAGTGGATGCTGGCGGACGTTGCGGCTGCGCATCCGCTTACCTACGGGGTGCTGCGCTATTTCAACGTGGCCGGTGGCGATCCCAAGAAGCGCTCGGGGCAATCGACGCCGTTTGCCACCCATCTCATCAAAGTGGCGGCGCAGACGGCCCTGGGCCAGCGGCCAAAGATGGACATCTTCGGCACGGACTACGACACGCCCGACGGCACCTGCATTCGCGACTACATCCATGTCACGGACCTCATCGAGGCGCACTGGCTGCTGCTCAAGCACCTGCGCGGCGGCGGCGACAGCACGACGCTTAACTGCGCCTACGGGCAGGGGTATTCGGTGCGGCAGGTGATCGACACGGTGAAATCCGTGTCCGGCGTCGATTTCCGCGTCGATGAGGGTCCGCGGCGGGCGGGCGATCCGGCTTCCATTACCGCCACCGGCGAGAAGGTGCGCTCGCTCCTCGGCTGGCAGCCGGCGCATGACGATCTCACCGAAATCGTCACCCATGCCTATGAGTGGGAACGCTATTTAGCCACAAGGAACCGCTAGCTTTCCGGGCCAATCGTCCGAGGAGCGATCATGATCCGACTGGTTGTCGCCGGCCTGCTGTTGGCCTTCGCCACGCCTGCCTTTGCGCAGCCGGTCGAGCCTTTCGCCGACTTCATCCGCAATTTCGAGAAGACGGCGGTCGCGGCCGGCATCGATCCGGACGTCTACCGGCAGGCGACGGCCGGGCTGACGCCCGACCCGAACGTACCGGAACTGGTCACCAGCCAGCCCGAATTCACCACGCCCGTCTGGGAGTACATCGCCACGCGGGTGAATTCCAAGCGCGTGTCGCGTGGGCAGGCGGCGATGGGGGCGCAGCAGGCGCTGTTTGATGACGCCGGCCGGACCTATGGGGTCGACCCATATATCCTCGCCGCCATCTGGGGCATCGAGACGGACTACGGTGCAGTGCTCGGCAACAGCAAGCTGATCCGGCCGATCGTGCGCTCGCTGGCGACGCTGGTGCATCAGCGGCGCGGGCGGCTCAAGGAAGATACGGCCGATTTCATTGCAGCGCTGCAATTGATCCAGCTTGGTCCGCTCAACCGCGATACGCTGGTGGGCTCATGGGCTGGCGCCATCGGTCACCTGCAGGTCAACCCAAGCAATGTCATCGCCCACGGCCGCGATGGGGATGGCGACGGGCGGATCGACCTCCACAATTCTTTGCCCGATGCGCTGGCCACCAGCGCCACCTTCCTTCGCGATCTCGGCTACCAGCCGGGAGTGGACTGGGGGTTCGAAGTCGAACTGCCGCCGGGCTTCGACTATCTTCTCGCCGATCGCGAGACGTTGCGGCCGATCCAGTTCTTCGCCGAGCGCGGGGTAACGCGGGTCAAGGGGCGGAAATTCGCGAGCTTCGATACGCCTGTGTTCCTCTACGTGCCCACCGGCAAGGACGGGCCGAAATTCCTGATGACGCAGAACTATCTGGTCCTCAAGGGCTACAATTTCTCCGACAGCTACGCCATGGCCGTGGCCCATCTGGCCGACCGTCTCAAGGGCAGCGGCGGCTACGTGCAGCCGTGGCCGACAAAGACGAAGTTCCCCAATCTGGCGCAGCGCAAGGCCATCCAGGAGTCACTGATCAAGCTTGGACTTTATGACGGCGCGGTGGATGGCCGGATCGGCCCGATCAGCCAAGCGGCCTATGCGCGGTTCCAGGCCAGCAAGGGCGAGGTGGCGGATGGGTTCATCACCTATCACAGCTACGAGGAACTCACGGCCGCAACCCGGTAGCAATCACGCGAGCCGCCTTAATTTTCGTCGCGGCATGGGGTAAGTGTCGGCCATGGAGAAGAAGCGCAATCCGTTCCTGATCTGGATCATCGGACTTGTCGTGGCGGCCCTGGTGCTGACCGACATGCTGCCGATGTTCGCCACCGCGCAGGAACTGACGGCGACGCCGCAGCTTCAACTAACCGAACCGACAGAGACACGCCTTCTCGTGGCGCAGGAGCAGCAGCAGCCACGGCGGCGCAAAACGCTGATGGATCTACTGTTCGGCGATCAGCAGGAACAGCGTCAGCAGGAAGCGCCGCAGGTGGTGGAAAAGCCGGTGGTAACCCGCAAGGCTGACCTGCCGCCACCCAAGCCGACGATCCCCAAGAACGAGAGCGCCGTGCGGCTCGCCGTGTTCGGCGACTCGCTGGCCACCGATCTGGCCAAGGCGCTCGACCGCTATTATGCGGAGGACCCCAACATCACCATCCTGGCACAGGGCGTCGGCGATACGGGCTTTGTCCGCAAGGACGTTATGGATTGGGGCGTCAAGATCAACGAGGCGATCGCCGCCAACACCTTCGATATCGCCGTGTTCATCATCGGTATCAACGACCGGCAGAAGATGCGGCTCAACGATACGAGCTATGGTTCGCTGACGCCGGAATGGTCCGCCGAATACCAGAACCGCGTCGCTGCGGTGGTGAGCGCGTTGCGCGCCGCCAACAAGCCGACGATCTGGATCGGCCTGCCGCCGATGGCCAAGACTGAATACAACAAGACCATGTCGGGCATTTCCGAGATCCAGCGCCTCGCGGCCTTCGGCGGCGGCGCGGAGTTCCTCGATATCTACGAGCGCTTCGTCGACGAGGAGGGGAAGTACACCTCTTACGGTCCTGACCTGAACGGCAAGAACGTGCGCATGCGCAAGGACGATGGCATCCACTTCTCGTCGGCCGGTGCTGACAAGCTCGCCTTCTATCTGGCGCAGAGCCTGAAGCTTTATTATCGCGGCGCCGGCTCGGTGGGTCTCGAAGTCGCCGACCCGCTGCTGGGTACCGATGCGCAGTTGATGCTGCGGCCGCCGTTTCAGGGGCTGGGGCAGATGCAACTGCTCGAAGTGGCTGGCGCAGTGATTTCGCTGACCCACGCGCAGCGACGCGCCACCGACCTCGTCATCGCCGACCCGTCGGTGCTCACGCCGGTCAATTTCGACATCAACATGATGCTCGAAGCGCCAGTCGGCCGCGCTGACGCCTTCGGTGTCGGCAAGCGGCCCGAGGCGGAAGACGCCAAGGAAACCGCCGCGGCCGAGACGCCGGTTGCTCCCACCCCTCCGGCCACGCCCGCCGCGCCGGCTGCGGCGCTGACACCCATCGTTGCCGCTACGCCCTAGCCATGCGGCGGACACCGGCGAGGATCAAGGCGGGATGACTCCAGCCGCCTTTCTTGCGGCGCTTGCAGTTCGCATCAGCGGGGATGCGGGGCCGGGCGTTTTCCGTGTTGGCATAGACGGAGTGGATGGCGCCGGCAAAACCACCCTCGCCGATCGTCTGGGGCAAGTCCTCGAGGCGGCCGGCCACCGGGTAATCCGCGCCAGCATTGATGGATTCCACAATCCACGCGCCGTCCGCTACGCGCGTGGCCGCGACTCGGGCGAAGGGTTCTATCGCGACTCCTTCAACCTCGATGCCTTTCGTCGCGAGCTGCTCGATCCGCTGGGTCCCCGCGGGTCGGGCCGCTTTCGGCGGGCAGTGTTCGATCATCGCGTCGACCAGCCGGTAGACACGCCGGTCGAGACGGCAGGCAAGTCGGGCATCCTCCTGGTCGACGGCATCTTCCTGCAGCGGCCCGAGCTGCGGACGTCGTGGGACCTGGTTGTGTTCCTCGATACCCCGTTCGAGCAGTCCTACAAGCGCATGGCGCTTCGCGACGGCTCCGACCCCTCGCCCTATGCACCGGTCAACCGGCGCTATCTCAAGGGGCAGGGGATCTACTTCGCTGAATGCAACCCGAAGGGGCGGGCCGACATCCTGGTCGACTATACGAACCTCGAAAACCCGAGGATCGTGCGCGGTTAGCACGGCTATAAAAAAGGGCCGGCGAACCGGCCCCTTTCGAAATCTCACATCAACCGCTTAGCGCGGCAGGTCGGTTGTCGCCATCAGGAACTGGTCCATCGAACGGGCGCACTGGCGCCCTTCGCGGATCGCCCAGACCACAAGCGACTGGCCGCGACGCATGTCGCCGCAGGAGAAGATCTTCTCCTTGCTGGTCTTGTACTGGAAGGTGTCGGCGAAGACGTTGCCGCGCTTGTCCAGTTCGACGCCGAGGTCCTTGATCATTCCGTCCTGCACCGGGCCGAGGAAACCCATGGCGAGGGTCACCAGGTCGGCCTTGAGTTCGAACTCGGTGCCGGGGATGGGCTGGAACTTCTCGTCAGCGCGGGCGCAGATCAGCTTTTTGACGACGCCGTTCTCACCCTCGAAGCGGACGGTGGCCACCGCATAGTCGCGAGTCACGCCTTCTTCCTGCGAGGAGGAGGTGCGCATCTTCATCGGCCAGTTCGGCCAGGTGAGTTCCTTGTTTTCTTTCTCGGGCGGCGCCGGCATGATTTCGATCTGGGTAACCGAAAGTGCGCCTTGGCGGTTCGACGTGCCGATGCAGTCCGAACCGGTGTCGCCGCCGCCGATGACCACCACGTGCTTGCCGTTCGCGAGGATCGGGGCAACGTTGTTGAGCGGTTCGTCGGTGACGCGCTTGTTCTGCTGGCTGAGGAAATCCATGGCGAAATGGATGCCCTGAAGCTCACGGCCCGGGATCGGCAGGTCGCGCGGCTTTTCGGCGCCACCGGCGAGGGCGATGGCGTCAAACTGGGCGGTGAGGTCGTCCATGGTGATGTCCACGCCGACGTGCACGCCGGTCTTGAACACCACGCCCTCGGCTTCCATCTGGCCCATGCGGCGATCGATCACCGTCTTGTCCAGCTTGAAGTTCGGGATGCCATAGCGCATCAGGCCGCCGATCTGCTGGTTCTTCTCGTAGAGGTGAACCTCGTGGCCGGCGCGGGCCAGCTGCTGCGCAGCCGCCATGCCGGCCGGGCCGGAGCCGACCACGGCAACCTTCTTGCCGGTCTTGACGGGGTTGATCTGGGGCGTGATCCAGCCCTCTTCCCAACCCTTGTCGACGATGGCGCACTCGATGGTCTTGATGGTGACCGGGGTGTCCGAAATGTTCAGCGTGCAGCTGGCCTCGCAGGGCGCGGGGCAGATGCGGCCGGTGAATTCCGGGAAGTTGTTGGTCGAGTGCAGGTTCCTGAGCGCCTTGAGCCAGTCGCCCTTGTAGACCAGGTCGTTCCAGTCCGGGATCTGGTTGTTCACCGGACAGCCGTTGTGACAGTACGGAATGCCGCAATCCATGCAGCGCGCTGCCTGTTCGCGGGTGCCCTCGTCACCCAGCGGGATGACGAACTCCTGGTAATGCTTCAGACGCTCCGGAACCGGCTTGTACTTCCGGTCGCGGCGGTCGATCTCGAGGAAACCAGTGATCTTGCCCATTGTTCTAACTCTCCCCGCCGCTCTTACTCAGCCGCAACCTGGGCCGCAGCCCGTTCCTGTTCCATCTTGGCGAGTGCCTTGCGGTACTCGACTGGCATGACCTTGCGGAATTTCGGCAGGTAGGTGTCCCAGTTCGAGAGGATGTGGTTGGCACGCGACGAGCCGGTAAAGCTCTTGTGCCGTGCGATCAGCTGGTAGAGGCGCTCGGCATCGCCGCGACCGAGATCGTGCAGAATCTCGACCACGCCCATGGTCTGCAGGTCGCCCGACTGGTGATAGTCGCGCGAACGGATGTGCTCTTCCTCGGCCACTGGCTCGAGTTCGACCATTGACATGTTGCAGCGGCTCTCGAAGGTCTCGTCCTCATCGAGGACATAGGCCACGCCACCGGACATGCCTGCCGCGAAGTTGCGGCCAGTCTTGCCCAGCACCACGACAACGCCGCCAGTCATGTACTCGCAGCCGTGGTCGCCGGTGCCTTCGACGACAGCGATGGCACCAGAGTTGCGGACGGCGAAACGCTCGCCGGCCACGCCACGGAAGTAGCATTCACCGGTGATGGCGCCGTAAAGGGCCGTGTTGCCGATGATGATCGACTCCTCGGCCACATAGCCGCGCTGCTCCGGCGGACGCACGACGAGGCGTGCACCCGAGAGGCCCTTGCCGACATAGTCGTTGGCTTCGCCGACGAGGTCGATCGAGATGCCACGCGTCGCCCAGGCGCCGAAAGCCTGTCCGGCCGTACCGGTGAGGCTGATGGCGATGGTGTCGTCCGGCAGGCCCCTATGGCCATAGCGCTTGGCCACAGCGCCGCCCAGCATAGCGCCGGCAGAACGGTCCACGCTGGCAATCGTCTCGACGATCTTGACCGGCGTGCCTTGCTCGAGCGCCGGCCTGGCCAACTCGATGAGCTTGCGGTCCAGCACCTTGTCGATCGGATGGTTCTGCTTTTCGGTGTGGGTGATACCCACGCCTTCCGGCGCGTAAGGCTTGAAGAAGAGCTTGGAAAAATCCAGGCCCTTGGCCTTCCAGTGCGTGATGGCTTCGGTCTTGTCGAGCATCTGCATCTGGCCGACCATTTCCTCGAACTTGCGATAGCCCAGCTGGGCCATGAGTTCGCGGACTTCCTCGGCCACGAAGAACAGGTAGTTGATGACGTGCTCGGGCTTGCCGGTGAAGCGGGCACGCAGCACCGGATCCTGGGTGGCAACGCCAACCGGGCAGGTGTTGAGGTGGCACTTGCGCATCATCACGCAGCCCGCCGCGATCAGCGGAGCCGTGGCCATGCCGAATTCGTCGGCACCGAGGAGGGCGCCGATCACCACGTCACGGCCGGTACGCACGCCACCGTCGACCTGCACCGCGATACGCGAGCGCAGCTTATTGGCAACGAGCGTCTGATGGGTTTCGGCGAGGCCAATTTCCCACGGCGAACCGGCATGCTTCAGCGACGTCAGCGGGCTGGCGCCCGTGCCGCCTTCGTAGCCGGAAATGGTCACATGGTCGGCACGAGCCTTGGCGACGCCCGCTGCAACAGTGCCGACACCGACTTCGGAGACGAGCTTGACCGACACCTGGCCGTCCGGGTTGACGTTCTTCAGGTCGAAGATCAGCTGCGCCAGGTCTTCGATCGAATAGATGTCATGGTGCGGCGGCGGGGAGATCAGGCCCACGCCCTTGGTCGAGTGGCGCACCTTGGCGATGACGTCGTTGACCTTGTCGCCGGGCAACTGTCCGCCTTCGCCGGGCTTTGCGCCCTGCGCCATCTTGATCTGCATCATATCGGAGTTGACCAGGTATTCCGTGGTCACGCCGAAGCGGCCCGAGGCGATCTGCTTGATGGCCGAGCGCTTGGAATCGCCGTTTGGCAGCGGCACGAAACGATCGGGCTCCTCGCCGCCTTCGCCGGTGTTCGACTTGCCGCCGATCCGGTTCATGGCGATGGCCAGCGTCGTATGCGCTTCGAGCGAGATCGAGCCATAGGACATGGCACCGGTCGAGAAGCGCTTGACGATCTCGGCTGCCGGCTCGACTTCCTCGAGCGGCACGGCGGTGCGGCCATCCTCCTCGGCGCCCTTCAAGCGGAAGAGCGAGCGGATGGTGACGTACCGGTCCTCGACTTCGTTCACCAGCTTGGCAAACTCGCGATACTTGTCGCGGGCGTTGCCGCGGGCGGCATGCTGCAGGTTGGCGACCGTTTCAGAGCGCCAGACATGGGCTTCGCCGCGATGGCGGAAGGCATAGTCGCCGCCGATGTCGAGCACGTCGTCGAGCACCGGCGAGTTGCCGAAGGCTTCCATGTGCCGCTTGACCGTCTCTTCGGCGATCTCGGCGAGGCCGGCGCCTTCGATGGTCGTCGCGGTGCCGGTGAAGTAGGTGTTGACGAAGTCCGAGCTCAGTCCGACGGCGTCGAAGATCTGCGCGCCGCAATAGGACTGATAGGTCGAGATGCCCATCTTGGCGGTGACCTTCAGGATGCCCTTACCGATCGCCTTGATGTAGCGGTAGATGATCTCGTGCTCATCTACCTCCGATGGGAACTGGTCCCGCATCGAGAGGAGGGTCTCGAAAGCGAGATAGGGGTTCACCGCCTCGGCGCCGTAGCCGGCGAGAGCACAGAAGTGGTGGATTTCGCGCGCTTCGCCGGTCTCGACCACAAGGCCCACCGACGTGCGGAGACCCTTGCGGATGAGGTGGTGGTGCACGCCCGCGGTCGCCAGCAGCGCCGGGATCGCCACCCGGTCGCGGCTCATGGCGCGATCCGAGAGGATGATGATGTTGTCGCCCGAATGGACGGCCATCTCGGCATCCGAGAACAGCTGGTCGAGCGCCGCCTTCATCCCGGCCGCGCCT
>JAEZKB010000092.1 GCA_023415605.1 Pseudomonadota bacterium
AATTCTCGGGTAGTGACGTCAGCAGGCGCGTGTGACTCGCCAGGCACGAACTGTCGGCCGCAATATTCGACGGCAGCTTTCTAGCGTGAATCTTTCGTATCAGCAATATGTCTTAACGCATGCTGAAGCACCCGGCCGCCGAAGGGGCTTCCGAGCACTGATCTGCCGCAACGTTTCTTGTCACCGCATGTGGCGGCGGTGTCGAGGGTAAGGCCCGGAATACGGGCGCGGACGACTCCACTCGCTGGCGTCTTCCGATGCAGCACCCTATGCCGGTCGAATGTGACAGGAAAGTGGATTTCTGCCGTTTCAACCGGCAATGGCATCGTTGCCACGGCTTCCGACGGAGCCGATCGGCTGTCCAACGGGTCAGGCGACTGCGACCGGGAATCGGCTAGGCTCGCCTTCATGTCCGATCACCTGCGATTTGCCGGCCGCCCGGCGGGGGAACAGTCCGAGGCGTTGCTCGCCATCGTGCGCAGCGCGCCGCTGCTGATGGCAGCGCTGACGGACGCGCGCGGCATGGGGCTCAACGATTGGTGGATCGTCTCGGGCGCCATCTACAACACCGTCTGGAACGCGCTCACCGACCGGCCGCTCACCACCGGCATCAAGGATGTCGACCTCTTCTACTGGGACGATCGCGATCTGAGCTACGAGGCCGAGGATGTGGTAATCCGGCGCGGTGCCGAGGTCTTTGCCGCCCTGCCGCTCCCTGTCGAAATCCGCAACCAGGCGCGGGTGCATCTCTGGTTCGAGGCGCACTTCGGCACGCCCTTTGCGCCGCTCCGGTCCAGCGCCGAGGGCGTCGACCGCTTCGCCAGCAAGACCCACGCCGTTGCGCTGCGGCTCGAGCCCGACGACACGCTCTCGCTCTATGCCCCCTACGGCCTCGACGACCTCTTTGCCTTTCGCATCACGCCGAACCCCGTCATCGACAACCGGCTCACGCACGAGACCAAGGCTGCCCGGGCGAAGGCAGTGTGGCCGGAGATCACCTTCGTTCCGTGGTAATCTCCGGCACGCGAGGTCTGGGCGTTCCCTATCCCAGCGCTTCGATCACCGCTCGTTCGACCGGCGTGTCCCCACTCTTGAGGTCAAACACATCAGTCGGGAACAGCGGCGGCTGCGCCATGATGCGCGGGCGGGGGCCGCGATGCGGCTGGGCCGAGTGGATGAGGAAGGGGTGGCAGAGATAGACCGTTCCTGGTCCACCCGTCGCCAGCACCTCCGGCAGCCCCGCCGCCCAGTCGTAACGCTGGTCGATCAACTCGCGCAGTGACACACCGCGTTCTCCGGCGCCGGCAATGTGGCGGGCAAACGCCTTGTGCGACCCGACCCGGATCTTCGTGGGTGCGTCGCGCTCGCTCGTATCGGTGAAGAGGAACAGCATGAGCAGGGCGCGGCCCCGGCTGACGAGATTCACCCGCACAGAGAAGAAATCGTTCGGATCGTCGCCAGCAATGCTCGCATCCACGTGCCAGCCCGTATCACCCGGATCGTCGGGCGAGGGGAAGCGGATGGGGAACGTCCCCAGCCCGCCCGGCGCCAGCCAGCGTCCCGTGCCGACCAACTGGTCATAGGCCGTCGTCAGCACCGGGCTGTTGGCCGCGGCGCGGAAGGGTGGATCGGAGAAGCCGCCGAGGCGGATCACCGGCTTGGTCCAGGTCCTGGGATCCTCCGGGTCAACCCCGGCGGCCTTCCACAGGATGTCGCGGCACGCCGCCGCCGTCTCCTCGGAGAAGGCATTGTCGATGCGAACGAAGCCGTCCGCGATGAAGGCTGCAATCTGCGCTGCCGTGAGCGCGTTCTGAAGTTCAGGCATAATCATGATCTCGCATGAGTTTTCGTCCCGTCAGGGCGGGACAATCGCGCCCCTTGGGCGCAGTTCAGCGGCCTATTCGGCCGATCTCAAGCGAGCAGAAAGACTGCGAAGCGGTTCATCATCATGATGGCAAGAAGGATAGCCACGGAGCCGTGGAGGTCAAGGTCGCCGCCTAAGCTGCTCCGATCCGCGCCCGCGCGATCTTTGCGATCAGGTCGTAGGGCACCGGCTTGGCATATTTGAACTGCACCGTGTCCTTCTTGGCCCGGTATGGCGCCAGTTCGGCTTCCAGGGCGGGATCGGCGGCGGGGAAGACGGGATAGAGCCCGATGTGCTTCTTCCAGGCACCGACATAGAGATAGGTGCCGTCATACTGGAACAGCGGCATGGTGTACTTGATGCTCTCGGTGGCGTCCGGGGCCACCTGGCGGATGGTGTCCCGGATGCGTTCCATGATGAAGGCGACGTCCGGCGCCAGGGCGCCGATATAGCGGTCGACTGTCTGCTCGGGCTTATCTTTGCCGGCCATGCATCCTCCAGGATGCCGAGCTTAGCGGCAGTCATGCCATCGGGCGAGAATATTTGCAGGAACAGCAGGTTACCCCCTTGCTTTCGGCTGCGGCGAGCGTAGATCGCTGGCGCCTTCCGCCGAGCCCCACCATCATGCCGCCGCTACAGCAGACTTCCGGTGATCTGGTTGCCGATCGCCGTGCCGCCTATGCCGCCAGCCTCGCCGCCGAGGGCGACCATGCCGCAGCGGCCGACCTCATGACACAGGCGCTGGAACTCGCGCCGCACTGGGCGGCCGGCTGGTGCCTGCTCGGCGACTATCATGCCGAGGCGGGCGACGGCGAGGGCGCCATTGTCGCCTACGAACAGCTGCAGCGGCTCGACATGCTCGGCGTGTTCGGTGCGGGCTTGAAGCTCGCGGCGCTCGGCGCGGCGCCGGTGCCGGCCAACAGCGATACGGCCTATGTGGCGGCGTTGTTCGACGACTATGCACCGCGTTTCGAGACGCAGCTGGTCGAGGCGCTGGGTTATGACGGGCCCGATCGGCTGATGACGCTGCTGCTGCCGGCGCTGGCCGGGCGCGTCGTCGCTACCGCACTCGATCTCGGCTGCGGCACGGGGCTCATGGGCCTGCGGCTGCGCCCGCATGCGACGCGGCTCGAGGGCATCGATCTTGCCGCCGGCATGGTGGCGGAAGCCAGCCGCAAGCGGGTCTACGACCAGCTCGGGCAGGCCGAGCTTTCGGCCCATCTCGCGGCCCATCCGGGCGGCCTCGATCTCGTCACCGCCGCCGACGTGCTCAACTATTGCGGCGACCTGACGCCGATCTTTGCCGCGGTGGCCGCCCGGCTGGTACCCGGCGGCCTGTTCGCCTTCACGGTCGAGCGGCATGAGGGAGCCGAGGGCATGGTGCTGCGGCCCTCGCTGCGTTTTGCCCACAGCGAGGCGGCAGTGCGGGCCGCCTGCGATGCGGCCGGGCTCGACGTCCTGGCCCTGCAGCCCGAGCCGGTGCGGCGCGATCGCGGCGTACCGCAGATCGCGCTCTGCGGACTCGTCCGCAAACCTGATGAGATCCTCACGCCGCGCGCGGCGTGAGGCTTAGGCCGCGAAATAGCTCTGCAGCGGGCGGACCACCAGGTTGCCGTCGCGATAGGCGATGATACCCTCCACGGCAGCTTCGGCGCCGGGGATCGTGGTGTAGTAGGGGATCTTGCCCATCAGCGCGGTGCGGCGGATTTCCTTGCTGTCGGAAATCGACTTCTGGCCGTCGGTGGTGTTGATCACCAGCTGCACGCCGCCATTCTTCATCGCGTCGGCGATATGCGGCCGGCCTTCGAGCACCTTGTTGACGCGGGTCGAGCCGATGCCGTTCTCGATGAGATACTTGTGCGTGCCCGAGGTGGCGACGATCTTGAAGCCGGCGGCTTCGAGCTTGCGGGTGAAATCGAGGATCAGCGGCTTGTCGTCGTCGCGGACCGAGATGAACACCGTGCCCTCGCGCGGCACTTTCGAACCCGAACCGATCTGGCTCTTGGCGAAGGCCATGGCAAAATCGGTATCAAGCCCAATGACTTCGCCGGTCGACTTCATTTCCGGCCCGAGCACCGTGTCGACGCCCGGGAAGCGGTTGAAGGGGAACACGGCTTCCTTGACGGCGACGTGGTTGAGCTTGCGTTCGACCAGTCCGAAGCTTGCGAGACTCTCGCCCGCCATGATGCGGCTCGCGATCTTGGCGATCGGCTGGCCGATGACTTTCGCCACGAACGGCACGGTGCGTGAGGCGCGCGGGTTCACTTCGAGCAGGTAGATCGTGCCATCCTTGATGGCGTACTGCACGTTCATCAGGCCGCCGACTTTCAGCGCCCGGGCCAGTTCGGTGGTCTGCCGCTTGAGTTCCTCGATCACCTCCGGCGAGAGGTTCTGCGGCGGCAGCGAGCAGGCCGAGTCACCCGAGTGGATGCCGGCTTCCTCGATGTGTTCCATGATGCCGCAGACGAACACGTCTTTGCCATCGGCGAGGCAGTCGACGTCGATCTCGGTGGCGCGGCTCAGGTAACCGTCGAACAGCAGCGGATTGTCCGAGAGCACCGAGTTGATCTGGCCGGTCTTGTCGTTGGGGTAGCGGATCAGGATGTCCGGCGGCACCAGCGAGGTCAGCGTGCCCTGCACGTAGTTTTCGAATTCGGACGGCGAGTGCACGATCTGCATGGCGCGACCGCCGAGCACGTAGCTGGGGCGGATCACCAGCGGATAGCCGAGGCGCTCGGCGACGATACGGGCCTGCTCCAGGCTATAGGCGATGCCGTTCTTGGGCTGGCTCAGCTCGAGCTTGTTCAAGAGCTTGGAGAACAGATCGCGGTCTTCGGCGAGGTCGATGGCGTCGGGCTGGGTGCCCAGGATCGGCACGCCGGCCTTCTGCACCGCTTCGGCGAGGTTGAGCGGCGTCTGCCCGCCGAACTGCACGATCACGCCATGCAGGGTACCGTTCGACTTCTCGGTTTCGAGGATTTCGATGACGTCCTCTTCGGTCAGCGGCTCGAAATAGAGCCGGTCCGAGGTGTCATAGTCGGTCGATACCGTCTCCGGGTTGCAATTGACCATGATGGTCTCGTAACCCGCATCGCGCAGCGCGAAGCTGGCGTGGCAGCAGCAATAGTCGAACTCGATGCCTTGGCCGATGCGGTTCGGTCCGCCGCCCAGGATCACCACCTTCTTGCGATCGCTCGGCCGGGCTTCATCGGCTACGGCGCCGGCAAACGGCGTCTCGTAGGTCGAGTACATATAGGCGGTCGGCGAGGCGAACTCGGCGGCGCTGGTATCGATCCGCTTGTAGACGGGGCGCACCCCGGCCTTCATGCGCAGCGCGCGCACATCCTTGGCGCTCTTGCCCGCAAGGTCTGCGAGGCGGCGATCGGAAAAGCCCATGGCCTTGAGGCTCCTGAGCATTGCCGGATCTTCAGGCAGGCCGAACTGGCGGACCTTCTTTTCGGTCTCGACGATGCCCATTATCTGCTCGAGGAACCAGCGGTCGATCTTGCAGGCCTCGTAGATGTCCTCGACGCTCCAGCCCAGCCGCATGGCTTCGGCGACATAGAGCAGGCGCTGCGGCGTCGCCGTCGAGATGGCCGCCGAAATGGCGTTCTCGTTGTCGTCCTCCGGCGCGCCCGGCACGTAGCCCGGGATGCCGACTTCGTTGAGCCCGGTGAGCCCCGTCTCCAGCGAACGCAGCGCCTTCTGCAGGCTTTCCTGGAAGGTGCGGCCGATGGCCATGGCCTCGCCCACCGACTTCATCGAGGTGGTGAGGCGGTTGTCGGCGCCGGGGAATTTCTCGAACGCAAAGCGCGGGATCTTGGTGACGACATAGTCGATGCTCGGCTCGAAGCTCGCCGGCGTCGCGCCGCCGGTGATGTCGTTTTCCAATTCGTCCAGCGTATAGCCCACCGCCAGCCGCGCCGCGACCTTGGCAATCGGGAAGCCCGTGGCCTTCGAGGCCAGCGCCGACGAGCGCGACACGCGCGGGTTCATCTCGATCACGATCATGCGGCCGTCATCGGGGTTGATGGCGAACTGCACGTTGCTGCCACCCGTCTCGACGCCGATCTCGCGCAGCACCGCCAGCGAGGCGTCGCGCATGATCTGGTATTCCTTGTCGGTCAGCGTGAGCGCCGGGGCAACCGTGATCGAGTCGCCGGTGTGCACGCCCATCGGGTCGAGGTTCTCGATCGAGCAGATGATGATGCAGTTGTCGTTCTTGTCGCGAACGACCTCCATCTCGTACTCTTTCCAGCCGAGCACGCTCTCTTCGATCAGCACCTCGTCGGTCGGGCTGGCGTCGATGCCGCTCTCGACGATGGTGAGATACTCTTCCTTGTTATAGGCGATGCCGCCGCCGGTGCCGCCCAGGGTAAAGCTTGGACGGATGATGCAGGGCAGGCCGATCACCTCGAGCGCCTGCAGCGCCTCGATGGTGTTGTGCGCCAGCATCGAGCGCGGGGTCGAGAGGCCGATCTTCTTCATCGCGTCGCGGAACAGCTCGCGGTCTTCGGCCTTGTCGATGGCCTCGGCCGTGGCGCCGATCATCTCGACGCCGAACTTGTCCAGGACGCCCATCTTTCTCAGGCTCAGCGCGCAGTTGAGCGCCGTCTGCCCGCCCATCGTCGGCAGCAGCGCATCGGGCCGCTCCTTCTCGATGATCTTGGCCACGATTTCGGGCGTGATCGGCTCGACATAGGTCGCGTCCGCCAGGTCCGGATCGGTCATGATCGTGGCCGGGTTCGAGTTCACCAGAATGATCCGGTAGCCCTCGTCTTTTAGCGCCTTGCACGCCTGCGTCCCCGAATAATCGAACTCGCACGCCTGCCCGATAATGATCGGCCCCGCCCCGATGATGAGGATGGACTTGATGTCTTGGCGCTTGGGCATGGTGCTTTGTCTTTCGTCGGGGCGCGCGAAAAGACGCGCGGCGGCGCGGTGGGCTAGGGCGGATTCTGTAGGTTAAGGCGGCGGTGTACGGGGAACACGCGCCGGAGGCAAGGGGGAAGGTGGGAGCGGACTGTAACTACGCATTGATGTCCCGCGAGGCCTTAGCGACCGTTGAATGCCTCCTCGAACGCGTACAGAACTCGTTTCGCTAGCCTGTGGGTAGCGATGGCCTCTTCGACGGTGGTATTCCGTATTCCCGCGTGCGCGAAGTCGTGGCGCCAGCTAAGGATCAGTTTGTAAGCTGCCTCGATATTCTTTCCCAGTCTTTCGTCGAGGCGCTTTTTTCTTGTTGTTAGTAGAGACTTAAAATTCGTATGTACGACATCATCGAATATCTCCGCATAGTTATATAG
>JAEZKB010000166.1 GCA_023415605.1 Pseudomonadota bacterium
CACCTTCTCCCCCGAGGGGCGAAGGGACCCGACTGAGAGGCGTCTATGCGCATCATCTTCATGGGCACGCCCGAATTTGCCGTGCCCACGCTCACCGAGATCGTCGGCCAAGGGCATGAAGTGGTCGCGGTCTATACGCGCGCCCCGAAACCCGCCGGTCGTGGCCAGGCCGAGCGCAAGTCGCCGGTCCACGAGCAGGCCGAACAGTTCGGCATCCCGGTGTTCACGCCCAAATCATTGAAGGGCGAGGCCGAGCAGATCGTCTTTGCCAGCCACGATGCCGATGTCGCGGTGGTGGTGGCCTATGGGCTGCTCCTCCCCAAGCAGATCCTCGAGGCACCGAAACTGGGCTGCCTCAACCTCCACGGCTCGCTGCTGCCCCGCTGGCGGGGCGCAGCGCCGATCCAGCGTGCCGTAATGGCGGGCGACAAGCGTACCGGCGTCATCGTCATGCAGATGGAAGAGGGTCTTGATACCGGCCCGATGGGGCTGATCGACGAGATGGCCATCGGTCCCGACATGACCGCGGGCGAACTGCACGACCAGATGATGCTGGTCGGCGCCGACCTCATGGGCCGGGCCCTCGCCGCGCTTGAGCGTGGCAGCCTGCACTTCACGCCGCAGCCCGAAGAGGGCGCGACCTATGCCAGAAAGATCGAGAAGGCCGAGGCCCGCATCGATTGGACCAAGCCCGCCGAAGAGGTCCACAACCATATCCGCGGCCTCTCGCCCTTTCCCGGCGCCTGGTTCGAACTCACCGTCAACGGCCAGCTGACCCGCATCAAGGTCCTCCGCTCGACCATCGCCGACTTCTCCGGCGTCCCCGGCACGATCGGCCCGGACCTGACCGTCGCGTGCGGCACCGGCGCCGTCCGCCTGGTCACCGTGCAGCGCGAAGGCAAAGGCGCCATGGACGCCGCGACCTTCCTGCGGGGCGCGGGGACTTTGCCGGAGAAGGCGGGCTAGGTGCCCCGCTACAAGCTCATCCTCGAATATGACGGCCGGCCCTTTTGCGGCTGGCAGCGGCAGGCCGATCGGCTCAGCGTGCAGCAGGCGCTGGAAGAGGCCATAGCCCGCTTCTCGGGCGAGACGCCGGTGACGCAGGCCGCCGGCCGCACCGATGCTGGTGTGCATGCGCTGGGTCAGGTCGTCCACTTCGACCTCGAACGCAGTTGGGATTCCTTCAAGATCCGCGAGGCGCTGAACTATCATTTGAAGCCTCACCCCGTCGCCGTCATCGACGTCGAGGCCGTAGGCGAAGAGTTCGAGGCGCGCTTTTCGGCCAAGGCGCGCAGCTACCAGTACGACATTCTCAACCGCCGCGCCCGGGCGGCGCTCGATGATGGCCGGGTCTGGCATGTGCCGGTGCCGCTCGATGTCGACGCCATGCATGCGGCAGCGCAGCTCATCCTCGGCCGGCACGACTTCTCGACCTTTCGGGCCGCCGAATGCCAGGCCAATTCGCCGATCCGCACGCTCGATGTCTTCACCGTCTCCCGCGAGGGCGAGATCGTGGCGGTGCGGGCCAAGGCGCGGAGTTTCCTCCACTCGCAGGTGCGCTCGATGGTGGGGTCGCTGAAACTGGTCGGCGAAGGCAAGTGGAGCCCGCGCGATTTCCGCGCCGCTCTCGACGCTGCCGATCGCAGCCGCTGCGGGCCGCTGGCGCCGCCCGACGGGCTCTACCTCACGTCTGTAGACTATTGATCGCCGCCACTGCTTCGGGCGACGGGAACAGGATTCCGACGACGATCAGCGCGATCGACACACCCACCAGCTGGGCGATCATGAACATGCCGATCTGCAGCGGCGACAGCGTCACGATCAGCCGGGCGATGTTGATCTCGACCACGATCACCAGGATGGCCAAGGCGAAGAAGGCGATGTCGCCGCCGAAACCGACGAGACTCAGCAGCAGTTGCCCGGCGGAAATCCAGACGCTGGCCCAGTTGTCGGCGACCAGATAGGGCTGCAGCCCGTCGAGCCGCTTCATCTGCCGCAGCACGATGGCGGCAAAGCCGACCTGCGAGGCGAAGAGGATAGCGGCGATCATCGTCGACTTGGCGATGGAGTAGTCCTCGCGCGCGCCGGGGATCACGAGCGGTACCAACGCACTGATGAAGGTGATCGCTAGAAAGCCGATGAAGCTGCCGACCAGCCCCCTCTGGCTGAAGTCGAAATACTGCACGGCGCGGCGGTCGCCGACGATCAGCGCCGCGACGCCGCGGCCAGCCGCAACCACTTCGTCGATAAAGCCTTGCTGGGAATCTGGCACGCGCGGTCCGGTCAGTCGGGAGTGGGAAGATCGGGCTGGATCAGCATGTAGAGCCCGACGGGGATCGCGACAAGCAGCACAACGGTCAAAATGGCAAATGCGGCAGAAATGCCGATCGAGAATTTGCCGATATCGCGTGCCAGCCGATAGAGCATGTAGCCCAGGATACCCTGCATGGCGGCAGCGAACATGTTGCCGCCAAAGAGCGACAGCGGCAGGCCGATGGCGAGAATGATGCTCAGCGCATAGCCGGCCGGTACCAGCAGGCCGAGGACGCCCACCGGCGTGCGCAGAAAGACTACCGTGCCATAGACCACGAGGACGATGGCCAGCAGCGGCAGCGCATTGACCACCAGCGTCACCACCAGGTCCTCGATGCCCGGCGGCGTGCCGAAGAGCGCTACCGACTGGATGATGCGCGTCGCCAGCACCAGCACCACATAGGTCGCCAGCATGGTGAGGAGACCGGCGCGGGTCGCATTGAACCGCGCGCCCGCGTCCGGCCGCGCGCCGAGCAGGTCCAGCCAACCGATGGCGGCGTTCTTGATATCGACCAGTGGGTTCACGCGAAATAGTCCCGCATGAAGGCGGCATAGAGAGCCGAGAGGTTCTCGACATCGGCCACGACGACACTCTCGTTGGCCTTGTGCATGGTCTGGCCGGGCAGGCCCAGTTCCACCACCGGGCAGTATTGCGCCACGAAGCGCGCGTCCGACGTGCCGCCGCCGGTCGAGAGTTCGGGCCGCGACCCGGTCAGCGTCTCGATGGTCTGGCACAGCGTCTCCACGGCGCCCGAGAGCGGGGACAGGAAGGATCGCGATGGCCGGCCGGCGACCTCGAAGGCGATCGCCACTTCCATCTCGTTGGCGATGTCGTCGAGCTTTTCGCGGATGGCATCTTCCAGCGTCTCCGGCGTCCAGCCGTCGTTGAAGCGCACGTTGAAGCGCGCATGCGCCGCGCCGGGGATCACATTGGTGGTCTCGTTGCCGACATCAAGCGAGGTGAATTCGAGATTGCTGGGCGGGAACTGCGCATTGCCGTCATCGAGCTTCCCCGACAGCGCCAGCACCACCTGCGCCAGCACCGGCAGCGGGTTGAGCGCCTTGTCTGGATAGGCCACGTGCCCCTGCGTGCCGCGCACGGTCAGTTTCCCGTTCAGCGAACCGCGGCGGCCCACCTTGATGCTGTCGCCCAGCCGCGCCATCGCACTCGGCTCGCCGACGATGGCGAAGTCGAAGACATGCCCCCTCGCCTTGGCCCAGGCCAGCAGCTTTTCGGTACCGTTGATCCCGTCCGCTTCTTCGTCATTGGTGATGGCGAGGGAAATGCTGCCGTTCTCCGGCGCCGCCGCGCAGGCCGCGACGAAGGCCGCGACGCCCGACTTCATGTCGGCCGCGCCGCGTCCATAAATCCTGCCATCCCGGATCACCGGATCGAACGGATCGGTATCCCACTGCGCCCGGTCCCCGGGCGGCACCACATCGGTGTGTCCGGCAAAGAGCAGATGCCTGCCGCCCTGCCCGCGCGTCGCAAAGAGGTTCTCGACCGGGTACGAGCCATCGCCCTCGAAGGTCATGCGCTCGACAGCAAAGCCCATCGGCGTCAGCGCCGCCTCGAGCACATCGAAGACTCCGGCACTCTCGGGCGTCACCGACGGACACCGGATCAACTTCGCCAGCAGCCGCGTCGCCGCCCCCTGCCCGTCGCTCACATCACACTCCACGATTCACGCGCGGGCGACATTAGTGGGTCGGCTCGCAGCCGACCAGCCCGCTTGCACCGGGGCCGGAGAACCGCCGACTGCAACATCGCGCTTACCATTACACGACAGAAGTTCATGGCCCCCGGTTACGCTCGAGAGGTCACTTTCTGATGCACACTGTTGGACTTTGTCGTCAGCTTTGCGTCATCCGTCGTTCCGAATTTCGGCAATTGGTTCAGACGCTTGTCAGAAATCCACACCGACTTATCCCCGCGAGTCATAGCTGAGATAAATTCACCCCCATCGCTGCACCGAAAGCGAGATCATGACGAGTGATTGGTGCGGCGAGGCTGGGTGGGGGAGACGTCGGTCGCTCCCAGGCCAAGCCGGGAAGGTCTGACGGGTCTAGGCACCCCGTCGCCTTAATTTGCTGCCGCGATGGGGCTCGTGTTCGGCGCCATCTCAGGGGGTTCGACTGGAGAAACGCGAAGAGCGTGGTCTGGTCAGGACAAG
>JAEZKB010000184.1 GCA_023415605.1 Pseudomonadota bacterium
CCCGTCTGCCACTCCCCTTGCGGGGCGTTCGACTTGCATGTGTTAAGCCTGCCGCCAGCGTTCGTTCTGAGCCAGGATCAAACTCTCAAGTTTGAAATCTGACTGTTGTCGACGCATGCACGTTTGCTATTGACGAGGACACACATCCGCTGCGCCTTGCGGCGCATTTGTCTGTGTATTCCTCTAAGAAACGTACACCGTCGAAGTCGATTAAAACCACCGAGCTTGTGAGCTCGGAAGGTTTCGCAAGAACCTCGCCGTCCACGTTTCTCTTTCTTCCATCTTCACAATTTCAAAGAGCTGACCTCGGGTCCCGCAGTGGGTCGACGTCGGTGGAAGCAGTGCTTCCGAATTCTGGCGAACAGAACCTTGTCTCCGGTTGCCCGGCAGCAGGCCTGCCCTTTCAGGATCGCTGAACAGTGGGAGCAGCAAGTGCTCGGCGTCGTCAGCGTGGCGGGTTGTATTCGAGACGTTTCAGTCTGTCAACACCCTTTTTCAACTTTCGTTTCGCTTTCGACATCGTCGTCTACGACCCGGAACTTGAAACTCTGAAACCCAAAAACGCTTTGTTTTTCAGAGGCTTGCTTCAGTCTTTGGCGTCTTTCGGCGCCGCCGTCCTCAGCGGTGAGCGGGGTTATATGGAGGGGCGTTTGAGCTGTAAACCCCCCAAAGCGACAAAATCGTCATTTTCTGCATCGCCCCCTCTTCGCAGAGGCCGCCGCCGCGCAGGAGCATATATAGTACGCGCGCGTGGAGGATGTAAGGGGCTGTGAGTTTAAGCGCTTTGGACCGGTGGGCCCGAAAGGGCGCGGCCTGTGGATAACTTTCGGCCGAAGTGGGCTGTGAGGCCCGGATTTTACGGGGTTTGCAGGAATTTTGACCGACACCAACCGACCTGTGCAGGGATTTCTACGGGGTGGCAGATTTTTGGTCGAGCCACACCGTTCGTCGTCTCGTTCTGGAAAAAACTTACAGCGGCGACGATCTTCGGCCCCTCCTCAGCAGCAAGGAAGCTGGGTCCCGGCTTCGGCCGGAATGACGGCCGTTGAGGATGGAGGATTTTCGGGCCGGCCGCCCGCGCTCTATCTGAGCCGAAGTTCTGGCCAAGGATTGAGGCAACGTGGGTTGCTGTTTCGATGAGTTGGATCTTCCGGGCGTGCGCCGGTCGTTGAGCTGCTTTGCCGGGCGGCTCGTACTAAACGGGCATTTTCACGCCCTATGTCTTGGTGAAGCCCGGGACCGTGCCGACGCGGTGCTCATAGACGCGCTGAATCGGCCGGCTGGTGACCCAGATATAGAGCGGGCCGCCGGTGCGGCTCGCCATCACGCATAGATAGAAGCTGTTCTAATTCATGGCCCAGACTGACACTCCGCGTGTGAGGTCCGGTCATCTCCACATTCACCGGCCGTCATCCCGGCGAACGCCGGCACCCAGCTCACTCAGTGCTGGTGCGTAGGCGCATGTCATCCGCTCGAGCGGTCAGCTTGTTCCCTCCTCTCTGATCGCCGCCCATCTCCCCTTCTCCCCCAGAACTCTCTACAGGCTCTGTTCACCCCATCGGCCGAGACACCGGCAAATCCTGCCCATTGCGCCGAATCGCGAACCGTCATCTTGTTGTCGCACAAGGGCGGAAATCGCTGGCGGATCGGAAACTTAGGCCAAGTTTTGCCGCATTGTGCGGGGAAGACGCAGAAGGGCCAGGTATTGACGGAGCTTTACGCGCGCGTCATGCCTTGGGCCCCGAGGGCTTTCGAGCCCCTTGGATGTCGGGTGGGCAACAAGAATTTCGGGCGATGCAAGTTAGGATTTCCGGGTGAGCCCGGCACAACGCAATCGCACGGCCGCGCTTCTCAAAGCGAGCGGCTTCGAAGACGCGCCTGCATTGACGGTGCAATCCACCGACGGCGAAATCCCCCACGGCCGCGAACTGAGCTTTGCCTGGCTGACCGGGACGGTAATGACCGGCTTGACCAGCGTGATGCTGATGGGTGCGGCGCTCTATGTGTCGTTCCAGGGCCAGGACACTTTCTCGACCGCTTACGAAGCGCTGCAGATCATCACCAACCCGACGCAGACTGCGGCTGACAGCAAGGTCAAGGGCGACCGCGTGCGTCCGATCGTGCAGGCCAAGTCCGAACTCGAGATCGTCGAAGCCTCGATCAAGGAAAATGTCGAAGGCCGCGACATGATCCGCAAGCAGCCCTTCGTGCGCATCCGCGCCACGCTGGCGACCGCCGGCACGTCGCTGACCGACGATATTCCCCCGTATGATCCGGTGGCGATGATCGAGGCGACACAGCCGATCGTGGCCGAGGAAGGGTCCGCGGCGGCCAACCCTGATATTTATGGCGCCGATGTCGAAGGCGAAGTCTCGATCCGCACCGTCGCCATGCCAATGACGCTGGTGCCGCCGCGCGCCATCTCCGACCAGGCGGCAGCCGAGTTCGTCAGCCTGACGGTCGACAATTTCTTCGGCGACGGCGGCTCTGCCGGCGCCGGCAATGGACCGGACGGTCCAGAAGTGGCGCTGGCCTATGCGCCCGCGGACACCGGTATTCGCGATCTCGGCATTGTCGAGAACGGCGTCAGCGGCATTGCCGAGAACGTGACGGTGATGCCGCAGACCAAGACGGCCGAAAGCGCCGGCCAGGGCCGCCAGGAAAAGTTCGTGACCATCAAGGATGCCGGCCCGCTCGCCGACACCCTGCTCAAGAACGGTTTTACCGAGCAGACCGCCGAGATGATGACCAGCACGCTCAGAAACGTGCTGCCCACCATGACCATGCCGACCGGCGCCAAGCTGCGCATGCTGTTCGGCCCCTCGCGCGCCTCGGACACGCTCATTCCCTACCGCATGAGCATCTACTTCCCGGATTCGTCCGGGGCGCCCAAGCATGCGGCCACCGCCGCGCTGACCGACCGCGGCTCCTATGTGCTGGGCCTCGCGCCCACCGAAATCACCTTCCCCGAAGAAGACGTGGAAGCAACCGACGTCGCCGCGCTGCCCACCGTCTATCGCTCGATCTGGGAAACGGCGCGCAAGCACGACATCGACGACAAGACCACCAAGCGCATCGTCGCCATGTTCGCCTATGACGTCGACCTGACCAAGAAGATCTCGGGCGGCGATTCCATCGAGATTCTCGAAACCCAGAAGGACGCCGAGGGCCGCCAGGAACTGCTCTATGTCGGCCTGCGCCTCGGCAACACGCTGCGCGAGCTCTATCGCTTCCGCACCGAGGACGGCACTGTGGACTACTACGACCCGTCCGGCGAAACCGGAAAGCGCTTCCTCACCCGCCGGCCGCTGGAAGGCGGCGGGCGCCTGTCGAGCCGCTACGGCTACCGCAAGCACCCGATCTTCAAGACCCGGCGCCTGCATGCCGGCGTCGACCTCGCAGCACCGCGCAATACCCCGATCTATGCCTCTGGCGATGGCGTGATCGAGCTCGCCGGCTGGAAATCGGGCTATGGCCGCTATGTCGAAATCAAGCACGTGAACGGTTTCGAGACCGGCTACGGCCACATGAACAAGATCGCCGATGGCATGAAGCCGGGCGTCCGCGTCCGCCAGGGCCAGGTGATCGGCTATGTCGGCTCCACCGGCAATTCGACCGGCAACCACCTGCACTTCGAGATTCGCGTCAACGGCCGCACCGTCGATCCGCTGAGCGTCAAGCTGCCGCGTGATAAATCGCTGTCTGCCCAGTATGACGGCGCCTTCAAGCAGACCATCGATCAGATCCGTGACTTGATGCAGCGCGAAGCCGCCCCGATGACCGTGGCCTCGGTGCAGTAGGCGCCGCGCCACCTCACTCGCTTACCGAGTAGACCAGCAGCTCCGCGCCGCCCGGTTCGCGGAAGCAGAATCGACGACCGCCCGGATAGTCGTGCGGGGCAATGCTGATGGTACCACCGGCCCTTTCCACCGCTGCCTGTGCCGCCACGATATCGTCGGTACGGATGCCCACGACCGGCGTGGCGCTGCGCCCCTCGGGAAATGAATTGAGCCCGCCCAGCACGCCCGCATCGAGAATCTCGCTATAGCCCGGTCCGTACGCCTTCTCGCCCCAGCCGAACGCATCGCGGAAGAAGGCACTGCTCTTGGCCGTGTCGCTGGTGGGCAGCTCAAAGTAGTCGATGACGAAGCTGGTCATGGCACATCCCTCAATGTTCTTTGTTTGTTCTAACATCCAGAGACATCCCCATCAAGCTCGCTGGCAACAGCTGCTAACGAAAAAGGGCCGGTCTCACGACCGGCCCTGTGCTTTATGTGGCTCTGCTTAGGCTGCGGCGTCGATCGCCGGCGGCTCGTTGACAGGGCGGAGGACCAGGCCGTTCTCGCCCACATCCACCAGCACCGTCTGTCCATCGGCGATCCGACCGGCGAGGATTTCCTCTGCCAGCTCGTCCTGGACCGCCCGCTGGATGCCCCGCTTGAGCGGCCGCGCCCCGTAGGCCGGGTCGTAGCCCTCGTTGGCCAGCCAATCGCGCGCCTCCCGGGTGAGCTCCAACGTGATATCGCGGTCCGCGAGCAGCTTCTTGAGCCGCCCCAACTGGATATCGACGATCTCGCCCATATGCTTGCGCTCGAGCCGGTGGAACAGCAGGATTTCGTCGATGCGGTTGAGGAATTCCGGACGGAACGCCGCCTTGACCGCATCCAGCACCTTGCCACGCACCAGTTCGACCGGCTCACCGTCCTTGAGGTCGGCGAGGTAGGACGAACCGAGGTTCGAGGTCATGATGATGACCGTATTCCGGAAGTCGACCGTACGCCCCTGCCCGTCCGTCAGCCGCCCGTCGTCGAGCACCTGCAGGAGGACATTGAACACGTCCGGGTGGGCCTTTTCGATCTCGTCGAAGAGGATCACCTGGTATGGCCGGCGCCGCACCGCTTCGGTGAGCACCCCGCCCTCGTCATAACCGACATAGCCCGGAGGGGCGCCGATCAGCCGAGCCACGGAGTGCTTCTCCATGAACTCGGACATATCGATGCGCACCATCGCGTGTTCGTCGTCGAAGAGGAACTCGGCGAGTGCCTTGGTGAGCTCGGTCTTGCCGACGCCGGTTGGGCCGAGGAACATGAACGAGCCGATTGGCCGGTTCGGATCCTGCAGTCCCGCCCGCGAACGCCGCACGGCCCGTGCCAGGGCTTCCACCGCCTCGGCCTGTCCGATGACGCGCTTGCCCAGCTGGTCCTCCATAGCGATCAGCTTCTCGCGCTCGCCCTCGAGCATCCGGTCGACCGGAATACCGGTCCAACGGCTGACCACCTGGGCGATATGGGTGGGCTGCACCACTTCCTCGACCATCGGGTTCTCGGGCTTGTCTTCGCCACCATCGGCGGTCTTGAGCTGCCGCTCGAGCTCCGGAATGATGCCATAGGCCAGCTCACCGGCCCGGGCCAGATTGCCCTGCCGCTGCGCCAGTTCGAGTTCGGTCCGCGCCTTGTCGAGTTCTTCCTTGATCTTCTGGCTGCCCTGTAGCCGCGCCTTTTCGGCCTGCCAGCGGGCAGAGAGGGCATTCGCCTCCTCTTCGAGCTGCGCCAGATCCGATTCGAGCCGCAGCAGGCGCGCCTTCGACGCGTCGTCCGATTCCTTTTTGAGGGCCTCGCGCTCGATCTTGAGCTGCAGGATGCGCCGGTCGAGTTCGTCGAGTTCCTCGGGCTTGCTGTCCACCGCCATGCGCAGCCGCGCCGACGCCTCGTCCATCAGGTCGATCGCCTTATCGGGGAGGAAGCGGTCGGTGATGTAGCGGTTCGAGAGCGTCGCCGCCGACACCAGCGCGGAGTCGGAAATCCGGACGCCATGGTGCAGCTCGTACTTCTCCTTGAGGCCGCGGAGGATCGAGATCGTGTCTTCGACCGTCGGCTCATCGACAAAGACCGGCTGGAAGCGACGGGCTAGAGCCGCGTCCTTCTCGATATACTTGCGGTACTCGTCGAGCGTGGTCGCGCCGACGCAGTGCAACGTGCCGCGGGCCAAGGCCGGCTTGAGCAGGTTGGACGCATCCATGGCGCCATCGGTCTTGCCAGCGCCGACAAGCGTATGCATCTCGTCGATGAAGAGAATTACCTGGCCTTCGGCCGCGTCGATCTCGTTGAGCACGGCCTTGAGCCGCTCCTCGAATTCGCCGCGATACTTCGCGCCGGCGATGAGCGAACCCATGTCGAGCGCCATCAACGACTTGCCCTTGAGCGATTCGGGCACGTCGCCATTGACGATGCGCAGAGCCAGACCCTCGGCGATGGCAGTCTTGCCGACGCCGGGTTCACCGATGAGCACGGGATTGTTCTTGGTGCGGCGGCTCAGCACCTGGATGGCGCGGCGAATCTCCTCGTCACGGCCGATCACCGGATCGAGCTTGCCTTCACGCGCCCGGGCGGTGAGGTCCATGGCGTACTTCTTGAGCGCGTCATAGCTCTGCTCGGCCGAAGCGGAATCGGCCGTACGGCCCTTGCGGATCTCGGCGATGGCATCGCGCAGCGACTGCGGCGTCACCCCGGCGGCCGCCAGGATCTTCCCGGCGTCGGTGTCCTTCTCGATAACCAGCGCGAGCAGCAGATATTCGACGGTGACGAACGAATCGCCCGCCTTCTGCGCCGCGCTTTCGGCGGTGTCGAATACCCGCGCCAGTTCACGGCTCAGATAGAGCTGCGAACCATCGCCGGAGACCGACGGAATTTTCTTGAGGGCCGCTTCGGTTTCGCTCAGCGCAAGCTTGGGATTGCCGCCGGCCCGCTGGATGAGCGCTGACGCGGCACCTTCCTCGTCGTCGAGCAGCACCTTGAGTAGATGCAGCGGTGTGAACTGCTGGTGGCCCCTGCCCAGGGCCGCAGTCTGCGCGCTCTGAATGAAGCCTCGCGCCCGCTCGGTATATTTCTCGATATTCATTCAACTCTCCTCTTTGCGCGCTGCCTCGCCCTCGAGAGGCACGGTGAGCAACGCCTGAAGTGTTGATTTGGCCGGGCTGGCTCGCCCTGACACAGATCAATGTTCGGATGCCCGCACGGCGGCGCTACCCGATCGTGATCAAGATATAGGGAGGCTTTCGGCTGCGAAAAGAGGCGGCCCATCCATTGGAGCGCAGCCCAAAAAGAAAAGGCCGGGCGATGGGCCCGGCCTGGAAACCTTACTCGGCTGCGGAGCCGCCGGCCGTCAGAAAGGCCGGGAGCCCGATGTCGGGCTGGGGGGAGTTGCCGGGATCGGCGCCACCCTCCGTGCCGCCAGTGCCACCCTCGCCGTTGCCGCGGGAGCGGCGGCGCGGACGGCGATCACGGTGACGGCGGCCCTCGGCATTGCCTTCACCCTGCTGCTGCGGCTGGGCCGACTGGCCCTCGCCATTCCCCTCGACGGGCACGGCCTGGATAACGACGGTTTCGCCGTTCTCGGCATCCGGCATAGTCGGCTGCGGCTGTTGCTGCTGATCGGGCTGCGGCTGCTGCTGGAACGGCTGGCGCGGTTCCGGGCTGGCGAAGCGATCGTTGATCGGCGGGAAGTCGTCGTCGAAATCCTCGCTTTCGGCCTGCGGCGCGAACTGGTCGCGGTTCTGAGGCTGGGCGGCGGCGACGATGCGGAAATAGTGTTCTGCATGCTGGAGATAGTTCTCGGCCATCACCGAGTCGCCGGACGATTGCGCGTCCCGGGCCAGCTGCAGGTATTTCTCGGCGATGTGGGCCGCGTTGCCGCGCACCTTCACATCCGGGCCGTTGCTCTCGAAATTGCGCGAGAGCGGATTGATATGCTTGCGACCACCATTGTTGTTGCGGCCGCGCGAGCGATTCTTGTTATTCTGGTTTGGTCTCATCGTTTCGTATCAAAACCTTGGACAGAAACACGCGATGGCCTTGGCCATCAGCACACCGACCTGACATTCCGGGCGAAACTTGCAGCGGAACGGGTCGTATCGGGTTCGCCTGGCCCGAGCCCGGCCCTAACGGGCCAGATCGAAGCGGTCGAGGCGGAATCTAACGCTGTTCGGTTGAACCACTTGTGGCTCATCAAGGCAGACCGGGTCCTTGTCCGGATGCACCTGCTGCCAAATGCAGCTCGCCGATGAGCGGGTGGCCGTCTCCCCTAGCGCAATCCCTGCGCTGTCGACAGCGAGAGGAAACTAACCGGTTCGGCTCGGATTTCCAAGCAGAAAATACAATTGCGTGCTGGTCACACGCTCTTTCACGACTAGATGTGGTGCCCTTCGACCACACGATCAAGGCCCGCGAGGTCGTGATGCACACGAACATCGCGAAAGCCGGACTGGATGAACAGAGCCGTGACGGCGATGGCCTGGGTCGATCCGATCTCTAACAGAACCCCCCCATGGGGCTTCAGCCACCGCGCGGCATCCTTGATGATCAGGCGGTAGGGCTCGAGCCCATCGGGCCCGCCGTCCAGCGCCAACCGCGGATCGTGATCTTTGACTTCCGTCGCCAGCTCCTCGATCTCCGCCGAGGCGATATAGGGCGGGTTCGAGACGATGAGATCGAAGCTCTCCCCGGCCTGTAGCGGCTCGAACCATGAGCCTTTCCGCAGATTCAGGCGCTTTTCGACATTGTGCCGGTCGGCATTGTGCTGGGCGGTGACCAAGGCCTCGGGGGAGAGATCAACGGCAACGCCCTCGGCCGAAGGACTTTCCGCGAGGATCGAGATAGCAATGCAGCCGGTGCCGGTGCCGAGGTCGAGAACGGTCTTATGATGCTTGCCTTCGAGCAGTTCGAGGCCACGCGCCACCAGCATTTCGGTCTCTGGCCGCGGCACGAGTGTGGCGCCGCCCAACGTGAAGGGCCGCCCATAAAACTCTTTCTCCCCGAGAATTCGGACCACCGGCTCGCCGCGCAGTCGCCGTGCGGCCATCTCCTGCAAAGCCTTGAGAGCCTCGGGCGTAGCGAGATCACGTTCGCGGTTGACGAGGTTCAGCCGGTCGAGGCCAAAGGCCTGTTCGGCCAGGATGCGGGCATCGAGTTCCGGTGTATCGATGCCGCCACGGCGGAAGAGGTCGCGGACGCCGCGCCAGGCTTCCCCGATGCGCAGCCCCCCGCTCAGGCCCCGTTCCCCATTTCGGCCAGCTGGGCCGCCTGGTGCTCGGTGATCAGGGCCGAGACCAGCTCGTCCAGCGCTTCCCCTGAGATCACCTTGTCGAGCTTGTAGAGTGTCAGGTTGATCCGATGATCGGTGACCCGGCCCTGCGGGAAATTGTACGTGCGGATGCGCTCGGAGCGGTCGCCGGAGCCCACTTGCTCCTTGCGGGCTTCGGAACGGGCGGAATCGCGGGCATTGCGCTGCTCTTCGTAGAGCCGCGCCTGCAGCACCTTCATGGCCGTCGCCCTGTTCTGATGCTGCGACTTCTGTGAAGCCGTCACCACGATCCCGGTCGGCAGATGGGTGATGCGCACCGCCGAGTCGGTGGTGTTGACGTGCTGGCCGCCGGCGCCGGACGACCGCATTGTGTCGATACGGATGTCTTCGGGCTTGATCTCGATGTCGATATCCTCGACCTCGGGCAACACCGCGACGGTGGCGGCAGAGGTGTGGATCCGACCTTGGGACTCGGTCGCCGGCACGCGCTGCACGCGGTGCACGCCCGATTCGAACTTGAGCCGCGCATAGACGCCCTTGCCCGAGATGTTGGCGACCACTTCCTTATAGCCGCCGACTTCGCCCGGGCTTTCCTCCATCAGGGTGAACTTCCAACCGTGCAGGTCCGCGTAGCGCTGGTACATGCGGAGGAGATCGCCCGCGAAAAGCGCGGCCTCGTCGCCGCCGGTGCCACCGCGGACTTCGAGGATGACGCTCTTGTCGTCTGCCGCATCCTTGGGGAGGAGCAGGATCTGGATTTCCGATTCCATCTGCTCGAGCCGGGGCTTCAGCTCGCCGAGTTCGGCTTCGGCCATCTCGGCCATTTCCTTGTCGCCCGACGCCGCCAGTTCTTCCGCGGACTCGAAATCCGCCTGCAGCTTACGATAGGCCATGATCGGCCGCACCACGGGTTCGAGCTCGGCATATTCCTTGGAGAGACGGACATATTCTTCGGCCGACGGGCCGGCCGAGAGCGCGGCTTCGACGGATTCGAAGCGTTTTTCCAAAGCGGCGAGCTTGTCCTGAGGCAGAGCGGGCATGAGAATACCTAGATGGCGAGCGACTGCCGACCGGCCCAGTCGAGCAGCAGCTCGCGGATGCCGACGCCGCTCGAACCTTCGAGCAGAGCGGCAGAGACGGACTTGCGAATAGGCTCGAGTTCGAGCCCGAGGATCATTTCCTTGATCGGACCGATGGCCGGCGGACTCATCGAGAGCCGGGTCATGCCGATCGACATCAGCGCCAGAGCCTCGACCGGACGGCCGGCGAGTTCGCCGCACATGGTGAGCGGCACGCCGTAGCGCTTGGCCATGTCGACAACGTGCCGGAGCGCCCGAAGACGCGGCAGGGCGATGGGGTCGTAAGCCTTGGCCACGCGCGGATTGGCGCGGTCGGCAGCGGTGAGGAACATCACCAGGTCGTTTGAGCCGATGGAGACGAAATCAGCCTCCGGCAGCACCTGATCGAGTTCCCAGAGCAGCGACGGCACCTCGATCATGGCGCCCAGTTCGAGCTTGGACGGCACCGGGCGGCCTTCGTGGCGAAGGCGTTCGACCTCCTTGTTGACCACCAGCCGCGTCTGCCGGAATTCCCAGGCATCGGTGACCATCGGCACCAGGATCTTCATCGGCCCGCCATTGGCCGCCTGCAAAAGGGCGCGGATCTGGATGCGGAGAAGACCCGGCCGGTCGAGGGCCAGGCGCAGCGAGCGGAACCCCATAGCCGGGTTCTCTTCAACCTCACTGCGGAGGTAGGGGATCACCTTGTCGCCACCGATATCGAGCAGGCGGAAAACGATGGGTAGGCCGTTGGCCAGCCGAATGGCCTCGGAATAGAGCTCCACCTGCTCGTGGAGGCGCGGCAGCTTCGACGCGATCATGAACTGCAGCTCGGTGCGGAACAGCCCGACGCCTGCCGCCCCCGTATCGGTCAGCATCGGCAGGTCGGCGACCAGCCCCGAATTGTGCAGCATGGTGATGTTGATGCCGTCGCGGGTAACCGCCGGCTTGTCCTTGAGCGTCAGGTAATGCGCCCGCCGCTTGGCAGAAAGCCGAACCTTGTCGACATAGGTCTGCTCGACATCGTGCGTCGGCCGCAGATGCACCGTGCCGGTGACGCCATCGGCAATGATGTCGTCCCCGTTTTCGGCGAGCGACACGATATTTTCGGCCTGCCCGATCGCCACCATGCCCAGAGATTTGGCGACAATGGCGACATGCGCCGTCGCCCCGCCCTCTTCGAGCACCACGGCGCGCAGCCGCGTGCGGTCATATTCGAGCAGGTCCGCCGGGCCCATATTGCGGGCCACGAGAATCGCGTTCTCGGGCAATTCCTTCATGCCCATGGCCGAGCCGTCGCCGGTCAGCACCCGGAGGAGCCGGTTGGCGAGGTCGTCGAGGTCGTGCAGCCTGTCCTTGATGTAGGGATCGGTCGATCGCATCATCCGGGCGCGGGTATCGTTCTGCACCCGCTCGACCGCCGCTTCGGCGGTAAGGCCGTTCTCGATCGCCTCGCGCAGCCGGTCGACCCAGCCGCGGTCATGCGCAAACATACGATAGCTTTCGAGAATCTCGCGGTGATCGGTGAGCGACTGCATGTCGCCATGGCTCAGCATGTCGTCGATCGAGAGCCGCATCGTGTCGAGCGCCTGCGTAAGACGGTGCTGCTCGGCCTCGGTATCCTCGGCGATGAAATTGGTGACCACGACGCGCGGGTCGTGCAGCACCACCTGCCCCAGCGCGATGCCGTCCGTAAAGCCGGTACCCTGGAAGGTGCGCGGACGACGAAGGTCGATGTCCTGCCCCGGCTTGATCAGGACGTCGAACTCGGACGTCGCGATCATCTCGGCAAGGATCGTCGCCGTGGTCAGCAGCGCCTCTGTCTCGTCCTCGCCATAGACGCGCCGCTCGGCATTCTGCACGACCAGCACGCCCAGCGTCTGCCCGGCGCGCAGCACCGGCACGCCAAGGAAGGCGTTGTACGGGTCTTCGCCGGTTTCCGGCCGGTAAGCGAAACTGGGGTGCGACGGCGCGTTTTCGAGGCTCAGCGGCTCGGCTTCGGCCGCGATCAAACCGACAAGGCCCTCGCCCAGCCGCAGCGTCGTCATGTGCACGGATTCGGCCTTGAGGCCGCGGGTGGCAAAGAGCTCGAGGGCGCCGTCATCGCGCAACACGTAGAACGAACAGACGTCCGCGTGCATGTTTTCGGCGATCAGCCCGACGATCTTGTTGAGGCGATCCTGCGCAGCCAGCGGCTCCGCCATGGTTTCGCGCAACTGCCTGAGCAGCACGCGAGGACCGCTGATCGCTGTCGCCATATCCTCCGCCTGGCGGCTGCACCGCCCCCTGGGAGCCCGGCGTCAGCGACCGCGTCGCGTCCGTCAGGCGTCTGGTTTGTCCAACCCGTAATACGTATGCAGGGCCCGAACCGCAAGCTCGGCATATTCGTCGTCGATCAGCACCGAGGTCTTGATTTCCGACGTGGTAATCAACTGGATATTGATCGACTTGTCGGCAAGGGCCTTGAACATCGAAGCGGCAACGCCCGCATGGTTGCGCATGCCCACGCCGACGACGGAAACCTTGGCGCCGCCCTTGGCGCTGGTCAGCAGCCGGTATTCGAACCGGCCAGCCTCGGCAGCAGCTTTCAACGCCTTGACCGCCTTGTCGTGCTCGGCATCAGGCACCGTGAAGGTGATGTCGGTGGTCGACCCGTCCTCGGAGACGTTCTGGACGATCATGTCGACCACGATCGACTCGTCCGACAGGGTGCCGAACACGGCGGCGGCAACGCCCGGCCGGTCCTTGACGTCGCGCAGCGTGATCTTGGATTCGGCGCGCGCCAGCGTGACGCCCGAAACGATCTGCTGTTCCATGATCTCATCCTCATCGCAAACCAGTGAACCGGGCACGCCCGGGGTCCCATCCGGCGCAATCTGCGGCGCGTTGGGATCGTCGAAAGTGGAACGGACGGTGAGGCGCACCTTGTGCGCCATCGCCATCTCGACCGACCGGATCATCAGCACCTTGGCGCCGAGCGAGGCCATTTCCAGCATTTCCTCGAAGGAAATCTTGGTCAGCCGCTGCGCCTTGGGCACGATGCGGGGGTCGGTGGTGTAGACGCCGTCGACATCGGTGTAGATGTCACAGCGATCAGCCTTCACCGCAGCCGCTACCGCAACGGCCGAGGTATCGGAGCCGCCACGCCCGAGCGTCGTCACCCGGCCCGAGGGGGCAATGCCCTGGAAACCGGTGATCACCGGCACCACCCCATCGGCGAAGCGCCTTTCGAGCTCGGTCGGGTCGATGTCGGTGATGCGGGCCGCGCCATGCGCGTCGTCGGTGTGGATCGGCACCTGCCAGCCCTGGAAGGACCGCGACGGGATTCCCATTTCGCTGAGCACGATGGCCATGAGGCCAGCGGTGACCTGCTCGCCCGAGGCCACCACGGCGTCATATTCGCGGGCGTCGTGGAGTTTCGATGCCTCGTTGACCCAGCCCACCAGCTCGTTGGTCTTGCCCGACATCGCCGAGACCACCACGGCGACCTCGTTGCCGGCGTCGACTTCGCGCTTCACATGCAGCGCCGCCTGACGGATGCGCTCCACGGTGGCGACCGACGTGCCGCCGAATTTGACTACGATACGCGCCATCTGCTCCCCGCGCCGGACCGAACCCGGCGGTACGCTTCGAATTCGGCCGGGGATGTGCCACAAACCCACGGGGTTATCAACAGGGGCCGCGACTCGCCAGAAGCTGGGGGTCGCGTGTGGGCCGGCTATGGACGAGATCGTGCGGACTGCGCTGGACGAACTCAACCGCGCCATGCGGGATCGCGATCCGGCGGTCGCCGAGTTATTTCTGCCCGACGCGTTGCTGGTGGGGTCGGAGCCCGGTGAGGTCGCCCGTGGCCGGACGGCCATCGCGGTGCTGCTCAGCGCCATCCACGCCATGGACTATACGGTGTGGTGGGACCTGCCGCAGCTCGATAGCGGTGGCAGCGATCAGCAAGTCTGGTTCTTTGCCGAAGGCGATGTAGTCCTTGCGGGGGCCCAGATGCGCCGCCTGCCCTACCGCATCTCCGGCACTTTGATGCGACGGAGGCAGGCTGGCGCTGGGCCATGTTCCACGGTTCCGAGCCACGCCGATAACCCTGCGCGCTTGCGTCCCCTTGCAACCGCCGGCCCGCGGGCGGATAAAACCCGGCATGGAAACGACCATCAATCCCGACGAGATCGCCAAGTTCGCGGCCATGGCCGAGGAATGGTGGGATCCGAACGGCAAGTTCAAGCCGCTGCACAAGTTCAACCCTGTCCGCCTGGGCTATATTCGCGAAAAGGCCATCGCCCATTTCGGCCGCGACGGTACCAAGCGCCGGCCATTCGAAGGCCTGCGTATCCTTGACATCGGCTGTGGCGGCGGGCTGCTGAGCGAGCCGATGGCGCGGCTCGGCGCCGATGTCGTCGGCATCGATGCCGGGGAGAAGAACATCCGCATCGCCAAGCTCCATGCCGACCAGTCCGGCCTGGAGATCGACTACCGCGCCACCACCGCCGAGGCCCTGGCCGCTTCGGGCGAGCAGTTCGACATCGTGCTCAACATGGAAGTGGTCGAGCATGTCGATAACGTGCCGCTCTACATGAAGAGCTGCGCCGACCTCGTCGCCCCCGGCGGCCTGCTCTTTACCGCCACCATCAACCGCACGCTGCGCGCCTATGCGCTCGCCATCGTCGGCGCCGAACGGGTGCTGCGCTGGCTGCCCAAAGGCACGCACGACTACGCCAAGTTCCTCACCCCCGAGGAAATTTCGGCCCTGGTGACCCGCAATGGCCTGAAAGTGGTCGAAAAGACCGGCGTGGTCTTTCATCCCCTCGCCGACGAATGGCGCCAGAGTCGCGATACCGGCATCAACTACATGGTGCTGGCGGAGAAAGCGGCGGCCTAGGCGTTACAGACCATCGGTGCCTGGCCGACATGACCACCGCGCACGGCTGCATCGAGGATGAACCCGGCGAGGTCCGCGTGGGTGATCGAAGCCCCGAGCGGCATGTCGCCGGTGACGGTCGCGCGAAGAGAGCCCGTTGCTGGCAGGTCGGAGAAATTGGCCGATCGCACCAGGGTCCAGTCCAGCCCGCTCGCGGCGAGCCGCCGCGCATGCCCTTCGGCGTCGCGCAGGAGCCCGCCCGGCACCAGCCGCATCACGGCGGTCATCAGCCCAAGCGTGAAGCTTTTCGGATCTCCCGGCATCCGCACCGAAGCGCCTACCATGCTGACGATCCGGCGCGGCCCCTGCGTCTTGAGCAGCGGGAGGGCACTGGCATCGAACCGTTCCAGCACCCGCTCCCCCGCCGCCAGCGTCACGATCACCGCCTCCGCACCGTCGAGTGCGTAGCCTACAGACGTCGGGTTCTCGATCGAGCCGACGATCACACGGCAGGCGGTTGCGGCGTGCGCATCGATCCGGGACCGGTCCCGCACCAGGGCGTTGACCTGATG
>JAEZKB010000217.1 GCA_023415605.1 Pseudomonadota bacterium
GCGCTGGCCGGAAGCGCAACGCCATGGTTGCGGATGGTCTGCGGATCGACCACGAGGTAGCGGTTGCCGCGGGCATCATAGAGTTTTTCCATAAAGCTGGAGCTAGCATGTCCAGCGTTGTCGGCGATAGCGTGATGCTGCCGGCTTGGGTTGACGCATCGCTGCCCCACCGGGCAAGGTGACTCGCAAACATTTTCTAGGTCTAGGTAATGCCCGTCATAAACCGCGTCGCCGAATTTCAGGACGAAATCGCCGCGTGGCGACGCGACTTTCACCAGAACCCCGAACTGCAATACGACGTACATCGCACGGCCGGCAAAGTGGCCGAGTTGTTGCGCTCGTTCGGGGTGGACGAGGTGGTGGAAGGGATCGGGCGAACGGGCGTGGTTGGCGTTATCAAGGGCCGCGGACCGGGCAAGACAATTGGGCTGCGCGCCGACATGGATGCGCTACCGATCACCGAACGGACCGGCGCCGACTATGCCAGCCAGAACACCGGCAAGATGCATGCCTGCGGCCATGACGGGCACACGGCCATGCTGCTGGGGGCGGCAAAGTACCTGGCCGAGACGCGGAATTTCGACGGCACCGCCATCGTGATCTTTCAGCCGGCCGAAGAGGGCGGCGCCGGCGGCAAGGCAATGATCGAAGACGGGCTGATGGACCGCTTCGGCATCTCTCAAGTCTACGGCATGCACAACATGCCGGGCATCCCGGCTGGGACGTTCGGCATCCGCGCCGGCGGCATCATGGCGGCCACAGACGAGTTCAACGTGGTGATCGAGGGCCTCGGTGGACATGCGGCCAAGCCCCATACCGCGGTGGACCCGGTGCTGACCACGGCTCATGTAGTGATGGCGCTGCAATCGATCGTGGCGCGCAATATTGACCCGATGCGATCGGCCGTCCTGTCGGTGACGATGCTGGCGGCGGGCGATGCCTTCAACGTGATCCCGCGCAACGTCAAGATGACGGGGACGATCCGTACTCACAGCGAAGAGATCCGCGATTTCATGGAACAGAGGTTCCGCGATGTGGTGAACAATGTCTGCGGCGCCTTCGGCTGCAAAGCCGACATCCACTATCGACGCGGGTACCCGGTAACGGTCAACTCAGCGGACGAGACAGACTATGCGGCGGCCATCGCGACCGAGATCGCCGGCGCCGAACGGGTTAACTCAAGTGTCGATGCCAGCATGGGCGGCGAGGACTTCTCGTACATGCTGCAGGCGCGGCCTGGGGCTTACATCTTCCTGGGCAACGGCAATACCAGCGACCTCCATACCGATACCTACGACTTCAACGACGAGATCATCCCCGTGGGCGTGAGCTACTGGGTGCGACTGGTGGAAGGCGCTTCGCGCACTGCCAATTGACCGACGACGCCTTGCCCGTTCGAACCGTCGTCTTCCGGACGCTGCTGACCCTCGCCATTTCCGCTGTGGGCGGGTTTGCGGCGAGCCTCTTCGGCATTCCCGGCGCCTGGCTGATGGGCGGCGCGCTGGCAGTGGCCCTGGCGGCGATCGCCGGGGTCAAGGTGATGATGCCCAACTGGCTGCGCGACCTCGGCTTCATGCTCACCGGGCTCTCGATGGGCGCGAGTGTGGCGCGCGACAGCCTGCAGCTCATCGTGCAGTGGCCGGTGACGATGGCGGCCATGGTGCTCGAACTGCTGATCATCATCTCGACTACCGGGTATCTGCTCCGCAAGATCTTCAAGGTTGATCGGGGCACAGCCTATCTGAGTTCGTTCCCCGGACACCTTTCGTTCGTAATGGGCATGGCGGCGGCGGGAGTGGGTGACCCCCGGCAGATCGTCATCATCCAAGTCATCCGCATCCTGCTCTTGACCATCTGCGTGCCGATCGGCGCGCTGTTCCTGCCGGTGGGGCATTTCTCGCAGGCGGCCGTCCCCGATGCGACGCCGCTGATGCTGATCGGCATGTTCTCGGTCTGTGCGCTGGTGGGATTTGTGTTCACCCGGCTGCGCGTGCCCGCCGGCTATTCGCTGGGCGCGATGGCGGCGGCAACAACCGCCAAGCTGATGGGCTTTTTCGAGGGCGCCATTCCGGACCCACTGGTGATTGTCACCTTCGTACTGGTGGGGGCACTGATCGGATCGCGCTTCCAAGGCATCACGCGCGCCGAGATCGTCAAGGCAGCGGCGGGTGGCTTGATCGGTACGTTCATCGCCGTAGCAGTGGTGACGGTGATGGCCTATGCGTCGAGCACACTGGTCGATATGCCGTTCGCCCAGATCTGGCTCGGGCTGTCGCCGGGCGGGCTCGAGGCGATGGGCGCCCTGGGCGTGGCGCTGGGCCTCGATACGGCGTTCATTGCCGCACACCACGTGACCCGACTCCTGTTGCTGACCGTCTTCATCCCCCTCGTGGTGATGCTTGTGCGTGGCCGGGAGGGTCGCTTACCGCCGCAATAGGGGTTTACCCTTTTACCCCTCCATCCGCCAAACCGCTGACCAGGTAGCGCTGGGCCAAGAGGAACACGATGGTGATAGGGAGCCCAGAGAGGATTGCCGCGGCTGCGAAGTCACCCCAGAGGTAGCGCTGCTCATAGAGGTATGAGCGGGCGCCAACGGCAAGCGTCATATTGTTGGTTTCGCGCAGCAGCACCGACGCCACCGGATATTCGGTGACGAGGCCGATGAAACTCAGGACAAAGACCACCGCCAGAATTGGCACCGACATGGGCAGGAAGACATATCGGAAGGTCTGCCAAGGCGTGGCGCCGTCGATCTGGGCCGCCTTGTCCATCGCCGGATCGATGGAGTCGAAATAGCCCTTGATGGTCCAGATGTGGAGGGTAATGCCGCTGAGGTAGGCCACGATCAGCGACCAGTGACTGTCGATGCCCAGCACCGGGGTAACCGAACCGAGCGCATCGAAGAGCGTATAGAGCGCGATGACCGTCAGCGCGGCTGGAAACATCTGGACGATCAGTAGCGTGTCGAGAATGGCGCTGCGGCCGCGGAAGCGCATGCGGGAAAAGGCATAGGCGGCGGTCATCGAAAGGATGAGGATGCCGGCGGACGCGACCATCCCGATCTTGACGGAATTGAAGAGCCAGGTGAGCACCGGAAAGGGCGGCTGCAGCACGGTGCCATCCGGCGTGGTGTAAGGAATACCGAGCGCGAGCGACCAGTGCTCGAAACTGATCGGATCGGGGATTAGCGTGCCGGTGGAGAAATTGCCGGGCCGGAGCGAGATCGAGAGCACGATCAGGAACGGGAACAGGATCAACGCGATGAAAGCGATGAGGAAGCCGTGGGCGGCGACCTTCTTCCAGAACAGTGTGCGTGGGTGCTCGACAATCATGGTTCAGCCCCTCCCCCGAGCTTCGGCGGCTTTGCGCAAGGCGAAGAAATTGGCGTAGGCGAGGACGCCGACGAGGACGAAGATCATGGTCGAGATGGCGCCGGCGATACCAAAGCTCTGGCCGGCATCCTGGAACGACATGCGGAAGGTGAAGGAGCCGAGGATATCGGTCTGGCCGGCCGGGATCAGCGTGCCCGGAATGTCGGGCGCGCCGCGTGTCAGCAGCAGGATGATGACGACGTTGTTGAAGTTGAAGGCGAAGCTCGAAATCAGCAGCGGCACGAAGGGCGGCAAGATCTGCGGCAGGGTGATGGAAAAGAACGAGCGGATGGGGCTCGAGCCTTCGAGCGCGGCGGCCTTGTAGTGGTCCTGCGGGACGGACTGCAGATAGCCCATGGAGAGCAGCATCATATAGGGATAGCCCAACCAGACATTGACCATGATCAGCATGGTGCGGGCGAGCGTGGGGTCGGTGAACCAGTTGGGCTTGATGCCGAAGAGACCCGAGAGGATGAGATTGATCTCGCCGAAATTCTGGTTGAAGAGGCCGCGGAACACCAGGATCGAGATGAAGGCGGGCACGGCGTAAGGCAGGATCAGCAGGATGCGGTAGACCGCCTTGCCGCGCAGATGCGGCCACTGCAGGATCGCCGCCAGCGTGACGCCGACGGCGAAGCCGCAGAACACCGAGGCCAGGGCGAAGGTAACAGTCCAGAGGAAGATCTGCAGCATGGGCTGGCGGATGCCCTCGTTGAAGAGCACGCGCTGGAAATTGGCCAGGCCGACATTGACGCGCCAGCCGGGGGCGACGGTCTGGCCGGCATCGTTGCGGAAGAAGCCCACGCTGTCGTCGGGGGTGAGTTTGGAGCCATCGGTGATGTTGACCAGCGAGCCATCGTCCTGGCGCTGGTAGACCGAGGTGACGCGGGCGAAGCTGCGGAGGCCCGAGGATTGCAGTTCGGTGCCGTCGGGCAGCTTGGCGGTGACGGCACCGAGCTGGTTGCGGAATTTGATCACATCCCTCATTGGCACGGTCTCGGCCGGCGCAGCGGTCACCCGCGCCATGTCGAGGGTCACGGGAGTGCCGTCGAGGGCGAAGGTGGAGCTGAGGAGTCCGCCATCGTCTTCGGGCAGGAAGAGCTGGTAGCCGCCGTCGGCAGCGACGAGGGCGAAGGGACGCTCGGTGGATTTGTCGATGGTGCGCTGACCGAGGTGATAGGCGACGACGCGATCGAAGGTCAGCAGATTGCGGGCGCCGAAATTGGTGAAGCCGACATAGCTCGTATAGAGCACCGGCAGGGCGATGAAGATCAGCACGGCGGTGACGGCGGGGAAGACGAAGCGCGCGGTGTAGAATCGGCGCGAGCCGAAGACAATGACGATGCCGATGAGCAGCGCCATGGTGACGACGGCAAAGAGCGGCTCGCCGGCGAGATAGAGGCCCCAGACGATGTACATGAGGCCGAGCGCGAGAGCGCCGACGATGGCGTAGCGGATGAGATGGCCCAGGCCGATGGAACGGCGCGGTCGGACGGACGGACCGGCTTCGGTGATCGTGGTCATGGTACCGGGCTCCCCTCCCACCCTGGTTCGCTATCCCTGCAGGCAAGCTCCGCCACCCTCCCCGCGGAGGGAGGGTGGCAGAGTGAACCGAGTTACTCGGCGAGGATGCGCTTGGCGGCGTCGTCGAGGGCTTGGTCCACGGTGGCCGACTTGTCCGTGATGGAAGCGAGCGCCGGGCCCATGGCGGCCCAGAACTTGCCCATGGCCGGGGTCGAAGGCATGGGCACGCCGGCCTGCGCATTGGCGAGGGTGGCGGCTACATTGGCGTCGCCGGCGAGGGTTTCGGCGAAACTCTCGTCGGCCACGGCGCCGAGCGGCACGTCGTCGTTGATGGTCTTCAACCCCTCGTCGGTGACGAGGTAGTTCTCGATGAACTCGATGGCGAGGTCGCGGTTGGGCGAGGCGGCGTTGACGTTGGCGGCGAGGACGCCGACGAAGGACTTGCTCGGCTGGCCGGCTACCGACGGGATCGGGGCGACGCCGAAGTTGATGCCCGAGGTCGCGAGGTTGGCCCAGGCCCACGGCCCGTTGATCACCATGGCGACTTCGCCCTTGTTGATCGCGGCATCCATGACGCCATAGTCGACGCCCGAGGGCATGACGCCGTCGTCGATGAACTGGCGCAGCAGCGCAGCGCCCTTCTTGGCTCCTTCATTGTTGACGCCGGTATCCTTGGGATCATAGGCGCCGTCCTTCTTCTGGAAGGCGTAGCCACCGTTCGCCGCGAGCAGCGGGAAGGTGAAATAGGTGTTGTTGTAGTCCCAGAGGATCGGCTTGACGTCTTCGGGCAGCGTCAGCTCCTGGATGGACTCCATGGTGGCCGGCGGCGTGGGCACGAGATCCTTGTTGTAGATGAGGCCGACGGCTTCCACGGCGATCGGGTAGCCCCAGGTCTTGCCGTCGAAGGTCACGGCGTCCCAGGCGAAATCGAAGATGCCGTCCTTGACCTCGGCCGAGGGTTCGACCGGGGCGATGAGGCCGGCGGCGGCCCACTCGCCGAAGCGGTCATGCGCCCAGATGAAGATATCCGGACCATCACCGGTAGCGGCCGACTGCTGGAACTTGTCGGTCACCGCCTCGGGGTGCTCGACCACGACATCGACACCAAGTTCTTCCTTGAACTTGTCGCCAATGGCCTGCAGGCCATTGAAGCCCTTGTCGCCGTTGATCCAGATCAGCAGCTTGCCGTCCTCGAACGCCTGGCTCAGCGACGTGGAAGCGAGCAGCACGGCAGCGCCGAGCGCGATTGATTTGATCGTGGTCTTCATTCTTGATCCTCCCAGACAGATGTTGGTTGCACCGGTCCCACGCCGGCCAACTCCTTTTTCAACCCGCGCTCACCTCTTGGCCCGGCGGTTGAACTTGATATCGAGGCGGCTGCCTCCCGCAGCCTCCTCGAAAAATGCGAAAGCGTTGGCCTCGAGCGTCAACCGTGTGCGCGCCAGCGTCGCGCCCTCGGAGAAGGGTAGCAGCGTTCCGGCATCGCCGTTATCGACGGTCACCCGGATCGGATCGGCGCTCAGATTGAAAAGGCACACAAGCCTTCGTTCGCCGGCGGTACGCCGGAACGCGAGCAGCGGTTCGCTGACCTTGAAGAACTCGATGTCGCCCTCGATCAGTTCGACATGCTCTTTCCGGAAGGCGATGGCCTTGCGGTAGAAGTGTAGCGTCGATTTTTCGTCGGCCTCCTGCGCGGCGACGTTCAGGGCCGACTGCGCCGGCTTGACCGGCAGCCACGGCTTGCCGGTGGTGAAGCCATTGGGCGCTTCGCCCTCGTCCCATGGGATCGGCGTGCGGCAGCCGTCACGACCCTTGTACTCCGGCCAGAAGCGGATGCCCGGGGGATCGGTCAGTTCCTCGAACAGCATGTCTGTCTCGGGCAGGCCGAGCTCTTCGCCTTGATAGAGGCACACCGAACCACGGAATGAGAGCAGCATGGCCGCAGCTTGGCGCGCCAGTGCCGGTTGCGAGACCGAGTACTGCGCCCAGCGCGAGACATGACGGTTGACGTCGTGGTTCGAGAAGGCCCAGCACGGCCAGCCATTTGGCGCACCCGTGAAGAACTTGCGGATCTTCGACGAGAAGTGCTCGGCGGTGAACTCATTTCCCAGCATGTCGAAGGTATAGGCCATGTGCAGCTTATCCCTGCCGGAGGTATATTCCTCCATGAGCTGCAGGCCTTTGTGGCTGTCGCCGATTTCGCCGACGGTGGTGGTACCGGGGAATTGGTCGAGCAGTTTACGCACGCGCTTGAGGAACTCCAGGTTCTCCGGCTGGCTCTTGCCGTAGCGATGTTCCTGCATGTCATAGGGGTTGACCGCATAGGGCAGATGCCGCGGCCGGCGAGCGGGCGGGTTGCTCCGCAGCTGCTGGTCGTGGAAATAGTAGTTGACCGTATCGAGGCGGAAGCCATCGACACCGCGCTCGAGCCAGAAGCGCAGGACGTCGAGAACAGCATCCTGCACCGCAGGATTGTGGAAGTTGAGATCGGGCTGGTCGATCAGGAAATTGTGGAAGTAGTATTGCCCGCGAGAGGGATTCCACTCCCAGGCGCGACCGCCGAAGACCGATGGCCAGTTGTTGGGAGGCGAACCGTCCTTTTTGGGGTCGGCCCAGACGTACCAGTCGGCGCGCGCATTGGTGCGACTGAGCTTGCTCTCGCGGAACCAGGGGTGCTCGGCCGAGGTGTGCGACAGCACCTGGTCCATGATGACCTTCATGCCCAGCGCATGGGCCCGGGCGATCAGGGAGTCGAAGTCGTCGAGGCTGCCGAAGAGCCGGTCCACCTCTTTATAGTCGGAAACGTCGTAGCCCATGTCGGCCTGGGGCGACTGGTTGATCGGCGATAGCCAGATGCAGTCGACGCCGAGGGAGGCGATGTGATCGAGACGGCGCATGATGCCCGGCAGGTCGCCGATGCCATCGCCGTTACTGTCCTGAAAGGAGCGCGGATAGACCTGATAGATCACTCCGCCGCGCCACCATTCCCGCATGCGTTTCCCTCCCAGAGAGCGCGCGTGGTGATCTTGACCCGCTCACCATAGCGCGGCGTTGAAATCTGTCAAACCGGTTTAACTTTTGCACAGACCGCATCGGCGATTGCGCAGCTGACCGAGGATATGCAAACTTCAAACCGGTTTAGATCGATCCTGCGGGGAGGCATGGATTGACGACTCTCCGTGAGCTTGCGCGGCATCTGGGCCTATCACCAGCGACGGTGAGCCGGGCGCTGAACGGCTTTCCGGAGGTCGGAGAGAAGACGCGGCGGCGGGTTCTGGAAGCGTCCGCCGAGCTCAACTACAAAGCCAATACGAGCGCCAAGCGGCTGGCCACCGGCAAATCCGGAATGGTCGGAATGATCTTTCGTTCCACGGGTAACCTGTTGGTAGACCCGCATTTCGTCGATTTCCTGGCGGGGCTTTCAATGGCGCTGGCGGATCGAGAAATCGACCTCATCATCCACACCGCGCCGCCTGGGGAACTGCTTGCCCATTACAAGCGGTTCGTGGCCTCGGGATCGGTCGACGGCATGATCGTTTCGGCGCCGGAACTCGCGGATGAACGCATTACAACGCTCAATGAACGGCAGTTTCCGTTCGTGGTGCATGGGCGAACCGGCGACAAGGTCGACTACCCGTTCTTCGACATCGACAATGACGGCGCGCTCGCCAGCGCCACAGGGCTGCTCGCCGACCTTGGCCACAGGCGCATCGCGCTGATGAACGGACCCAAGGGGCTGGCGTTCGTCAAACAACGCGAGGACGCGTTCCGGCGCGTTCTGAGGGAACGCGGCATCGTCGTGCCCGAGCGGTTCATCTCGCATGACGAAATGAGCGAGGACCTCGGCCACAACCGGGCGATGCACCTGTTCACGGGGCGCGAGGGCCCTGCCCCGACCGCCTTTATCTGCTCGTCGACATTGCAGGCGCTCGGAGTGATCCGGGCGGCGGCCGCGCGTGGGCTGACGGTGGGCAGCGATATCTCCGTCATAGCCCATGACGACGTGCTGCCGCATTTGCGGAGCGAACATTTCACCCCGCCGCTGACGGTGACACGCTCGCCGATCCGCGAAGCAGGGACGGCTTTGGCCGACATGATCGTGCGGCGGATCGCGGGAGACGATCCGACGAGACTGCAGAAGATCGTTACTGCAGATCTGATCGTGCGCAGTTCCACTGGAGCGGCGCCGAAATCGGGAGGGGAAGCATGGTTGCAGTGAGTCATGTAGCAGATCCGGCAGTGCCGGTGCTGCAGATCAAGAGTCTCGAAAAGCGTTTCGGCCTGGTCGAAGTGCTGAAGTCCATCAGCCTCGACATGGCGGACGGCGATTTCCTGGTACTGGTCGGGCCATCGGGTTGTGGCAAGTCCACACTACTCAACTGCATCGCCGGGCTCGAAGAGACCAGCGGCGGGCAGATCGTGATCGGCGGGCGCGATGTGACGCAAGTGCCGCCACGCGACCGCGACATTGCCATGGTCTTCCAGAGCTACGCCCTCTACCCGACGATGACGGTGGCCGAGAATATCGGCTTCGGCATGAAGGTGCGGCACGTGCCCAAGGCCGAGCAGGAGAGAAAGATCACCGAAGTGGCGAAACTCTTGCAGATTTCGCATCTGCTGGATCGCAAGCCGGGAGCGCTCTCGGGCGGACAGCGGCAGCGCGTGGCGATGGGCCGGGCGCTGGTACGCGAGCCGGTGCTGTTCCTGTTCGATGAACCGCTCTCCAACCTAGACGCGAAGCTGCGCGTGGAACTGCGCGGCGAGATCAAGCGGCTGCACGAGCGGCTCGGCGCCTCGATCGTTTATGTGACGCATGATCAGATCGAGGCGATGACGCTCGGAACCAAGATCGTGGTGCTCAATCAGGGTGTGATCCAGCAGATCGGCACGCCGGAGGAGATCTACGAGCGGCCGGCGAACCTCTTCGTCGCCGACTTCATGGGGTCGCCGCCGATGAATCTCGTTCCGGCGACGCATGAGGGCGGGCGACTGGTCTTCACGGGCGGCGGCGATCTGCCCGCGCTCACGGGCCTGAAGGCCGGCTCTGTGGTGGTGGGCATCCGGCCCGAAGCGTTCGAGCCGGCGATCGGGGACGCGCATCTGCGCCTCAAGGCGATCTCAGTAGAGAATGCCGGGTCGGACACGTTCGCCAGCTTCGAGCTGGGCGGCAAGACCATCATCACCCGGCTGCCGGGCAAGGCGAAGATCGGCGTGGGCGATGAGGTTGGGCTGGCCGTAGAGCTCGATGGCATCAGCTATTTCGACCCGGAGACGGGACTGCGTCTGAGCTAGTCCGGCAACCCTCAGTCGGCTCCTCTTCCCCCCGCAAGGGAGGAGGTGACCTACCTTCGAATCCAGCGCGAGACTACGCCTCCCTGTGCACCACCCACGGCATCTGGGTGGCGTACTTGCCGCCGGAGACGTCGATCAGGGTCCCGGTGATGTACGCCGCCTGGTCGGACGCCAGGAATACCAACAGCTTAGCAACGTCGTCGGGACGTTCCCAGCGGCGGATGGTGAGGGTGTCGAGCAGACGTTCCTTGTCGGCTTCGGACCGCTCGGCAAAGCGGTTCATCAAAGTCGGCACCATGCCGGGGGCATAGCAATTGACGGTGATTTCCCAGGGGCCGAGTTCGCCCGCGAGGACGCGGGTGAAGCCTTCGACAGCGTATTTCGAAGCCGCATAGGCGGCGCCGCCGATCGAGGGGGTGATGGCAGCGTAGGAGGCGGCGTTGAGGATGCGGCCGGATTTCTGCCGCTTCATCACCGGGATCACTGCCTGGCACATCAGCATGACACCCTTGGTGTTGGTGTCGAAATTGTCGTCCCAGATCTCTTCCGCCAGTTCCTCGACCTTGCTGCCGGAGGCGACGCCGGCATTGTTGACGAGGATGTCGATGCGGCCGAACGCCTTGTCAGCGGCGGCAACGACGTCCTGGCAGTCGCCCTTCTGGCGAACGTCGCCATTGATCTGCAGGCCCGGCCAACCCTCGCGCTGCCACTCGGCGGTGACTTCGTCGAGCAGTTCCTGGCGGAAATCCGTGATCACGACGGTGACGCCCTCGCGGGCGAAGGTGCGGGCGATTTCGCGGCCGATGCCGCGGCCGCCGCCGGTGACGATGGCCACGCGGCCCGATAGATCAAGATGCAATGCAGTTTCCTCCCTGCCAGATTTTGAGTTCCGGCGCCTCCTCAAGCGCCGGAAGGATTCGTCAGACCACGGCGCTGATCAACGGATCGCCAGCAAAGTGGGCGTCGAGATTGGCGACAACCAGAGCACCCATCTTGTTGCGGGTCTGATGCGTGGCGCTGCCCTGGTGCGGGGCGAGCACGACATTGTCGAGGGCGAACAAGGCTTCGGGCACCTGCGGCTCCTTCTCGAAAACGTCGAGGGCGGCGCCGCCGAGCTCCTTGGAGGCCAGCATTTCGACCAACACCGGTTCATCGACCAGCGTACCCCGGGCGACGTTGACAAGGTAGCCGTCGGGGCCGAGGGCTTCGAGCACCTGTCGGTTGACGATCTTTTCGGTCTCCTTGCCGCCTGGGGCGATCAGCACCAGCCAGTCGCTGTCGCGAGCCATTTCGGTGAGGTCATCGTAGAAGATGTAGGGCTCATCAGCCTGGCGGCGGCGGCCGTGATAAACGACGCGCATCTTCATGGCCTGGCAGCGGACGGCGATTTCCTTGCCGATACGGCCAAGGCCCAGAATGCCGACGGTCTTGCCGTTGAGTTCGGTGAAGAGCCCCTGCCCGCCCGTCAGCCACTTGCCCTGGCGGACGAACTGGTCGCCTTGCGGAATGCGGCGGGCGAGCGCGATCATCAGACCCAGCGTCAGTTCGGCCACGGCATCGTTGAGTACGTTGGGCGTGTTGGTGACCCGGATGTTGCGTTCCTTGGCGGCCTTGGTGTCGATGGTGTCGTAGCCGACGCCGAAATTTGCAATGATTTCGAGGTTCGGGAGCTTGTCCATGAGCTCGGGCTTGACGTTGCCGCCGGCGATGGCGCGGACGGAGCCCGCGACCTTGGCAATCAACGCATCCTTGTCGCCGGCTTCGTGCAGCTTGTGCACGGTGAAACGCTCGGCCAGCGCCTGCTCGCAGCTATCGAGGAGCTTGTGGGTCTGCAGGATTTCGATGGGCATTGTGGCTCCTCCTCTTTTTGCCGGGCGATTTAGGACGGCGGAGACGGCCGACGCAACCCAGACCTCTGGCTGATCGTTGCCGCTGGACGCCGCTGCGCAAATGTGTAGCAATGGCAATGCAGTGGGGAAGCCGCAAGCTTCAAAGCAGGGGTTGATGAGCGCCGCGTCGCCGTTTGACGAAATGCATAATGCGGACGGGTCGATCCGTGAGCCTTACCTCGTTCTCGACCAGTGGCTGAAGGAACAGCCGGCCCAAGCCCTGAGCCTGATGGCGGCGGACGCCGAGGCGATTTTCCGCCGGCTGGGCATCACCTTTGCGGTCTATGGCAGCAACGAGGGCACCGAGAAGCTGATCCCGTTCGACGTAATCCCGCGGATCATTTCGGCGATGGAGTGGCGCAAGCTCAGCAAGGGCATCGAGCAGCGCGTGCGGGCGCTCAACGCCTTCCTCTACGACATCTACCACCGGCAGGAGATCCTCAAGGCTGGGCGGGTGCCGGAAAAGCTGATCCTGCAGAATTCCGCCTTCTGCCCGGAAATGATGGGGCTGGATCCGGCACGCGGCATCTATAGCCACATTATCGGGGTCGATATCGTGCGGGTGGGACCGGACGATTTCTACGTTCTGGAGGACAATCTCCGCACCCCATCCGGCGTCTCCTACATGCTGGAAGATCGCGAGGCGATGCTGCAACTGGCGCCGGAGCTGTTCCAGCGGCTCAAGGTGGCGCCGGTCGAGACCTATCCCGAAAACCTGCGGCGGACGATGGAGAGCGTGGCGCCGGCCGGGGCCGGGTCGTCGCCCAATCTCGTGGTGCTGACGCCGGGCATCTACAACTCGGCCTATTTCGAGCACTCGTTCCTCGCCGACCAGATGGGCGCCGAGCTCTGTGAGGGGCAGGACCTCTTCGTCGAAGGCGGCAAGGTGTTCATGCGTACCACCACGGGCCCGGAGCGGGTCGACGTGATCTACCGCCGCATCGACGACGATTTCCTCGATCCGCTGACGTTCCGGCCGGACTCGATGCTGGGGGTGCCGGGGCTGTTCGACGCCTACCGAGCCGGCAATGTGACCCTGGTCAACGCGCCGGGCACCGGCATCGCCGACGACAAGGCCGTCTACACCTACGTCCCCGAAATCATCGAGCTCTACCTGGGCGAGAAAGCGCTGCTCAAGAACGTGCCGACCTATAACTGCACCAATGATGACCAGCGGGCCTATGTGCTCGAGCACATCGAGGAGCTGGTGGTCAAAGAGGTGCACGGCTCTGGCGGCTACGGCATGCTGGTGGGGCCGGCCTCGACCAAGCAGATGCGCGAGGAGTTCAAGAAGAAGATCCTCGCCCGGCCGGACAACTACATCGTGCAGCCGACGCTGGCGCTGTCGACCTGCCCCACCTTCGTGGACAAGGGCATCGCGCCGCGGCATGTGGACCTCAGGCCCTATGTGCTGGTGGGCGACGACATCCGCATCACGCCAGGCGGTCTTACGCGCGTTGCGCTCAAGAAGGGCTCGCTGGTGGTGAACTCGTCACAGGGCGGCGGGACCAAGGATACCTGGGTGCTGGAAGACTAAGATGCTCGGACGCACCGCACAGAACCTCTTCTGGCTCTCTCGCTATGTCGAGCGGGCCGAAAACATGGCCCGACTGCTGGAAGTCGGGTACCGCATGAGCCTCACCTCGCGGCGCGAGGGTGGGGCGAGCGAGCACCTCGTCTCGATGCTGCAGGCAGCCGAGATGGACGAGGACTTCGCCAAGAAGCACAAGGTGGCCGATGTCGCCTCGGTGAGCCACTTCATGCTGTTCGACGAGGAAAATTTCTCCTCCGTCCGCTCCTGCCTCCTGGCGGCGCGCACCAACGCGCGGTCCGTCCGAACGGCGCTGACCAGCGAAGTCTGGGAGACCATCAACTCGGCCTGGCTCGAGTTCTCGCAGATCAAGCCGCGCGAGGTGCATGGCGGCCGTCTGCAGGAGCTGCTCGGCTGGGTGAAGAATGTCAGCCAGCAGTTTCGCGGTGCGATGCTTTCGACCATCCTCCGCGATGACGGCTACGCGTTCTCGACCATCGGCGGCTATGTCGAGCGGGCCGACAACACGGCCCGCATCCTCGACATGAAGTACTACGTGCTGCTGCCGCGAGCGACGCTGGTGGGCGGCGATGTCGACATCCAGCAGTGGACGCTGATCCTGCGGGCAGCATCGGCGCATCGCAGCTACCGGCACGTCTATCATGACCGCTATCGGGCCCGGAACATTGCGGATTACCTGATCCTGCGGCCGGAAATGCCGCGCTCCCTCACGTTCTGCTTCAGCCATATCCACCGGACGCTGGAAATGCTTGCCGAGCTCTACGGCACCGAAAATGCGTGCCATGAGGCCTGCGCGAGCGCCCGCGACATGCTGGAGGGCAACGACATGGACAAGATCTTCTCGCATGGGCTGCACGAGTTCCTGACCGAGTTCATCGCCCGCAACAACCGCGTCAGCGAAACGCTGAGCGAAAGCTACAATTTCTACTGATGAAGATCACCGTTCGACATCACCTGAACCTGGGCCTTGGACAGGGCGTGCCGCGCGCTATCCAGCACCTGCTGCTGACGCCGCAGACATCGAGCGTGCAGACGGTGCGAGAGTGGCGGATCGAGGTCGAAGGGCTGGACGAGCCAGCCGGCTTCATGGACGCCTACGGCAACCGGGCACATCTCGCCAGCCAGACCAAGCCGGAGGGTGATCTGGCGATCGTCGTCGAAGGCGTGGTCGATACGCACGACCGGAACGGCGTGGTCGGGCGGCTCAGTGGCGAGCCGGTGCCGGCGCTCTACCGAAGGGTCACGGCGCTGACCAAGCCGATGGGCGCGGTGACGCAGAAATTCCGCAGCGCGGGCAAGGACGGCAGAGACCGGATCCCGCTGCTCCACGCCATCATGGCGCGAGTTGGCGAAGTGCTGGCGCCGACCGAGCAGAGCCAGTCTCAGGACGGGCAGAGCCAGAGCCAGTCGCAGGGCGCCAAGCACGAGGCGGCGGATTATGCGCATGCCTTTATCGGTGCAGTGCGCGCACTGGACATTCCCGCGCGCTACGTGACCGGATACCTGGCTGCCGAGGGCGACGAAGCGGCGCGGTTCCATGCCTGGGCGGAAGCCTGGGACGATGGTTTGGGCTGGATCGCGTTCGACCCAATGCTGCAGCTCTGTCCGGTGGAGCGCCACGTCCGCGTTGCCTCAGCGCTGGACGCGGTGTCGGCCGCGCCGGTGCGATCAGTGCCTGCAGTGGAAACGCCGACTGTCACGGCGATGAGCGTCGAGGCGGCGCAATAGACCGCGTCACAGCCCCATCACGTACAACCACGCCGACACCGTCACCACGCTCATCACGGTCGAGATCAGGATGGTGTTGGTCGCAACGCCGACACCGCGATTGTAGTAGGTGGCGAAGACGAAGGCGTTGATGCCGGTGGGCATGGCCGCGAGAAGAACCCCGTAACGGGCATATTCGTGATCGACGTTGAGGATCGGCACCATGATGATCCAGGCGATCAGCGGCTGCACGATGAGCTTGAGGATCGACATGGTGAGCGACTGGGCCCAGCTTTCGGAGAGCCGGTAGTCGTTGAGGGCCCCGCCGAGGCCGAACAGCGCGGCAGGGGTCACGGCGGCAGCCATCATGGCGATGAAGGCTTCGACCGGCTCGATCAGCGTCACGCCCATGATGTTGACGATGGCGCCGAGCACGATGCCCCAGAGCAGCGGGTTGGAAACGATGCGGACGAAGGCCACCCACATCACCTTGTGCATCGGGGCGCCGTCGCGGCGGGCGACCTCCATGACGATCATGCCCATGGTGATGAGCACCGAGGCGTGAAAGGCGATGATCGAGAAGGTCGTCGGCAGCGCGCCGGGACCATAGGCGCGGGTCATGATCGGAATGCCGATCAGCACCGTATTGGTGAACATCGCGGCAAAACCGGAAGACACGCCCTCCCCCGGCTTGTTGCGGAAAAACTTCACCGCAAAGATCGCACCCAGGGTGAAGACGCTGACCGCGCCGGCGTAGAACGGCCCGATGACCTGGAAATTGAATGTGGACGAGAAATCAGCGGTCGCCAGCGCCTGGAACAGCAGGCACGGCGTGGCGAAATTGTTGACGAACATCACCAACCCGCGCACGCCCTCGCTGGGGAAGAGGCGGAAGCGCACGGCCAGATTGCCCAACGCCATGAGCGCGAAGACCGGCAGGACGACGTTGAGGATGGCGAGCATGGGTAGCCGGAGGCGGGACGGTGTCCCCTACTGCACCCGACGGGCGCAAGGGTCAATGGTCCGGCCAGCCTTCAACGCGAATTCATCTTGCGCCGTTAGTAGGGGTCCTTACAGTCATTCCCAGCGCGCCAGAGAAGCGCGACAGCAAGGTTTTCCGATCCCATGACTAGCGCCAACGCTCCGCTCCAGAGTTACGATGTCTTTGTTATCGGAGGAGGGGTAAACGGGACCGGGATTGCCCGTGATGCGGCTGGGCGCGGCTATTCGGTAATGCTGGCGGAGATGAACGACCTGGCGTCGGGCACCTCGTCGGCGGCGACCAAGCTGGTCCATGGCGGCCTGCGCTATCTCGAGTACTACAAATTCAAGCTGGTGGCGGAATCGCTTGCCGAGCGCGAGGTGCTGTGGGCAGCAGCGCCGCATATCATCTGGCCGCTGCGCTTTGTGCTACCCCACCACAAGGGCCTGCGACCGGCCTGGTTCCTGCGGTTGGGGCTGTTGGCCTATGACTATCTCGGTGGCCGCAAGCTGCTACCGCCGACCAAGACACTCGATTTGAGAACGGATGCAGCCGGCAGGCCGCTGAAGCCGGGCTATTCGACGGGTTTCGAGTATTCGGATTGCTGGGTAGACGACGCGCGGTTGGTGACGCTCTACGCCAAGGACGCGCAGGACCATGGCGCGCGGATCGAGACCCGCACCAAGGTGACCTCGGCCCGGCGCGGCGAGGATGGCTGGACGATTGCCGTCGAGGGGCCGAACGGCCGCGAGCTCGTGAGCGCCAGCCTCCTGGTCAACGCCGGGGGGCCCTGGGTCGACCAGGTGATCAACCAGGCGCTAGGCCGCAACGACGTGCGGCACGTGCGGCTCGTCAAAGGCAGCCATCTCGTCGTCAAGAGACAGTTCGAACACGACCGTTGCTACATTTTCCAGAATGCGGACAACCGCATAATCTTCGCCATTCCCTATGAGGACGACTTTACGCTGATCGGCACCACCGACCTCGACTTCAAGGAACCGCCGGGGCCGGTTGAAATCAGCGAGGAGGAAACAGACTATCTGCTGGCGGCGGCAAGTGAGTATTTCGCCAAGCCGCTGACCCGCGACGAGATCGTCTGGAGCTATGCCGGGGTGCGGCCGCTCTATGACGATGGCGCCAGTGCCGCGCAGGAGGCGACGCGCGACTACGTCATCCGCACCGAAGAAGAAGAGGGCGCGTCGCTGATCAACGTGTTCGGCGGCAAGCTCACCACCTCCCGGCGCCTGGCAGAAGAGGTCGTCGATGGCTTCGGCAAGCTGATCGGCCGGATGGGGCCGCGCTGGACGCGCAAGGCCAAGCTACCGGGCGGCGACTTCGCGCCTACCGCATTCGAGGTGCAGGTAGAGAAGATGCAGCGGGCGTACCCGCGGCTCGACCCAGCGCTGGTCCGGCGGCTGACGCGGCTCTACGGCACGCGGGCGGAGGCATTGCTCGGCAACGCTAAAGAGACCAGCGATCTCGGCGCACATTTCGGCTCGACCCTCTACGCCCGCGAAGTCGACTATCTGATGGCGGAGGAGTGGGCCCTTTTGGCTGACGACGTGCTGTGGCGGCGCACAAAGCTCGGGCTGCGGGTGACAGCCGAAGACAAGCAGCGGCTGGCCGCGTATATGGCAGACCGAGGATAGAGGGGGACGTTCATGAGCGGATATGTGCTCGCCATCGACCAGGGCACGACATCGAGCCGGGCAATCGTCTTCGACGAGAACCAGCGCATCGCCGGCATGGGCAAGATGGAGTTCACCCAACATTTCCCCGCTTCGGGCTGGGTCGAGCATATTCCCGAGGAAATCTGGGCGACCTGCATCTGGTCGGTGAAGACGGCGCTCAAGAAAGCCGGGATCACTGCCAAGGATATCGCCGCCATCGGCATCACCAACCAGCGCGAGACCACCGTCGTCTGGGACAAGAAGACTGGCAAGGCGATCCACAACGCCATCGTCTGGCAGGACCGGCGCTGCGCCCCGATCTGCGAGCGACTGATCAAGAAGGGTTTCGAGAAGATGGTGACCCGAAAAACCGGGTTGCTGCTCGATCCCTACTTCTCCGGCCCCAAGATCAAGTGGATCCTCGACAAGGTGCCGGGTTCGCGGGCGCGGGCCAAGAAGGGCGAGCTCGCCTTCGGCACCATCGACAGTTTCCTCATCTGGCGGCTGACCGGCGGCAAGGTGCACGCCACTGACGTCACCAATGCGTGCCGGACGCTGCTCTACAACATCGAAACAAACCAGTGGGACGACGAGCTGCTCGAGATGCTCGACGTGCCGCGCGCAATGCTGCCCGAGGTCAAGGACAACGCGGCCGATTTCGGCACTGCCGAAGCCGCGCATTTCGGCGCTGCGATCCCGATCTGCGGGTCGGCAGGTGACCAGCAGGCCGCAACCATCGGGCAGGCGTGCTTTGAACCTGGCATGCTCAAATCGACTTACGGCACCGGCTGCTTCGCGCTGCTCAACACCGGCAAGGACCTGGTACGGTCGAAGAACCGGCTCCTCACCACCATCGCCTACCGCCTCGACGGCAAGACCACCTACGCCCTCGAAGGTGCCATCTTCATGGCCGGCGCTTCGGTGCAGTGGCTGCGCGACGGGCTGAGGATCATCGAAGAGTCCTCGCAGAGCAGCAAACTCGCCAGGGACGCGGACCCGGAGCAGCAGGTCTATCTGGTGCCGGCATTCGTCGGACTCGGCGCGCCGTGGTGGGATGCGGAGGCCCGGGGTGCGATCTATGGCCTATCGCGCAATACCGGCCGCTCGGAACTGGCGCGGGCGGCGCTGGAAGCCGTGAGCTACCAGACGCGCGATCTGGTCGATGCCATGCGCAAGGACTGGAAAGGCGCTAAGGATACCGTGCTGCGCGTCGATGGCGGCATGGTGGCCTCGGACTACACCATGCAGTTCCTCGCCGACATCCTGAACTCGCCTGTGGACCGGCCGACTATCCTCGAAACCACGGCCCTGGGCGCTGCGTGGCTGGCCGGCTGGAAGGCGGGTGTTTGGCCGGACATGGCAGGCTTTGCCAAGCGCTGGGCGCTGGACCGTCAGTTCAATCCGCGTATGGACGAAGCAACTCGCAAGACCAAGCTCAAGGGCTGGCGCGATGCGGTCAAGCGGACGCTGACAACGGGGTGAGATGTCCATCGCACAGGTCATCACGCTGGGCGCGATATGGTTGATAGGGGCGTTAACCATGGCCGCGGCTGCGATAGTGATACTGAGCATTCTTGGTGCGGCGCGCTATCGTTGGTTTCGTGTTGTGATGGATGTCGTCACTGGTCGACGACAGTTTAGCGCAGACGAGATCAAGGCGCTTTGGAGGAGCATCCCTGACGACGTTCGCGCGCCGGACGGCGCCACGTTGTCGGAAATACGCGAGGAGAAGGGCGGTGCCTGGCCGCTCGTCTGGCACGACGGAGCTAAAAACACAGGACCGCATTTGGTGTGCGTAGAGCGCGACGGCGCACACAACATCATCGGATGGACCTATGCCCCACTTTGGGCGTGGAATAAACCGGTCATGCGGCTGCATGGGGCGACGGAGGTGATCGCGCTTCGCGTCGGCGACAGTCGCAACTACAAGTTTGTAGTCGAAGGAGTGACCGGGTTGGGCGACAATACTGGTCGTCGCCAGCGGTGGACCCTGAGGGTCGATCGCACCTAGGGCTGCTTCCAGGCGTCGAAACTGCCGCCGGCGATGAAAGCCCAGTAGGTGCCGTAGCGGGACTTGCGGCCAGGACCGACGGACGCCACGGCAAGGCCGAACTCAGTGAACCGGGTCGAGAGCAGCGTGTTGCGATGCGCCGGGGAATCCAGCCAGCCCTGGATGGCCTGTTCGAGCGATTTCTGACCACCGGCGACATTCTCACCCACCGCACCCTCATAGCCGGCGGCGGCGACGCGCTGGCGCAGGGTGACCCCGAGATTGTGCGAGAGCTGATCCTTGGTGGCCATCAGGTTGGCCTGCGAGCGGGCCGCAGCCTCGAGCTTGCCGTTGTAGTGCAGCGGCGGCTTGCCGTTCTTGGCGCGAGTGCCGTTGATGGCCGCGACGATCGCCGCCTGGCTCAGCTGGTTGGGCGCCGTGGGCGTGCTGGTCGATGGCGCGATGCTGGCAGTGCAGCCGGCGAGCAGCGTCGCAGAGCCCAAGACGATGAAGTGGCGGCGGGAAAGTGCAGTCATTCGCAGATCGGCGCAGTCTCGGTGGGGGCGGCTTCTCATAGCGCAAGCGGAAGGGTGCGCATAGGCGAGCCGACACACTTGCCCAGAACCCATCGCATTTGAAGAAAATTAAGCGTGATTTTGGTCTTTGCTGGCGCAAAACCCGGCTTCGGCGCAGCTTTTTCGGAATGTCAGACCGAGGGGTTTCGTCATGGCGAATATCGATATCGACAGCGATCAGCTCAATGTGCGCGCTCTGACCGACAACGAGGCTGCGCTGCAGGTCACCTGGGCCAAGCGCATGCTGGTGGCCTCGGTCATCGCCTCGATGAGCATTGTTGCCGTCGCGGCGCTGTTCATGTCGCTCTGGGTCTAGGCGACCTTTTCCTCCGGTCGCCCCGCCCCGGCCAACACCATGAGAACGATCACCGGCCCATAGGCGACGAGCATGGCGAAAAAGCCGAACAGGCGATCGCCGGCGATAAGCGCGATAGGCAGCAGCCAGACGACGTTGACACCGATATAGAGGCCGGTCGCCGCCGGGTGCGACTTCCAACGGCGCGACAGGCGCTGGTAGGCGTGGCGCCGATGCGCCTCGAACAACCGCTCCCGCAGGCGCAGGCGGCGGATAATGGTTACAGTGGCATCGGCGATGAACAGCGCGCCGAGGATCAGCCACTGCCAGAGCGTCAGCCAGCCCAGCGCCACGGTCGCAAGAGCGAAGAACGCGATGATGAAGCCGAGGAAGTAGCTGCCGGCATCGCCCATGAAGATCTTGGCCGGCGCCCAGTTGAGGCCGAGGAAAGCCGCGGCGGCGGCAGCGGTGGCCACCAGCCACCAGAAGAATGCCTGATCGAGCAGCACCGGCTGCGCTACTGCCGCCAGCAGAGCCGCGCCGCCCAGCATAAAGGCAGCCTGCGAAGCGGCGATGCCGTCGATACCATCCATGAAATTGAAGATGTTGACCCAATAGACGGTGCCGACAATGGCCAGCAGGATCAGCATGAAGCCCGGCAGCGGCAGGCCGATACCAGCGGCGAGCTGCGTGGCCGGAATGCAGAGCGCCGCCATGACGCCGGCCAGCGCCAGTTGTCCGGCGAGGCGATAGGCGGCTGGGATAGGCTTCCTGTCATCCCAGAACCCCATGGCGGCCATGGCCAGACTTAGCACCAAGACCAACAGCGTTGGCCACGGGGTGCTGAGTGACGTCGAGAGCCCTGCCAGTGCCCCGCCAGCAACGATGCCGACGCCGCCGCCGCTCGGTGTCGGCCGCGTGTGCGACGAGCGGGCATTGGGACTCGCCATCACCTGCAGGTACTCGGCGTTGCGCATGACAAAGAACGTCACGGCCAGCGAAATCGCGGCAGAAAGCACAGTGAGAACGAGGCCGGACAGCAGCAAGCGGGCATCCCGAAGGCGACGAGTTCCGCCTAGCTAGCAGTGATCGTTTCGCCTGGCTACGGCGCGGGTCGACGAGATTGTGGAACGCCTCATCCGATCGGATGACGCACCGGCGAGCGCGATAGGTCAAAACCCTGCCGACCCAACGCGCACCGAGCTGGTGCAAGGTGAGGTTCGGACGCGACCTGACGCGTCGCAACTCAGCGCGGAGTGCGTCCCCCGGACGGCTCCGCGCGCTTTTTCTTCAACCCGCGGGGGCGCGACGGAAGGAAGCTTGGCATGTATGCCGAACACAGCCCCAAGCGGGGATTTCTTGACTGGATCGCCCTGGCACGTGCGGCCATTGCGCAGCGCCGGCAGCCCTCCCGGCTCACCACGCACGGCCGAGCTGCCGACGATGTGCGCATGGCCCACGTGGAGTTCGACCACGCCGCGCAGCTCTACAACCGCAAGTGACGCCCATGGATATGCTGATCAATGCGGCGAACGTGCTCTACGTTTTCGCCTATTTCACCAAGGACATGGTGCGGCTGCGATGCCTGACGCTGCTCGCCGCCGCCTGCCTCATCGCCTATTTCGCCAGCCGGCCGGAGGTACTCTGGACGGTGGTGGCATGGAACACGTTCTTCTTCGTGCTCAACCTGTTCCAGCTCGGCCGGTTGTTGCTGGCCAACCGGGACGCCGCGCCGCTGACGTCGACGGCGGGCGCCGGCGGGGCCTGACCCGGCTTCAGGCCTAGACTTTTGGTGGACGGATCGGGCGGTTCGGCGACTTGCGCCGCCCATCCCGATGTGGAAAAGCTTCCGCCTCTTCGAGGAGCCGGACCATGCCGCACTACCGTTCACGTACCACCACCCACGGCCGCAACATGGCGGGCGCGCGCGGGCTTTGGCGCGCGACAGGCATGAAAGACGGCGATTTCGGCAAGCCGATCATTGCGGTGGTAAACTCGTTCACCCAATTCGTGCCGGGCCATGTGCATCTGAAGGATCTCGGCCAGCTGGTCGCGCGCGAGATCGAAGCGGCCGGTGGCGTCGCCAAAGAATTCAACACCATCGCGGTCGATGACGGCATCGCGATGGGCCATGACGGCATGCTCTATTCGCTGCCCAGCCGCGAGCTGATCGCCGACAGCGTCTAATACATGGTCAACGCGCATTGCGCCGACGCCATGGTCTGCATCTCGAACTGCGACAAGATCACGCCCGGCATGCTGATGGCGGCGATGCGGATCAATATTCCCGTCGTCTTCGTCTCGGGCGGCCCGATGGAAGCCGGCAAGGCCATGGTCAAGGGCAAGCTGCAGGCGCTGGACCTGGTCGATGCCATGGTGATGGCGGCCGACGATTCCTATTCCGACGCCGAAGTGCAGGCCGTCGAAGAAAATGCCTGCCCCACCTGCGGCTCCTGCTCGGGCATGTTCACCGCCAATTCGATGAACTGTTTGACCGAGGCGCTCGGCCTTTCCCTCCCCGGCAATGGTTCCACCCTCGCCACCCATTCGGATCGCAAGCGCCTGTTCCAGGAGGCCGGACACCTGATCGTCGATCTCGCCCGCCGCTATTACGAGCAGGAAGACGAGACCGTGCTGCCGCGCAACATTGCCACCAAGGCGGCGTTCGAGAACGCCATGGCGCTCGACATCGCGATGGGCGGCTCGACCAATACGGTGCTGCACATCCTCGCGGCCGCGCATGAAGGCGGTGTCGACTTCACCATGGACGATATCGATGCACTGAGCCGCAAGGTGCCGGTGCTCTGCAAGGTCGCCCCAGCCAAGAACGACGTCCATATCGAGGACGTGCACCGCGCCGGCGGCATCATGGCCATCCTCGGCCAGCTCGACCGCGCCAACCTCATCAACCGGGCCGAGCCGACGGTACACACCGCCACGATGGGCGACGCCATCGACAAGTGGGACATTTCCCGGACCAATTCGGACAGTGTGCGCAATTTCTTCCTGGCGGCGCCGGGCGGGGTGCGGACGACGCAGGCTTTTTCCCAATCCAATCGCTGGACCGAACTCGATCTCGACCGTCAGAACGGCGCCATCCGCTCGCCTTCGGCCCCGTTCTCCAAGGACGGCGGCCTCGCGGTGCTCAAGGGCAATATCGCGCTCGACGGCTGCATCGTGAAGACGGCCGGCGTCGACGAATCCATCCTGGTATTTTCGGGCCCGGCCCGGGTGTTCGAGAGCCAGGACGCCTCAGTCAAGGCGATCCTTTCGAACGAGATCAAGGCCGGCGACGTGGTGGTGATCCGCTATGAAGGTCCGCGCGGCGGCCCGGGCATGCAGGAAATGCTCTATCCCACGAGCTACCTCAAGTCGAAGGGCCTGGGCAAAGCCTGCGCGCTGCTCACCGACGGCCGGTTCTCGGGCGGCACCTCGGGTCTTTCGATCGGCCATGTGTCGCCGGAAGCGGCGAGCGGCGGGGCGATCGGGCTGGTGCGCGATGGCGACATCATCGATATCGACATCCCCGGCCGCAGCATCTCGGTGCGGATTTCGGAGGCGGAACTGGCC
>JAEZKB010000236.1 GCA_023415605.1 Pseudomonadota bacterium
GAACGGGGGAGGATCCGCTGCGGCGCGATCTCTCCGTGATCCTCACCCGCGAAGCGGGGGAGGGGGACCATGCGCAGCATGGTGGAGGGAGCGCGCATCCTCACCGATGCACCGGACGGGGATGCCCCTCCGGGGATGTCCAAGAGCGTGAACCCATACAAGCGCTTGCAGTCGGCGGTCCTCTCCCGCTTGCGGGGGAGGGGGACCGCGCATAGCGCGGTGGAGGGGGGTGCGTTTTGAAGTGATTTCCGCCATCGGAGTTGAGAGCAACGCGCAAGCGGCTCCCCCCTCCTCCGGCCTCTGGTCAGCGGCGTGTACTTCATAGGGAGTAGAGTATCGGGGGAAGAATCGTTCAACTTGGGGTGTACCTATACTCACTCCTTAGGTTGCTACACGCCGCTGTTGACGGCGCGGCTGGCCAGTCCAGACTAGACCGACTCGCCGTAACAGCCGGAGGCCTCGCATGATTAAGCCCAGAATCCTCCGCGTCCTTCTCGCCTTCCTCCTCCTCGCCACCCCCACCCTCGCTGCCGACACTCCCGCCCGCGACCTCTTCGGCGCCATGACGACCCCCACCACCGGCCCCTCCATCCCCGTCGGCGGATATGCGCGGGGCTGTCTCGCCGGAGCGGTGCAGCTCCCCACCGACGGGCCCACCTGGCAGGCGATGCGGCTCTCCCGTGACCGCCACTGGGGGACGCCGGAGCTGGTGAGTTACATCCAGCAACTGGGGCAGGTGGCGGCAGAGGATGGGTGGCGGGGGCTGCTCGTCGGCGACATGGGAGCGGTGCGGGGCGGGCCGATGAAATCGGGGCATGCGTCGCACCAGATCGGGCTCGATGTCGATCTCTGGTTCGAGCCGATGCCGGACCGCACGCTCAGCGCCGAGGAGCGCGAGAGCAAGTCGGCCATCTCCGTGCTCAGAAAGGGGACGCGTCTCGTCGATCCGGAAAGATTCGGCGAGGCGCAGCGCATGCTGCTCTATCGCGCCGCGACGCTGCCGGGGGTGGCGCGCATCTTCGTGGCGCCGGGGATCAAGAAGGCGCTCTGCGCCATCACCTGGCGCGACCGCAGTTTCCTCAACAAGATCCGGCCCTGGTACGGGCATGACGACCATTTGCACGTACGGCTGAGCTGTCCGCCGGGATCGGCCTATTGCGTCGACCAAGACCCGGCACCACCGGGCGATGGCTGCGGCGCCGAGCTCGACTACTGGTTCACAGAAGAGCCCTACAAGCCCAGCACGAGCCCCCCGGCCGGGCCGCTGACGCTCGCCGACCTGCCCAAGCAATGCCGTACGGTGCTGGAGGCGCCGTGAGTGCCACGCCTCAGGGCGGCGAGCCGGCTTCTTCGGTACGGCTCCATAGCGCCAGGGCGAACACCGCCGTCCAGACGATCGGCCCATAGACCGCGATGCGTTCGACCAGCCCCATCCAGGGTGTCGGCTCGCCAGCGGCGATGGCGGAGATCTGCGTGCCGACAATGCCGCCAGAGGCCACCATGGCAATGACGGTCAGCGCCGAGTAGAGGCGGAAGCCGCGGCCGAACAGCAGCGCACCAGCAGTGATGAAGCCTGTCATCAGCAGCACGGCCACGACGGTAAAAGCGATGTGGGCCGTATCGGTATCGCCGAATTCGGTGCCGCGCATATGCATGGGGGCGAAAAGGGCCCAGGCGAAGCTATGGGCAGTAAAGAGCGCGATCAGGACGGCGACCACCCGTTGGGCGGTCCGGGTCGCCGACAGCCATGTGCCCGCAGCGAGCGCGAGCAGCAGCAGGGAATAGGGATAGCCCATGGCCAGCCAGAAGGTCCGCGTCGGCGCGCCGATGGCCGAGAGTTCGCTCACCTGCTGGCTGGTATAGTCGTAGCCGGGATAGAGCAGGGTAGCGGCGACGAGGTCGGTGGCGATGAAGAGTGGCGCGGCGAGCGCCCCGGCCAGCAGAAGTGGTTTGGTCCAACGCATGGACACCTCCGTTTCCCGCCGTCACTGATGCACACCGCCATCCGCGCCGACCTTGATCCGGATCAATCCCTGCTGATGGGATGAGATAGAGGAGGCTCGCTGACACACCGCCTACCTTCAAACGACAGACGTTCATGATCCGCGCTTAGGCTCAACGACACCCAAAACGACAGCGTTTGCTGGATTTCTTGGCTTGGTGATCGTGATTTCCGCAGCAGACTCAAAATCTTATCCCCGCGCGCTGATGCCGGGCCAAACTCGCCGCGTTGTCACCCGGGGCAGGCGGTGCTATCCCGCCGCAAAGCCAGAGGAGCCGCGATGACAACACCGTTCGAAATCGAGTTCGATGGCGCCACCATCCGGGGCGAATCCGGCGGCTTCGGGCTGCCGCTCGTGTTCCTCCATGCCGGCGTTGCCGACCGGCGCATGTGGGCCGAGCAGATGCAGGAGCTCACCGCGCAGGGCTACCACGTCGTCGCCTATGATCGGCGCGGCTTTGGCGAGACCGAGAGCGAGGATGTGCCGTTCAACCATGTGGTTGATCTTGAAGCGGTTTTTGACCGGCTAGGGCTCAATGCCGCGGTGCTGATCGGCAATTCGCTGGGCGGCGGCATCGCCATCGACTTCGCGCTGGAGCACCCGGAACGGGTCGCCGCGCTGGTGCTGATCGGCAGCGCCGTCTCGGGCTTCGAGGCCGAGGACTATCCCGAGGACATCGCAGCGCTCGAAGACACGCTCGAATATGCCCTGGGCCGCGGCAATCTCGACCATGCCAACCGCATCGAGGCGCATATGTGGCTCGACGGCCCGCTCGAAGAAGAGGGCAGGGTGGATGGCCCGGCGCGCGAACTCTTCCTCGACATGAACCGCAAACGCCGGGAAAAGCCAGAGCTCACGCATGAGGAGTTTTCCGAGCCGGCGGTTGATCACGTCGAAAAAATCGTGGTGCCGACGCTGCTTGTCGCCGGAGCCCTTGATTATCCCGATGTGCTCGAAGCGCACGAGTTCCTGGCCGAGGAAATCGAGGAGAGTTTCAACATCACCATGGACGACGTCGCGCACCTGCCCAGCCTCGAACGCCCGGAAGAATTCAACCCAATCCTTCTCGAGTTCCTTGAAGCGCTGCAGGGAGAGGGCGACGACTAAAAAAGCTAGAATTGGCGGAACCTTCCGTAACGATCCGCGTTTATGGCCCCTAGCCGCGGTGCGTTTTGTCGCGGTGGGGGCTTGGGTGTGACTGGTTTGTCGAGCATTGATTTCGCGCGGGTTTTCGACGTGCTTCCGAGCCCGCATATGCTGCTCGACGGCGACTTCCGCTACGTTTGGGCCAATGCGGCCTACCTCAAGGTGGTCGGCCGTACTTGGGCTGACCTGGAGGGGCAGAATCTCTTTGACCTCTTCCCCAATACGGATGTTGGCGGCAAGCGGCTGCGCGAGTCGTTCGAGCGGGTGCTAAAAACCGGCGAAACCGATGTGCTCGCCTTCCTGCCCTACGATATTCCAAATGCGGCCGGCGAACTGGAGCTGCGCTACTGGTCGGCCACGCATGTGCCGGTGAAGGACGATGCGGGCGCCGTCGTCTACATCATGCAGAACACAATCGACGTCACCGAAGTCGTGCACATGCGCGAGGCGGCGTCGCTGCCCTATCGCACCGGCGGCGCGCAACTGGTCGAAAAGGCCCGCGACGCCGAAGAGGCGCATCAGCGGCTCCTCGCCGACAGCCAGGATTTCCGCCGGCTGTTCCAGCAGGCGCCGGGATTTTTCGCGGTGCTCTCGGGGCCCGAGCATGTCTTCACGTTTTCGAGCGACGCCTACGTCCGTCTGATTGGCGGGCGCAGCGTCCTGGGTCAGCCGATCCGCACCGCGCTGCCCGAAGTGGTGCAGCAGGGCTTCACCGACATCCTCGACAACGTCTTTAGCACCGGAAAGACCTATGCCGCCGAGGGGGCCCGGGTGATGCTGGCGAATGCGCCCGGCGAGCCGATGCGCGAAGTCTATCTCGACTTCTCCTATGATCCGATCCGGTCTCCGGACGGGACCATTACCGGCATTTTCGTGCAGGGCATGGACCGGACGGAATCTTTTAAGGCGATGCGGCGCCAAAGGCTTCTGGTCGATGAGCTCAACCATCGAGTCAAGAATGCGCTGGCCACGGTCCAGTCGATCGCGTCGCAGACGCTCCGTGCGGCGCCCGACATGGCCTCGGCTCGCGTCGCCTTCGAGGCGCGCCTGGTGGCCCTGGCCAAAGCGCATTCCGTCCTATCGGAGCGGCAGTGGGAAGATGCCGATCTCGAAGGTCTCGTTCGGCAGGAACTGGCCGCCTATGGACCGGAGCGTCTCGATGTCGCGGGCCCACGGGTAATGGTCAATTCCAAGGCGACGATCGCCTTGGCGCTGGTTTTTCACGAGCTCACCACCAATGCGGTCAAGCATGGCGCGCTGTCGCGGCCGGAGGGCCAAATCTCGGTCAACTGGCGGGCCCTCGCCGACGGTCTGCACATCGACTGGGTGGAGCAGGGTGGGCCACCGGCCAAGCCGGGGGACCGGCGTGGCTTCGGCTCCCGGCTCATCGGGCGAGTGGTGGAAGGAGAACTTGGCGGTTCCCTCGAAACACGTTACCAAGAATCCGGTCTTGCCGTTTCACTCGCGATCCCGGCGGCTGCGTACGAAAGGGGCGTTGATGCTTTCGCAGAATAGGTTTGCCCCGATTTCCGGCCTTTCCGTTTTCGTCATCGAGGATGAAAGCCTGGTGCTGGTCAATCTCGAGGACATGCTTGGCGAACTGGGCTGTACGCTCGTCGGTCCTGCCATGCGGCTCGATCAGGCCGAGGGCATGCTCGATCAAGCGGCGGGAGCCGACGTTGCGGTGCTCGATGTCAATATCGGCGGCAAGCCGGTGTTTCCGTTTGCAGAAAAGCTCGCCGCAAAGGGCGTCCCGCTGGTTCTGGCGACCGGCTACGGTCGCGATGGCCTGCCTGAGGAGTGGCGGAACGGGACTGTGCTCGCCAAGCCGTATACCTTCGAAGACCTCGCCGGCGCGTTGATGCGGGCCAAGGGCATCGAGTAGCGCCACCTCGGGCTGCGTGCTACCGCTCGGCCATGACCGACGATTTCGAAATCGAACTGGGTGGCGCGGTGATCACCGGCGCCGAAGTAGGCGAGGGCCTGCCGATCGTATTCCTCCATGCCGGTGTCTGCGACCATCGCATGTGGCGCGGGCAGATGGAGGCCGCTGCCAATGCGGGATTCCACGCCATCGCCTATGACCGCCGCGGCTATGGCGAGACAACGTCGCCGGACGAGCCCTTCAGCCATCTCGAGGATCTAGAAGGCGTGCTCGACGCGCTCGATGTGCACGCCGCCATCCTCGTCGGCTGCTCGTTGGGCGGCGGCCTTGCCATCGATTTTGCCCTCGCCAATCCGGGCCGCACCATCGGCCTCGTGCTGGTCGGCACCTCGATCACCGGCGCTTCCTCATTCGTGACCGATCTCGAACAACCGCTGGTCATGGCGGAGGAAGATGCCGAGGAGCGCGGCGATCTCGACATGCTCAACAAAGTGCAGGCGCATGCCTGGCTCGACGGCCCGCGCAGCCAGAACGGAAGGGTCTGGGGCGCTGCGCGCGAGCTGTTCTTCGACATGAACGACAAGGCCTTGCGCAAGCCCAGGCTCACGCTGGAAGAGCCGCGACCGCGGGCCATCGATCAGTTGGATAAGATCAACGCGCCGGCTCTGCTGATCGTCGGTGATCTCGATTTCACCTACATCCTGCAGCGTCACGAGGATGCGTCCGAGGCGCTCCCCAACGCGTTCGCGGTGGTGCTGGAAGGCACTGCGCACATTCCCAACCTCGAGCGCCCAGACCTCTTCAACCCACTCCTGCTGCAATTTCTTGAAGCAGTAACCGCCTGAGCCAGCGGGCTCACGCTGCTTTCCCGAAACTCCGGCGGTACGCGCTGGGGCTGACGCCGATGCGGGTGCGGAAATGGTGGCGGAAGGTTTCGGCTGCCTGGAAGCCCGCAGCGGTAGCGATGGCATCGAGATCGAGGGTCGTCGTTTCCAGCAGTTCTCGGCTCCGCTCGATGCGCTCGGCGATGAGCCAGTTCATCGGGCTCATGCCGGTCGACTGTTGGAAGTGGCGGATGAGGCTGCGTTCCGAGAGATTGGCGGTACGGGCCATGGAAGCGATGGTCCAGGGCTCGTCCATGCGCTCGAGCAGCATGTCGCAAAGCGGGCCGATCCGTCCCTGCCGCTCCTTGGCCACCGGCCGGCCGATGAACTGCGCCTGGCCGCCCTCGCGATGCGCCGGCAGCACCAGCCGCCGCGCGACGATATTGGCGATGTCGGAGCCGAAATCCTTGCGGACGATATGGAGGCAGAGGTCGATCCCGGCCGCCGAACCGGCCGCGGTGAGCATGTCCCCCTCGTCAAGGTAGAGGATGTCAGACTGGACGGCGATATCCGGGAAGAGTTGTTGCAGTGTCTCGGCATAACGCCAATGAGTCGTCGCTCTCTTGCCGCTGAGCAGACCGGCTCGAGCTGGCACGAAGACCCCGGAGCATAGCGTCGCGATGCGGGCGCCGCGGGCATGGGCGGCCCGGAGAGCCCCGAGCAGAGGCTCCGGCACTGGGGCCTGCGACCCTCGCCATCCCGGCACAACGATCAGGTCGGCGTCCGCCAGCCGGCCCAGATCGTAGGGCGCCTCCACCGAAATGGCGCCGGTGGAGCGGTAGGGGCCCGGCTCGATGCCGACGATTTCGTAGCTGTACCAGCCCAGGTCCGCGAACTCGGGGCGCGGCAGGCCGAAGACTTCGAGCGCAATGCCGAATTCGAACATGCAGAGCTGGTCATAGGCCAGGATGGCGACGTGGCGGCCGGGTCTCTTTGTCATCATGGCGATATCTTACCGCTTATTGGCGATCCCGCCACTGCCGCATCACGCCAATCTCCGGCAGGTTCTCGCCATCCCAAGCCAAGGAGAGCGCCAGATGCGCAGCAATGTGACCGAGATTCCCGCCGCCCCGTCCGCCGAGGCTCTGCTCCACTTTTCCCGCCGCCTGACGTTCGAGACCGACTGCTGGGACGTGCATGACGCCATCAGCACTGGCAGGCAGGATTTTGTCCTTCTCGACGTGCGAAGCCCGGACCTGTTCGCCCGCGGCCATGTGCCAGGCGCCATCAACCTGCCGCACCGCAAGATCACCGGCCGCAAGATGGCCGATTGGCCGGCCGGCACGACCTTTGTGGTCTATTGCGCCGGGCCGCACTGCAACGGCGCCAATAGGGGTGCCGTCCGGCTTGCCGAACTCGGGCGGCCGGTCAAGGAAATGATCGGCGGCATCACCGGCTGGATGGACGAAGGCTTTGAGCTCGCAACAGAGAAGGCGCGCGAGGCCGTCGAGTAGCGCCACATTTGACTTGCCATTTTCTAGCGACGGGCCTCAACCTTCGTCCCAAGGGGCGTATGGGTTCGAGGGAATTCCCATCATGAAGAGACTGGCTATTGGACTAGCGGCGCTGCTCGTGGCGGCAGCGCCGGTCTTCGCGCAGGAAGTCGGCAAGACCGAGTGGAACGGCTATCCGGTCGTCCTCAATGCGGACGGTACGTGGATTTTCGATTGCGGCGGCTATGGCGCCACTCTCTCCAAGCAGATTCGCATGGCGTTCTGCTTCGATCCAGCCACCTGGACCACCGGTTCGCCGGCCGGCGTGCAGGAGTTCATGTATCTGAGCAACGACAACACTACCGGCGTGATCATCATTCCGGATACCAACATCTATCCGATGAATGACCTCCATGCCGCAGTGCCGGAATCGGCGGCACAAAACGGCAGCACCACAGTCGACAAGATCGGCGCCACCGATGCGCCGAGCATCACAGTCGGCGACGTAACCTTCATGGGGACGCGCTACAAGATGCCGGTCGATGGGCAGGATTTCTCGTATCTCGACTACCACACATCGGGTGACTCCGGCACGGTCCAGGTAATCTTCTGGACCATGCCGGGTGATGAAGCCGAAGCCGATGCGAAGGCCAAGGTGTTCCTCGACAAGATCGTCTTCGGCGGCTGAGCCGGACTAGATCGCCAGCAGCGTTTCGAAGTGTTTGGTCAACTGTGGCATCGGCACGTTGGTCAGATCCTTCGGCAGTTCGGCGATGACTGCCCCTTTGACGCCGTCACTGAGTGCCGGACGGATGTCTCCTAGCGCCGTCGGCGCTGCGGCGATGATCAGCCGGTCGAAACGACCCTGCTGCCGCATCACCTCAAGGCGGTCGGCGACCGCCTTGACGAACCGCTCCTCGCGGACTGCCACCGGATCAGCTTCCTCTACGCCGGCGCGGTGGCCGTGACCGCCACTGGGCATCCGGCCCGGGCGGTCCGAGTTGATGTCCTGCGCCTTGAGGGGGGTCTGTTCGAAATGCAGCCCCTTGACCGGGATCAGCCCTCTGCCGGGCCCCCCATGTTCGAAGACCTGTGCTTGGGCGCCGTCGGCGACGAGAACCCAGGTGACGATTGCTTTCATGGGGAGCTCCTTGTGTTTAGGTACCTTTTTGAAACGTGCGACGTTGCAAAAGGTTTAGATATCAGCCTGCGCCCTCGACCCCATCAAGAAGTCTGATTGGTCCCCCGCGGCCCCGGCTGCTAGAGGGAGCTTTTCAAGGACCGGCCAGCGCCGGTGGAGGACGCGTTGGCGTCAGTAACGAGCATTACCCCAATTTCCGCAGACGATCGCCGCGCGGGCCTAACGGCGGGCCTTGCAGCCTATGTCCTTTGGGGTTTCCTGCCACTGCTGTTCAAGCAGGTCGAGCATGTCGGTTCCATTGGTGTTGTAGCCGAGCGCACCTTTTGGTCACTGATCATTGTCGGTGTTATCGTTGGTTTCAGCCGCCGCATGCCCGAGGTCAGGGCCGCGTTCCGCGATTGGAAGACAGTGCGCTCGCTCGCCATTTCAGCGGTGCTGCTGGCCTGCAACTGGCTGATCTATATCTATGCAGTCGAGACCGGGCAGGTGCTCGAAGCGAGCTTCGGCTACTTCATCAACCCGATGATCAATGTCGCCCTAGGCATGCTCTTCCTCGGCGAGCGGCAGAACCGGATGCAGACCATTGGCATTGGGATCGCCATCATCGCGCTGGTGATCCAGGCGTGGGGGCTGGGGAACTTCCCGTTCATCGCCGTCAGCCTCGCCATCACTTTCGCGGTCTATGGCTTTGTCCGCAAAACCGTGTCCGTCGGCTCGACCACCGGTCTCTTCGTCGAAACCCTGCTGCTCTCGCCGCTGGTTATCGGCTACATGATCTGGAGCTTTGCCACCGAAGGTCTGGGCGCGCACGCCGATCCGGCGACGGCTTTCTGGCTGCTGATGACGGGACCGGGCACCGCCGCGCCGTTGCTGCTCTTTGCCTTCGCGGTGCAACGCCTCCGCTACACCACGATCGGCATGCTGCAATATATTGCGCCGTCGATCGCCTTCGTGCTGGCCATCGTGATTTTCGGAGAGCACCTCAACCTGATGCGTATCGTCAGTTTCGGGTTGATCTGGCTCTCGCTGATCGTCTTTACCGCTGGCTCGATGCCGCCACGCCGGACGGCGCAGCAGGCGTAGGAGGGTCGGCCGGAGCGGCGCCCAGCAGGGTCAGGTAAACGTCAGCCATCTGGGCAAGTGCGTCGTCGGCGGGCACCATAGCTTTGACCTTCTTGTATGCGTTCACCGCTTCTGGGGTCTTGCCCTGCAGCCGCAAAATATCGGCGCGCGTCGCGATATCCTCAGGATCATCCGCGCGCAACCGCTGCGCCTCCGCCAGTTCCACCAGTGCCTCGTCGTAGCGCGCCAAGTCCACCAGCACCTTGGCGAGTAGCGCATGATACTTCGGGTTTTCCGGATCGCGCTCGACTGCGACTCGCGCCTTGTCCAGCGCTTCATCGAACTTCTGCACCACCCGCAACAGCGAGACATGATCGGCCAGAATTTCGGCGTTCTTGGGCGCAAAGTCGGCCGCCGCCCGATAGACGCGCTCAGCCTCCTCGAACTTGCCGGCGGCGCCATAGATCGTACCCAGCATAGCCAGTGCGATCTGATCGCCGGGATCAACCTCGAGCGCCTGCCGGAAATAGCTGATGGCCTCGTCCTGCCTGCCGGCATTCAGCATCACGTTACCGGCCAGGTTGACGTAGTACGGCGGCAGAGGACGGACTTTCGACGCTTGAAGCAGGTACTTCACCGCCTCGTCGGCGCTGCTACCCTGAGCCAGCGTGAGATCCGCATAGCCCTGCAGGGCATAAACGTCATCCTTGTTGCGGGCGAGCACCTTGTCAAAGGCGGACTTCGCACCCGTATAGTCCTGCTTGGCAAGTAGCGCACTGCCGAGATTAGCGAGCGCCGGAGCGAACTCGGCATCGATTGCCAGCGCGGCGTTGAATTGCTCGATGGCGCCATCGGTGTCGCCGTCATTGACCAGCAGGTTGCCGAGCAGGTTGTAGGCCCACTTGGCATCGGGATGCTTGGTGCGGATCAGCCGCCGCGCCAGCACCTTGCCGCGATCCGGGTCGGTGGTCGAGATCGCGGCGAGGGCTGTGAACGGGTCGAGGTAGGATAGCACATCTGCCGCCGCCTCGCGGAAATAGGTGTCCTCGCTCTTGTCGCCGCGCGCGGGCATGTCGATCAGGTTCACGTCATCGTCAATTACTCGGATGCGCAGCGTCACGCCGTCGGCCGCGCAGGCGGCGTCGGCGCAGCGGAACTCCCCGCTGACGCGGGTCTCGTAGACGTGGAAGAACTGACGCACATAGTAGACGAGGCTGTCGATCGAGAGCCCGGAATCCGGGATGGCGAAATCGACCTTGGCGCTTTCGGGGATGGACACCACCGTCGCCTTGGCGGTGCCTGCCGAGGCCGACACGGCCTCGATCCCGTCCCACAACCTGCCGGCGGCGATTTCCGGCGTCAGCCCGGTCTCAGCAAGGCCACCCGGCACCGCGATCGGCTCGATTACGACCTGGCTGCGCCAGAACTGGGTGACGATGACCGGCACGACCAGCACGATGGCGAGGAGGATGGTGATGTTTACCGCCAGCGTGCGCACATCGCTCGTGAACGAGGCGGCTTCTGGCAGGGTTATGGGGTCGCGCTCCGGCTTGGCGGATGCGGCTTTGGCGGCAGGTTTGCGGGCCATGGATGGGCGTCCCCCCGAACGCGATACTCTAGGCAGGTTACGAGTTTATCAGAGCCAATGGCCGCCGCTATGCCCAGATTTTTACGGGGTTTTAGCCAAGAGCGACCGCTTCTGCTCAATGCTGGTGCGGGCCGGATCGTCGGCGGGAGCGGCCGCGAGGTAACGGTCATAGCTGGCGACGGCCGCCTGCCGCTCCCCGAGCAGTTCCTGAGACTTTCCGAGCAGCACCGCGTACTCCGCGTTGGCGGGGTCGGCGGTTGCCAGTGCCTCAAAGGCGGCCGCGGCTTCGTCGTAGCGGTGCAGGCTGAAGAGCGTCGTCGCCCGCGCTACCTCGACCATACCGCGTTGGCCCGCATCGTAGGCGAGCTGCAGTTCCGCCAGCGCCTCGTCAAATTTCTGCTGCCCCTGCAGCACCATGCCGAGCTCGCCGCGCGCCTGGCTGTTGTCGGGCTCAAAGGCCAGCCATTGCCGGAAAAGGGTCACGGCTTCGTCCTGATGGCCTGCCTGCCATTGGGCATCGGCGAGCAGATTGAGCGCGTTGCCGAAAGACGGATCGATCGCCAGCGCCTCATTGAGATGGGCGACGCCTGCGTCGAAGTTACCGGCCTGGAGTTCCAGACGGCCGGCCACGGTGAGGTAGTGTGGGTTGAGCGGGTCGGCGTCGGTGGCGAGCTTGAGTTGGGCCACCGCCTCGGCCGTGTTGTCCGCGACGACCGCGACTTCGGCGCGACCCGCCGGAACCAGCACATTGCCCGGGGACCGGCGTTCGAGCTCCGCTAGCTGCGCCAGCGCCTCCTCGCTATCGCCGCCGATCAGCAGCGCTTTGGCGAGACCGGCACGGGCGGTGTGAAAGTCGGGATCCAGGGCGAGAGCGGCTTCATATTCGAGGCGCGCGGTAGCGGTGTCGCCGCCCTTGAGCTCAATGTCGCCGACAAGGTTGTGAGCCCACTTGGCATCCTTTGACCCATCGAGGATCAGTCCGCGCGCCAAAGTTGCGGCCTTGAGCGGCGCGGTCTCGGCCTGTGCCGCAATGGCGACATAGGGGTCTATGATGGCGTAAATGCCGGCCGCGGCATCGCGGTAGTACTCGCGCTCCGTGCTCGCACCCATGGCCGGCAGGTCGATGACGTCGGAGTTCTGGCGGACGACGCGCAGCCGCAACTGCATGCCGTCCGGCGCGCAGTCGGCGGTGGCGCAGACATATTCGCCGCTGATGCGGGTCTCGTAGATCTGAAAGAACTGCCGGATCTGGGCAAAGATCGAGTCGATCGAAATGCCGGCATCGGGCAGCGAGAACTCGATCAGCTGGCTGTCGGGAATGGCCGCGATGGTTTCGCGGTTGGCCGAGGCGGTGGCGGCGAATTCCTGCAGTCCGTCCCAGATGCGGTTGGCGACGACTTCGGGCGTCAATCCCTGCGTTACCATGGCTGCCGGGACGGCGATGGGGTCGATGACGATGGCCGAGCGGGTGAATTGGCTGGCGATGGCGGGTATCGCCAGCAATGTCGCGGCGAAGAAGCCGACATTGATGAACATCGTGCGCAGCATCTTGGAGAATTCCTCGATGCCAGGGAGGCTCATGGGCTTGTACTGCTGGTCGCTCATGGTGCCGCCTCCGCTTCCAGAGTGGCGATATCGCCCTCGGCTATCTCGCGCAGCGGGCCATAGAACATCTTGTCCTCGGAAAGCTCGAGGAAGGTCTTGAGCGCCGCGATCGCCTCCTCGTTGCGGCCGAGATATTTGAGCGTCGCGCCCTTGAACGACCACGTCTCCGGCCGCTTAGGATCGAGCGCCTCGGCCGCCTCGAACTGCGCCAGCGCCTCATCGTAGCGCCGCGCATACATCAGCGACTCGCCGATGCCGGCGGTATAGACGGGGTTCTCCGGCTCCAGCGCCGCCGCCTTCCTCCAGTTCTCCAAGGAGGCATCAAAGCGGGTCATGAACGAGTTGACCGTACCCAGTGCGGCGAAGGTTTCGGCGCGCTTGGGGTCGGTCAGCGCCATTTGCTGGTAGACCTGCTCCGCCTTGGGCAGATCACCGAGCGACATGTATGTGCCGGCGACCATATCCGCGACATCGAGGTTGCGGGGCTCCAGCTCCAGCGCTTTGTTCAGGTGCACAAGTGCCCCCTCATTGTCGCCGCTCAGGCGCAGCACCTGACCGTACATCGTCTGCGCTTCCGCGTTGTCGGGCTCGATCTCGGCATAGTCGGCGAGTAGCGGAGCGGCGGCGTTGAAGTCGCCCTTGTTGAAGTAGTAGGCAGTGAGCGAACCCATGGCCGGGGCAAAGCTCGGGTCGATGCGCAGCGCCCGCTGCAGCTCGGCAATGCCGGTTTCGACGTCGCCCTTGGCCAGCGCCGCATCGCCTCGCCGTGCCACATAAAGGGGCTCTTTCGGCTGGAGCGCTTCGGCCTTGGCATAGAGCAGGCCGGCCTCATCATAGCGCTCCTGCGCATAGGCTAGTTCGCCAAGGCCCGCAGTGATCTCGGGATCGTTCGGCCACTTCTTCAAGAGAATGGCGTATTCGGCATTGGCCTCGTCGAGTCGCTTGGCGGCCACCAGCCGGATAGCGAGGTTGCGGCGGGCGATGAAGAAATCCGGATCGAGCTTCAACGCCTCCCGGAACTCGGCGATGGACGCATCGCTCTCGGCCGGGCTCGATTTGATGATGCCGATCAGCACATGCGCCCACTTGGCGTCCGGATGGTGCTGGCGGATTAGGTTCTGCGCCAGCACGGTTGCCCGCTGCGGTTCGGTATCGGCGATCGAGGCGATGGCGACGAAGGGGTCGAGCACCGTCAGCAGCTGCACACCGGCGGCGGTGAAATAATCGCGCAGCGGCGTGTCGCCGATCGGCGGCAGGTCGATGAGCTTGGAGGTCTCGCGCAGCACGCGGAGTCGCAGCCGCATCCCCTTGGGGTCGCAGGCGGGGTCCGAGCAGGTGAATTCGCCGCTGATCCGCGTCTGGTAGGCGTGGAAGAAGGCGCGCGTCTGCTGGATCAGCGACTCCATCGAGAAGCCGGATTCGGGCAGCGAGAACTCGATCCGCTGCCCGTCAGGGAGGGCGGTTACCGTCGATTTGGAAGTGTTGGCGCGCAGCGTCGCATCGCGGATGCCGTCCCAGATGCGGTTGGCCGCGACTTCCGGCGTCAGTCCCACATCCGCCAGAGCCTCCGGCACCGGCACGGGCATGATCATCACCTCGTTGCGCCAGAATTGGCTGACGATCACCGGCACGATGACGAGGAAAGCCGCGACGAAGGCGAAGTTGAGCAGCACGGCCCGGAGCCGCGTCGAGGCCGCCTCGACATGGATCAGCCGCACGCGTTCCTTCGGCGGCGGCGCGGCAGGCTCTGCCGGCGCGCTCTGAAGCGTCGGTTCGCTCGTCGCAGTCTCCCTGGCCGGCTGGCGCGCCATGTCCCCTCGGTGCCCGAAACCCCGGCGGGCAGATGCCCAGACTCTAGAGCGAAATCAAGGCCCGATCATCTGCTTTCCTTGTCCGTCGGATGCTACGGCCGATGTCGCGGTAAACCGCTTCGAACGGCGATCCCTCGCGCCAGCAGAGCGCCAGCATCCGTCCTGCGCCCGGTGCGGCGAGCTGGTGCACCTGGATGCGGCCGGTGGCCTCTTTGCGTAGTGCGATCTCTGGGAGCAGCGTGATGCCCTGGCCCGAGGCCACGAACTCGACGATGGTGGAGAGCGACGTGGCGGCAAAGGTCTTGCCCGCCGTTCCGTCAAGCCCGCACGCGGCGATAGCCTGGTCGCGGAAGCAATGGCCTTCGTCGAGCAGCAGCATGCGGCCGGTATCGATGGCAGCGAGCGCTACTGGCTCCGCCGTCTCCTCCGCCGGCCCCGTCGCCAGCACGAAATTGTCGCGGAACAGCGGGTCCACCGCCAGCTTCGGCCCACCCGTCGGCGGCTGCGAAGCAATCAGCGCCAGGTCCAGCATCCCGTCATCAAGCCCCTCGAGCAGCGCGTCGGTGCGATTTTCGCTGACCGCGAAGGCGATGTCCGGCAGGTCCTCGCGCAGAGCAGGAAATATCTCGGGCAGGAGGTAGGGGGCGACCGTCGGGATCAGACCGAAGCGGAGGGCGCGGTTCGGCCGTCCGCTCTGGCTCTCGACGAAATGCATCAGGCGGTCGGTTTCGTCCAAAATCCGCCGCGCCCTGTCGACGAACTCGCGCCCGAGCGGCGTCAGTCGCACGGTCTTGCCAAGGCGGTCGAAGAGCGGCGCGCCGCATATTTCCTCGAGTTGCCGAACCTGCTGGCTCAACGCCGGCTGGGTCACATTTGATTGCTGCGCGGCCCGGCCGAAATGACCGGTCTCTGCAAGAGCAACGGCATACTGAAGTTGTCGCAGACTGGGGTGCGTCATAAGGTCAAATTATCACGCTGAGTAGATCAATCAATTGGAGTTATCGCCTGCCAGGGCCCATATGTGACGCCAGACATGTCCACACTGCAGGAGAGGCCCCATGAACGATCGACCCAACTCGGGCGCGCCCGAAGCCGCTGGCGCGGAAGCCAAGTGCCCGGTGCCGCATTCGCGTGGCCGCAGCAATCGCGACTGGTGGCCAAACCAGCTCAACATCAGCGTGCTGCATCAGAACACGCCAGAATCCTCACCGATGGGCCGTGACTTCGACTACGCCAAGGAATTCGAGAGCCTCGACCTCGACGCGGTCATCGCCGATCTTCGCGCCCTGATGACCGACAGCCAGGACTGGTGGCCGGCTGACTACGGGCATTACGGTCCGTTCTTCATCCGCATGAGCTGGCATGCTGCCGGCACCTATCGCGTCGGCGACGGCCGGGGTGGCGGCGGCCGGGGGCAGCAGCGCTTCGCACCGTTGAACTCGTGGCCGGACAACGGCAACCTCGATAAGGCGCGCCGTCTGCTCTGGCCGATTAAGCGGAAATACGGCTCCAAGCTCTCCTGGGCCGATCTGCTGATCCTCACGGGCAATGTCGCGCTCGAATCCATGGGGTTCAAAACCTTTGGATTCGGTGGCGGCCGGGCCGACACTTGGGAGCCCGAACAGCAGGTCAACTGGGGCGCCGAAGACAAATGGCTGGCCGACAGCAAGCACCCTAACACCCGCTATTCCGGCGACCGCGAGTTGCATGGCGATCTCGGCGCGGTGCAGATGGGCCTCATCTATGTCAATCCGGAAGGCCCTGACGGCAATCCCGATCCACTGGCCTCCGCTCGCGACATCCGCGAGACGTTCCGTCGCATGGCGATGAATGACGAAGAGACCGTCGCACTGATTGCCGGCGGCCATACCTTCGGCAAGACTCATGGTGCTGGCCCGGCTAACCATGTTGGCGTGGAGCCCGAGGCGGCGCCCATCGAAGCGCAGGGCCTGGGCTGGGCTTCGACCTTCGAGACGGGCATGGCCGGGCATACGATCACGTCGGGTCTCGAGGTCGTGTGGACTGCCACGCCGACCAAGTGGAGCCACGACTTCTTCAAGACGCTCTTTGCCTATGAGTGGGAGCTGACCAAGTCGCCAGCAGGTGCCCACCAGTGGCAGGCCAAGAACGCGCCGGCCTATCAGCCCGACCCGTTCGATCCGAACAAGAAGCGCGTTCCGACGATGCTCACCACCGACCTCGCGCTGCGGTTCGACCCGATCTATGAAAAGGTTTCGCGTCGCTTCCTCGAAAACCCGGACCTCTTCGCTGACGCCTTCGCCCGCGCCTGGTTCAAGCTCACGCACCGCGACATGGGCCCCAAGCTGCTCTACCGGGGCAAACTGGTGCCTCAGGAGACGCTGATCTGGCAGGATCCGATTCCGGCTCTCGATCATCCAGTGGTCGATGCTGCCGATATCGCCGGCCTCAAAGCCAAGATCCTCGCCAGCGGACTGACCATCTCCGAATTGGCTTCGGCGGCGTGGGCCTCCGCGTCGACGTTCCGCAGCTCCGACAAGCGGGGCGGCGCCAATGGTGGCCGCATCCGTCTAGCGCCTCAGAAGGGCTGGGAGGTCAACCGGCCCGAGGAACTCGCCAAGGTGCTCGGCATCCTCGAAGCCATACAGGCCGAGTTCAACGCCTCGGCGACCGGTGGCAAGAAGGTCTCGATGGCCGATCTCATCGTGCTGGGTGGTTCGGCCGCTGTGGAAGAGGCCGCCAAGGCTGCTGGCGTGGCGGTGGAAGTCGGCTTCACCCCGGGCCGCATGGATGCCTCGCAGGAGCAGACCGAGGTCGAATCCTTCGCCTGGCTCGAACCGAAGGCCGACGGCTTCCGCAACTACCTGCGCAAGCCGATCATGTCGGCCGAAGAGCACCTAGTGGATCGGGCGCAGCTGCTGAACCTGACGGCACCCGAGATGACCGTTCTGATCGGCGGCCTCCGCGTCCTGGAAGTCGGCAAGCCGGAGCATGGCGTGCTCACCACGCGGCCCGGAGCGCTCACCACCGACTTCTTCACCAACCTGCTCGACATGGCCACGAAGTGGACCGGCGTCGACGGCAAGGAGGGCGTCTTCGAGGGCCGTGACCGCAGGACCGGCGAGCTGCGCTGGACCGCCACCCGTGCCGATCTGATCTTCGGCTCGCACAGCCAGCTGCGCGCGCTGGCCGAGGTCTATGGCCAGGACGACGCCACCGAGAAGTTCGTCCAGGACTTCGCCGCCGCCTGGACCAAGGTCATGAACGCCGACCGCTTCGAACTGCAGAAGTAATGCGCGGTAGGAGGTGGGCCGGTGGCTCGCCTCCCATTTTCTGCTGCGACGAGTTCGCTTCGCTCACAAGTCTAGCGTCTCCCCTCGCTGTGGGCGGAGGATGCGCGAGCCGAGATATCCCAGTTGAGACGCTCTCTCCCCTCGAGGGAGACGCGAGACCTAGGACAGTCAGGGCCTTGGTCGCAGTAGAGTTGCAGGGGTATAGGCGCTGGGCACGATCCCCCGGACCCCAGTGCCAGGTTACCGGCCCCCTCCATTTTCCCTACAATTTTACACAAATCCCGCGTTTCGCCTTCAGACGGCGCTTTCACCTCGCAAGGCAGGCTGACCCTCACTGTAGCGGCAGAAGCCCCGGGGGTAACAATGCGTGAAATGGAAGACGGCGCGCGAGCCTTCTCGACCTTTCGGGTCCTGAATGGCGACGCCAATACGATGGAACGCGACCAGCTGTTCCGCAACATGGCTCAACTCTATTCCTACGTTTCGGATCGCTGCGACGACGAGCAGGTCTCGCAGTATGACGAAGTGCTCTGCCAGCTGGCCGAGCTCGTGGAAGTGGAAGCGCGGACCCACGTAGCCAAGCTCTTGGCGCCGCTCGAACGCGCGCCGGGCAATGTGGTAGTGCGGCTCGCCAACGACACCATCGAGGTCGCGGCGCCGCTGCTCGAATTTTCCAATGTCCTCTCGGACGACGATCTTATCGACATCGTCACCAACCGCACCGAAGCGCACCGCGTCGCCATTGCCGGCCGCGCCATCGTGCCGGAACGCGTCGGCGACGCCATTGTCGAACATGGCGGCTCCTCCTCGGTTATCCGCCTCGTGCGCAATCCAAACGCTGAACTCGGTCACGCGGCGCTCGAGCGCCTCGTTGAACGCGCCAGCCACGACACTGAAATCGCAGCCGACCTGCGCGGCCGTACCGATATCGACTGGAAGGGCCTCCGCGGCGAGATCCACGCTGCCGGCGACAAGGTTCTCGAGTCTGTTTCCGAGATCCAGCCGCAGATCGATCCGGTCACAATCGGCAAGGTCTCGTCGGTGGTTTACAATCGCATGAAGAACCGCGCTGGCTTCTCCAGCCAGGAGTGGAAGGTCGCGTACAACCAAGTCAAGGCGCTGGCCGACCGGCGCCAGCTCGACGATCGGGCCCTGATGCGCTTCGCGCGCTTCGGCTATGGCCACCACACCGCCGCGGCTCTCACCGTGCTGCTGCAGGTCGCCCCGGAAGTGTTCGTCAAGTGGCTCGCGATGCAGGACTATGTGGCGATCACCGTGGCCCTCCGCGCCCTTGGCGTGAATCCGGACCTGTTCCAAACCATGATCGCCAGCATGCCCTGGCGCGACCTGCCGACCGAGGCCGATAAGGTCAATGTCCGCCGCCGCTTTGAGGCGCTGAGCCAGGACGAGGCCATCGGCATCTTCGAGCTGTGGCGGGCCCATGCCTTCCGCAAGCGCCCGACGGAAGATCGCGTCGCCGGCGTCGCCTGATCCTATCATCTCAGGCCGGACCGAACGTCCGGCCATTTCTCACCAAGGCATAGAACATGCTCAACTGGTTGATCCTCCTTGTCGCCGCAGTCGGCGGCGCCGTCCTCCTGCGCAAGACGCTGCCCGCCCGCTGGGCGTTCGTCCTCGGCACCATCGTCTTCTGGTTTTTCGCCGCTATCGCCGCGATGTTCGCCGGCCTCGCGGTCTGGACCGCCTCGGGTATCCTCTCCGGCCAGAGCTTCTGGATTGTGTTCGCGGCGGTGCAGGTCGGCGGCGCCGTCCTCTTCCTCGCCATGGGGCGCGCTTTTCAACGCCTCTTGGTGGCCTGAAGGCAAACGCCAAAACCCTCTAGACCTCCATCATCACCACATATAAAGATATCTTTATATCTGGCGGGATGCGCAGTTGGCGAATTCGGAGACGTTGATCGAGGTGTTGCGGGCAGCGGGTGAAGGCACCCGGCTGCGGCTGCTCACGCTTCTGAGCGACGGCGAGCACTCGGTCAAGGACCTTACCGAAATCCTCGGCCAGAGCCAGCCGCGCGTCTCCCGTCATCTTAAGCTGCTCGCCGATGCGGGACTGGTCACGCGCAATGCCGAAGGGGCGTGGGCCTATTACGGCCTGTCGCCGAACGGGGCAGGGGGTGATCTTGCCCGTTGGCTGATCAGTCGGCTGGAACCCGACGATCCTGACCGGGTGCGCGACATCAAGCGCCTCGCTGCTGTTCGCGCTACCCAGCAGGAGCAGGCTGCGGCCTATTTCGCCAAGGTTGCCGACAGCTGGGATCTGCTACGCAAGTTGCACGTGCCGGAAGAGGCGGTGGAAGCGGCGATCCTCGATGCGCTGCGCGGTCCGAAGGTCGAGATGCTGCTCGATCTGGGCACCGGCACGGGCCGCATGCTTGAGCTGCTGGCGCCACACTACCGCCGCGGTATCGGCCTTGATGCCAGCCGCGAGATGATTGCGGTAGCTCGGGCGCGGCTCGCTGCGGCGGGAGTCGGCCATGCACAGGTGCGGCTCGGCGACATTGCCGATATCGACGAGGCGATCGGCCTTGCCGACATCATCGTCATCCATCAGGTGCTGCACTATTTCGACGATCCTGGCCGCATGCTGGCGCAGGCGCGCCGTGCCTTAAAGCCGGGCGGCACCATGCTGATCGTTGATTTCGCGCCGCACGAACTCGAATTCCTCCGCGCCCACCATGCCCATCGCCGCCTCGGCCTTTCCGACGCGCAGATGTTCCAGTGGGCCAAGGCGGCCGGCCTGCGGGTCGCCGACCTCAAGACGTTCCCGCCCTCGCATGCCACGGAGGGGCTTACTGTCTGCCTGTGGCAACTGACCGACGAAACCAAGGACCCCTCGCCATGAACGCGCATACCGATCCGCGCATCAGCCGCCACATCAAGGCCGGCGAGGCTCCGTTCCAGGTGTCGTTCGAGTTCTTTCCACCCAAGACTGACGAGATGGAGCAGCGCTTCTGGGATTCGATCGGCAAGCTGGCGCCGCTGCATCCGCGGTTCGTGTCGGTGACCTATGGCGCCGGCGGATCTACGCGTGAGCGTACGCTCCGCATGGTCAGCCGGATCAAGGCCGATACCGGAGTAGACGCTGCTGCGCACCTGACCTGCGTCGGGGCCAGCAAGGACGAGGTCGATGCCGTGGTGCGCGGCTATCAGGCTGCCGGCATCTCCCGCATCGTGGCGCTGCGCGGCGATCCGCCGGAAGGCATCGGCAAGCCGTTCACCCCGCATCCCCAAGGCTACCAAAATGCCGCCGAGCTCGTCGCCGGCATCCGCAAGATCGGCGATTTTGATATCTCGGTCGCGGCCTATCCGGAGAAACATCCGCAAAGCCCGGATTGGGACACCGACATCGCCAATTTGAAGCGCAAGCTGGATGCTGGTGCGACCCGCGCCATTACCCAGATGTTCTTCGACAACGACGACTATTTCCGTTTCGTCGATCGAGCGCGCAAGGCCGGTATCACTGCGCCGATCGTTCCCGGCATCCAGCCAATCCACTCGTTCAAGCAAATCTCGGGCTTTGCCGCTCGCTGCGGCGCGACCATCCCCGATTGGGTGGCGCAGCGCTTCGAGGGTCTCGACGAGGATCCGGAGACGCATGCGCTGGTGGCGTCCGCCGTCGCTGCCGAGCAGGTGCTCGAACTGGTCGATCACGGAATCACCGAGTTTCACTTCTATACGCTCAACCGCGCTAATTTCGTCCTCGCGCTGGCGCGGTTACTCGGCGTGCGGCCCGACTGAGCCTCTAAAAGCCGTTCAGGTTGCGTTCATCCAACAGGCGTTCTTGTGGTTGATGGGGCGGTTTCACAAAATGGCCCCATTGATTCCTTCCATTCCGCCCCGCGGGCGTGAGTGCGCCTGAGCAAGGAACTTGCCTATGAAAATCAATCCGAAAGTCACCGGCGCCCTGGCGTGGACAGGGCTCGTCGTAGTGCTCGCCATCCCAGCTGCCAATATGCTGACCGGCGAGCCTGAGGCTCGTGCCAACCTGACTTCGGACACGCAGCAGGTCAAAACGGCCAGCGCTGCACCCGTTTCGAAACCGGCGTCCAAGCCGGTGGTTCCGTCGGTGGAAGCCAAGTCTGCGGCCCCTGCAGCCGTGGTCGAAACTGCCGCGACTTCGGGCAATGCGGTCAACGATTTCGTCAAGTCCGGCAAGAAGATGCCGTCCTATATCTCGGGCAACGATGCGCCGGTGGTCGACGAAGCCGCGGCGACCCCGGCTGCTCCAGTCAAGAAGCCGGGTACCATCACCATCAATCCCGACGGGACCATCCAGAAGCCCGCCAGCTCCGTTCCGGCCGTCACTGCGAGTGAGCCGGAAGTCGCTTCGGTGCAGCCGCAGATCGTAGCGCCAGTGCCGCTGCCAGCCTCGGCCCGGCCGGCTCCGCAGACCCAAACAGCAACGGGCTTCCCGGCCACGACGCTGCCCGCGCCGACCGAGCAGCCGCTCATCATCGACGAGAGCACCGTTGCCTCCACTGGCCCCGTGCCGCCGGCAAATGTCGGTCCAGAACCGATCATCAGCGGTGACCAGTTGGAAGAATGGGACAGCGGCTCGCTTGCCGATTACCTCGAGCGGAGGGGGTTGATGAGCGACGCGTCGCAGGCAGCGCCAGTCGAAAATTACGACGCTGACGGATTCTTCCTTGATGAAGGACCGAACAACAACGGGCGTCGGTCGCGCGTCATCATCTACTAGCCATGTGGCGGGGTTCGCCCGCCGCATGGCTCACATTACAGTTTCATCACTTTCAAATCGCCCCGTAGGGGCTATTGTGCGCTCCCAATTTGGAGGGTGCTTTGTCGGTCTGGGATCGCCTCGGGGCCGTAATCGGGTCGTTTTCTAAGCGGACCGGCGTTGCCGGATCGCTGGCGAACGTGCTCGACCCGGATAACTGGCTTCCCGGCGGCAAGGATGCAGCCTTCACGCTCGCGCTGATCGCGCTTTCGGCCAAGATGGCGGTCTCCGATGGCGTCGTTCAGGCCTCCGAGCTGCGCGCCTTCCACCGCACCGTCGATATTCCGCCGGCCATCGAACACCAGGTGCAGAAGGTGTTTGAGCTCGCTCAGAAGGATGTCGCCGGCTACGAATTCTACGCCCGTAAGATCGGGCGCTTCTTCGTGGACAGCCCCGATACGCTCGAACACGTGCTCGACGGGCTGTTCTACATCGCCTCAGCCGACGGGATGATCCACGAGTCCGAGCTCGATTATCTGAAGAATGTCAGCACCATCTTCGGTTTCGACGATGCGCGCTTCGAGCAGTTGGCCAGCCAGCACGTCCTGCTCGACAACAGTGTCGATCCCTATGCGGTGCTGGGGCTCGCGCCTAATGCCCCGCCAGCCGAGGTGAGACGCGTCTATCGCCTATTGGTGGCCGAGCACCACCCCGATCGCTTGATCGCCAAGGGCGTGCCAGAGGAGCTGATCGACGTCGCGACAGCGCGAATGGCGGCGATCAACCAGGCCTACCACAAGCTTACCCGCGCAGCACTGCCGGCGCCCGCCGCTTGACGCGGGGGCGTCCGCGCGCCCATATGCCCGCTCGCCAGTCGACCGGGTGGCCGCTCCTGTTTCCGTGGGAGAGGAAAGTCCGGGCTCCATCGAAATACGGTGACGGCTAACGGCCGCCGGGGGTGACCCCAGGGAAAGTGCCAC
>JAEZKB010000273.1 GCA_023415605.1 Pseudomonadota bacterium
GCGCTGGCCATCGGACTGGTGCCGATCGCGCGCCGCGCCTTCATGGCCGCCATCTCCGGCACGCCGTTCTCCATCGAGATGCTGATGACCATCGCGGCGGTCGGCGCCGTCATCATCGGCGCGGGCGAGGAAGCGGCCGCCGTCGTGTTCCTGTTCCTCGTCGGCGAGTTGCTGGAGGGCGTCGCCGCTGGCCGTGCCCGCGACAGCATCCGCTCGCTCACCGCTTTGGTGCCGAAGACCGCTCGCCTTGTCGAAGGCGGCACCACCCGCGAAGTGCCGGCCACCAGCCTCACCATCGGCGCGGTCATCCTCGTGCGACCGGGCGAGCGCATTCCGGCCGATGGCGAGGTGCTGGAAGGCGCAGGCTCGGTGAACGAGGCTCCCGTCACCGGCGAGAGCGTGCCGGTCGCCAAGGGCAAGGGCGATCAGGTCTTCGCCGGCACCGTGAACGGCGAGGCGGCGCTGACCGTGCGCGCCACCACCGAGCCGTCCGACAACACCATCGCCCGTGTGGTGCGGCTGGTGGAGGAGGCTCAGGAGAGCAAGGCGCCGACCGAGCGCTTCATCGACCGCTTCTCGCGCTGGTACACGCCGTTCGTGGTGGTGCTCGCGGCGCTGGTAGCCGTCGTGCCGCCGCTGGTGGCAGGCGCGTCGTGGGACAAGTGGATCTATAAGGGCCTCGCGATCCTGCTGATCGGATGCCCCTGCGCGCTGGTCATCTCGACGCCCGCCGCCATCGCCGCGGGCCTTGCGGCAGGCGCAAAGCGCGGCCTGCTGATCAAGGGCGGCGCGGTGCTGGAGGTGCTGCGCACGGTGAACCTCGTCGCCTTTGACAAGACCGGCACGCTCACCGAGGGCAAGCCGAAGATCACGGATCTCGTCGCCCTCGTCGGCGATGAGGCGACGCTGCTGCGCCGCGCGGCCGCGCTGGAAGCGGGCTCATCCCACCCGCTCGCCACCGCCGTGCTGGCCGAGGCGGGCGCGCGGAGCATCGCCTATCCCGGCGTGCCGGATGCCGCCGCCATCAGCGGCGAGGGCGTGAGCGGCACGGTGGAAGGCGCGTCTCTGTTCCTCGGCTCGCTGCGAGCCGCCAAGTCGCGCGCGACGCTGTCGGCGGAGCAGATCTCAGCGGCCGAACGACTGACCGACGAGGGCAAGACTGTCTCCGTTCTGCTCGCCGACGGTGCGGCAGAGGGTCTGATCGCCATGCGCGACGAGCCACGCGCGGACGCGGCTGCGGGGCTGAAGGCGCTCACCGACACCGGCGTGCGCACGCTTATGCTGACGGGCGACAATGAACGCACCGCGCAGGCGATCGGTCGCGGGCTCGGCATCGACGTGCGCGCCGGGCTGATGCCGGCGGACAAGCTGGCCATCGTCAACGAGCAGCGCGCGAGCGGGATGGTCGTCGCGCAGGTCGGCGACGGCATCAATGATGCGCCCGCGCTCGCCGCCGCCAATGTCGGCATCGCGATGGGCGGCGGTACCGATGTCGCGCTGGAGACGGCGGACGCCGCCGTGCTCCATGGCCGAGTGACCGACGTCGGAGCGATGATCGACCTTTCCAAGGCGACGATGCGCAACATCCACCAGAACATCACCATCGCGCTCGGACTGAAGGCGGTGTTCCTGGTGACGACCATCATCGGCGTCACCGGCCTGTGGCCCGCCATCCTCGCGGATACCGGGGCCACCGTGCTGGTGACGGCCAATGCCTTGCGGTTGCTCGGCCGGAAGTGAAGGGCCTCAGCCCTTCGCCAGTTGCTTCAGCCAGCGCTTGGCCTGCGCCCGCACATTCTTTGGCGCGGTGCCGCCATAGGACACACGGCTCGCGACCGATTTCGAGACCGACAGCACGCCGAACACTTCCGTCGTGATGCGCGGTTCGACGCCCTGCATGTCGGCAAGCGAGAGCTTGTGCAGCGGAATGTTGCGCTCGGAGGCCAGCGCCACGATGCGGCCCGTCACGTGGTGCGCCTCGCGGAACGGCAGATTCAGCACGCGCACCAGCCAATCGGCCAGATCGGTGGCGGTGGAGTAGCCCGAGCCCGCTGCCGCCTTCATCTTCGCCTCGTCCGGCACCATGTCGCGGACCATGCCGGTAGTTGCCGCGATCATGAGGGAGAGCGTGGAGAGGGCGTCGAACGCGCCTTCCTTGTCCTCCTGCATGTCCTTGGCATAGGCCAGCGCGAGACCCTTCATCACCATGAGCAAGCCGTTGAACGCCCCTGCGATGCGGCCGATCTTGGCGCGCACCAGCTCGGCGGCGTCCGGGTTGCGCTTCTGCGGCATGATCGACGAGCCGGTGGTGAAGCGGTCGGACAGCTTGAGCAGGCCTGTCAGCGGCGAGGTCCAGATCACGATCTCCTCGGCGAAGCGGGAGAGGTGCATGGCGCAGATCGCCGCACTGCTGAGAGTTTCCAGAACGAAATCGCGATCCGACACCGAATCCAGCGAGTTCGCGGTCGGACGGTCGAAACCGAGACTCGTTGCGGTAGCGAAACGATCGATCGGGAACGACGTGCCTGCCAGCGCAGCCGCACCCAGCGGGCATTCATTGAGGCGCTTGCGGGCGTCGGTGAGGCGGCCCCGGTCGCGGCCGAGCATCTCGACATAGGCGAGCAAATGGTGACCGAAGGTCACCGGCTGCGCGGTCTGGAGATGGGTGAAGCCGGGCATCACCGTTCCGGAATGGAGCAACGCCTTCTCGGCAAGTGCCTGCTGCAGCTCACGAATCTGGATGTCGAGCGTGTCGATAGTGTCACGGACATAGAGGCGGAAATCGGTCGCCACCTGATCGTTGCGCGAGCGGGCGGTGTGGAGGCGTCCCGCGGGAGCGCCGAT
>JAEZKB010000286.1 GCA_023415605.1 Pseudomonadota bacterium
CCCCACCGCCGCAGGGTCCTTGTCCTGACCAGACCACGCTCTTCGCGTTTCTCCAGTCGAACCCCTTTGGGCGAGCCGAACACAAGCGCACCCACGGCAGCAAATTAAGGCGGCAGGCTACCTATTCCTGCCAGACCCTCCCGGCTTGGCCCGGCTTGAACCGACGTCCGAACCACCCAGCCTCGCTGCACCAATCACTCGTCATGATCTCGCTTTCGGTGCGGCGATGGAGGGAATCTACCTCACCCATGAAGCGCGGGGATAAGTCCGGTGAGATTTCTGACAAGCGTCTGAACCGATTGCCGAAATCCTGAACGACGGATGACGCAAAGCTGACGAAGAAGTCCAACGGTTTGCGTCAGAAAGTGACCCCTTGGTCGTCAGCGCGGGCCATGAACTTCTGCCGTGTGATGGTAGGGCGCGTGTCGTGACCCATCCCCCACACTCGACTGTCATCCCTGCGCAAAGCAGGGACCCACTCATCGGCCCGAGTGGAGGAGAGATGGGTCCCGGGTCGGCGCCCGGGATGACAGCTGGTAGGTGGGAGAGAACGGGACAAGGGGGCGGGAACGGCGCAGCGAGCAAGAGGTGAGACGCTGCACCCCTCACCCGAGCGACGCTCGTTCGCTTCGCTCACAAGCTCTGCTTGCCCTCTCCCCTGAGGGGCTAGGGGACCACTATGCTGCCCTGACGCTGATGGCCGTCGCAAGAAAACAAAGGCGGGGATGCCCCCGCCTTTGCAGTGTGTTGGTCACGCCGTGGCTTACTTCAGGGCGTCGGTGATGACGGTGGTGTAGGCGCCTTCGGGGGCCTTGGAGATGATCTTCTGGTCGACCAGGGCCTTGATGGTGCGGTCGTAGGCGGCCATGTCGAGAGCCGGGTCGCTGGCATCGACGAGCTTGGAGACTTCGCCGACCATGTAGCGCTGGTGAGCCAGTTCGGCAGCGCCGGTGTCGTCGCTGTCGACGACGATCTGGGCGGCTTCATCGGGGTTGTCGAGCGCGTACTGCCAGCCCTTCATCGAGGCCTTCACGAAGCGGGTATAGGCGTCGACCTTGGCCGGATCGGCCAGGGTGTCTTCCATGACATAGAGACCGTCTTCGAGGAGGTCGTTGCCCATCTCGGTGTAGTTGAAGATGGTCAGGTTGTCCGGGCCGTAGCCGGCGTCGAGCGCCTGGCCATATTCGTTGTAGGTCATGACCGAGATGCAGTCGGCCTGCTTCTGGATCATCGGCTGGATGTCGAAGGACTGCTGTAGCACCTTGACGTCGCCGCCTTCGGCGGTCGACAGGCCTTCCTTGTTCATCCAGGCGAAGAACGGATATTCGTTGCCGAAGAACCAGACGCCGAGCGTCTTGCCCTTGAAGTCGGCGACGGTGTTGATGTTGTTTTCCTTCGGGCAGATCATCATCAGGCCAGAGCGCTTGAACGGCTGGGCGATGTTGACGAGGTTGACGCCCTTGTCGCGGGCCGCAGCAGCGCCGCCCATCCAGTCGACGATGATATCGGCGCCACCGCCGGCGATCACCTGCTCGGGCGCCACGTTCGGGCCGCCGGGCAGGATGGTCACGTCGAGGTTTTCTTCAGTGTAGAAGCCCTTTGCCTTGGCCACGATATAGCCGGCGAACTGCGCCTGGGTCACCCACTTGAGCTGCAGCGTCAGCTTGTCCTGGGCCAGTGCCGCGGTTGCGGTGAGCGCCATGGCGCCGGCCGCCAATGCCAAAAGAAGTTTCTTCATGATCGTGTCGTCCCTTACCCCTGTTACGCCCGTCCACCACGGACGGACGGATGCCAGAAGGTGACTGCCCTCTCGATGAGGGCGATCACCCCATAAAAGGCAGATCCCGCCACCGCCGCCACGGCGATCTCTGCCCAGACCAGGTCGATGTTCAGTTTCCCGACCTCGGTCGATATCCGGAACCCCATTCCCACAATGGGAGTGCCGAAGAATTCCGCTACGATTGCGCCGATCAAGGCCAGAGTCGAGTTGATCTTGAGGGCGTTGAAGATGAAGGGCGCCGCTGCCGGAAGGCGCAGCTTGCCCAGCGTTTCCCAGTAGTTGGCCGCATAGGTGCGCATCAGGTCGCGCTCGATGCTGGAGGAGGCGTTGAGCCCGGCCACGGTGTTGACCAGCATCGGGAAGAAGGTCATCGCCACGACCACCGCGGCCTTGCTCGGCCAATCGAAGCCGAACCACATGACCATGATGGGGGCGATGCCGATGATGGGCAGCGCCGAAACGAAATTGCCGATGGGCAGGAGGCCGCGTTTGAGGAACGGCGAGCGATCGACGAGGATGGCGACGACAAAGCCCGAACCGCAGCCGATGGCGAAGCCGGCGAGCACGGCCTTGAAGGTCTGGAAGAAATCGGCAGTCAGCGTCGGCACCGACGCGATCAGCCGTGTCCAGATCTGGCTGGGGGCCGGGAGCAGCACCATGGGCACGTTGGCGCCACGGGTAACGATTTCCCACATGAAGAGGAGCGCGACGCCGAAGACTAGCGGAATGACGATGCCAAAGACGCGGCCGGGCAGCTGGCCGTCACGGATGGCCTTGGACAGCCGCTCGACGAAGAGCCAGGCAAAGCCCCAGCAGGCGATGAGCGCGAACCAGAAGAAGACCGGTTCGTGATCGTAGACCGGGAGCGTCGACAGCAGGCCGAAGGCGCCGAGGAGGGTGACGGCGCCATCGATCCAGAGCGAGACCGGCAGACGGAAGCGCAGGACGGTCAGGAAGCCGGCGGCGGTGAAGGCGAGGAAGAGCAGTGGCGCGCCGCCTGCCGCGAGGGCCAGCGCCAGAGCGAGGCCGGCGAGGGCGGAGGAGAGGACGGCGAGGACCATCTGAAGCTTGCTCATGCGCGCGCGCCCATGGCCCGGTTGGCCAGCTTTTCGGCACCGCCGACGGCGATGACGAGCACGGCGGCGAGCGCCGCCGCGATGAAGAGCGCGGCCCAGATCTGGATAGTCTGGCCGTTATAGCTGCCGGTGAGCAGGCGGACACCGAGGCCGCCGCCGGCATTGTTGGAGAGTTCGCCCACCACGGCGCCGATGAGCGAAATAGCAATGCCCACCTTCATCGAGGCAAAGAGGAAGGGCACGGAAGCCGGCCAGCGCAGCTTGGAGAAGACCTGCCAGGGGGTGGCATTGTAGGTGCGCATCAGATCGAGCTGGATGCCCTCGGGCGTGCGCAGGCCCTTGACCATGCCGACGACCACCGGGAAGAAGCTCAGATACATCGAGATCAGCGCCTTGGGCAGGAGGCCAGTGACGCCGACGGCGCCGAGACCGACGACCACCATGGGGGCGATGGCCAAGATGGGCACGGTCTGGCTGGCGATGATCCAGGGCATCAGCGAGCGATCGGAGGCATCGTTGTGGACGATGACCACGGCGAGGCCGATGCCGAGCAGAGTGCCGAAAGCAAAGCCCAGCAACGTGGCGCCCAGCGTGATGCCGGCATGGAAGGCGAGCGAGCGCGGCGAGGAGATGGCGGTGCCGAAGACGCCGTTCCAGATGACGCCGATCACCTGATGCGGGGCGGGCAGGACGGGCTTGTCCTGCGCCCAGGTCTGCAGCGCGAATTCGGTGAACGGCATGTCCGTCAGATTGGCTCGGGCGTTCAGCGTCTGCTGCCACGGCGCGTTCATGCCGATCGCCGCGGCGTACCAGACGAGGACGATCGCCAGCAGCACGATGAGGATCGGTACGGTCTTGCCCTCCATGGACCGGCTACTCCTCGTAGGAATGGCCGGCGCGGAGGCCATCGCGAACGCGAGCGGCGAGGCGCAGGAATTCGGGCGTCTCGCGGATATCGAGCGGCCGCTCCTTGGGCAGGTCGGACTCGATGACATCGGTCACCCGACCGGGCCGCGGGCTCATCACCACGATCCTGGTCGAGAGGTAGACCGCCTCGGGGATCGAGTGGGTGACGAAAGCGATGGTCTTCTGCGTCCGGGCCCAGAGCTTCAGTAGCTCGGAGTTGAGATGATCGCGGACGATTTCGTCGAGGGCGCCGAAGGGCTCGTCCATCAGCAGCAGGTCGGCGTCGAAGCTCAGGGCGCGGGCGATGGAAGCGCGCTGCTGCATGCCGCCCGAGAGCTGCCAGGGGAACTTCTTTTCGAAGCCGGTGAGGTTCACCAGCTCGAGCACGCGCTTGATGCGCTCCTCGCGGTCGCCGAGGCCCATGACCTCGAGCGGCAGCGCGATGTTCTTTTCGATGGTGCGCCAGGGATAAAGCGCCGGCGCCTGGAAGACGTAGCCATAGGCCCGGTTGAGCCGGGCGTCAGAGGGGCTGGTGCCATTGACGGTGATGGTGCCGGACGTGGGCTGTTCGAGATCGGCCATGACCCTGAGGAACGTGGTCTTGCCGCAGCCCGAAGGACCGATGAACGAGACGAAGTCGCCCCGCTCGATCTCGAGATTGACATCCTGGAGGGCGACGACATCGCCGTCCCCCGTCTTGAAGGTGAGGCCAAGGTTCTTGGCGGAAACGACGCTCAAACTCAGACCCCGGTTGCCGGCACGCCGGTGCGCTGCACCTGACGCGGCGCGGTGACTTCCTTCCACTGCGAGAAGGCGCGGTTGACCGGGCCCTTCGGCTCGCGCGGTACGAACTGACCATGGCCTTCGCGGGTGTCCAGCTTGTCTTCGCTGACCGCGACATGTCCACGCGTCAGAACGAAGCGGGGCAGGCCTTCGACCTCGAACCCTTCGAAGACGTTGTAGTCGATGGCCGACTGCTGCTTGGCGGCGGTGATGGTCTTTTTCCGCTTGGGGTCCCAGACGATGAGATCGGCATCGGCGCCCACCAGTACGGCGCCCTTCTTGGGGTAGAGCCCCAGAATCTTGGCGATGTTGGTCGAGGTGACGGCGACGAACTCGTTCATGGTCAGGCGGCCGGTGGAGACGCCATGGGTCCAGAGCACGGGCAGGCGGTCTTCGAGACCGCCGGTACCGTTGGGGATCTTGGCGAAGTTGCCGATGCCGTTGCGCTTTTGCGCAGTGGTGAAGGCGCAGTGATCGGTCGCCACCACCTGGAGCGAGCCCGACTGCAGGCCGGCCCAAAGCGAATCCTGGTGCTTCTTGTTGCGGAAGGGCGGGCTCATCACCCGGCGGGCGGCATAGTCCCAATCGGGGTTCTGGTACTCGGTTTCGTCGAGCACGAGATGCTGGATCAGCGGTTCGCCATAGACGCGCATGCCCTTCTGGCGGGCGCGGCGGATGGCTTCATGCGCCTCTTCGCATGAGGTGTGGACTATATAGACCGGGACGCCGGCCATATCGGCGATCATGATTGCGCGGTTGGTGGCCTCGCCTTCAACCTCGGGCGGGCGCGAATAGGCATGGGCCTCGGGGCCGTTGTTGCCTTCGGCGAGGAGCTTTGCGGTCATCTGGGCGACAACGTCGCCGTTTTCAGCGTGGACCAGCGGCAAGGCGCCGAGATCGGCGCAGCGCTGGAAAGACGAGAACATCTCGTCGTCGTCGACCATCAGGGCGCCCTTATAGGCCATGAAGTGCTTGAACGACGTGATGCCGCGATCGACGACATCGGCCATTTCGTTCCAGACCTGCTCGCCCCACCAGGTGATGGCCATATGGAAGGAATAGTCGGTAGAGGCCTTGCCGGTCTTGTTGTCCCACATCTGCAGCGCTTCGAGCAGCGACTGGTTGGGGTTGGGGAGACAGAAGTCGACCACCATGGTGGTGCCACCACTGAGCGCAGCGCGGGTGCCGGACTCGAAGTCGTCGCTCGAATAGGTGCCCATGAAGGGCATTTCGAGATGGGTGTGCGGATCGATGCCGCCGGGCATGACGTAGCAGCCGGTTGCGTCGAGCGTCTCGCCGCCCGAGAGGTTCTGCCCGATCTCTGTGATGGTGCCGTTCTCGACGCGCACATCGGCCTTGTAGGTGAGATCGGCGGTGACAACGGTGCCGTTCTTGATGATGGTCATGAGTTATCCCTCAAACGAACGAAAGCCGCCGCTGCGGGGCAGCGACGGCTCTGAAAATGATGCGACGAATGGCTGCGCTAGACTTCGACGAGGTCGAAGCGTCTTTCGATGCGATCGAGCCGCTCATCGATGCGGTCAACGCGGCGCGAAACGCTGGCGTACTGCTCCTCGATGAAGCCAAGTCGCTGCTTGACCTTAAGGTGGTATTGCGTGTGCAAGGCCAGTGTTTCCTGCATGCGCTTGAGCGTTCCATAGATGAGTTCGTTCGTGACCGTGTCCGGCATCGCTCAACCTCTATTGGCGTGAAGTATAGAGCGGATGGCGTCACGCCACAATCTCCGCGGTTTCCAGCACGGCGTGCAGGAGCACGTCGGCGCCGGCGCCGGCCCACTCCTTGCTGATTGATTCAGCCTCGTTGTGGCTCAAACCATCGACGCAAGGGCACATGATCATGACGGAGGGAGCGATGCGGTTCATCCAGCAGGCGTCGTGGCCGGCTCCGGAGATGATGTCCATCTGCGAGTAGCCGAGGTCCTCGGCGGCCTTGCGGACACGGGCGACGAG
>JAEZKB010000296.1 GCA_023415605.1 Pseudomonadota bacterium
GTCGTCGCCCCAGAGCTGCAATGCGTCCCAGCTCATGCGGGGATCAGAACTCCTCGTGCACGCGCGGGTCGCCGTCGAAGAGGCGGCCATCGGGGCGGGTGAGGGCATTGATCGAAGCCATGTCAGCCTCGGTGAGCTCAAAGCCCTCGATCTCTAGGTTTTCGGCCTGCCGCGCCGGGCTCGCCGATTTCGGGATCGGCAGCACCCCGAGTTGCACATGCCAGCGCAGCACGATCTGGGCCGGCGTGCGGTTGTACTTCTGGGACAGCGCCACGATGGGCGCCTCGCCGAGGAGGGCAGTGCCCTTGCCGATCGGCGTCCAGGCCTGGGTTAGGACGCCACGCTCGCGGTCGGCGGCGCGCTGCTCGGCCTGGTTGTAATAGGGGTGCAGCTCGATCTGGTTGACGCTCGGCGCCACGCCGGTCTTCTCGATCAGGAGGTCGAGATACTCCGGCAGGAAGTTCGAGACGCCGATCGAGCGGAGCAGGCCGCGTTCGCGTGCTTCGATCATCGCCTCCCAGGCCTCGACAAAGAGCCCCTGACTGGGGTTGGGCCAGTGAATGAGATAAAGGTCGAGATAGTCGAGGCCGCTGCGCAGCACCGACTCTTCGATGGCAATGGCGGCCTTTTGCTTGCTGTGGTGGCGGCCGGGGAGCTTTGAGGTCACGCGGATCTCTTCGCGCGGTACGCTCGACATGCGCACGGCCTTGCCGACGGCGCCCTCGTTCTCGTAGTTCACCGCCGAGTCGAGCAGACGATAGCCGGCCTGCAGAGCGGCGCTCATCGCCTCGACGCCGGCAAGGCCGGTCAGGGTATAGGTACCCAGGCCGATGATCGGCAGCGTGGTTCCGTCATTGAGGGTGTGTTGGCGCGTCGTCATGAAGTCCTCCAGTTTTCGGCGGACTATCAACCATCATTGCGACTCGACGTACATAGCCTTTGGTCGACAAGGGGAGACGCATGACGGTCAAGCGCATGGACAATATGGGCATCGTGGTCGCCGACCTCGATGCGACCGTCCAGTTCTTCGAGGCGCTCGGGCTCGAACTCGAGGGGCGGGCGTCGATCGAGGGCGAATGGGCGGGCCGGGTCACCGGGCTTGGCGACCAGCAGGTCGAGGTAGCGATGATGCGCACGCCCGACGGGCATGGACGGCTCGAACTCTCCAAGTTCATCCGGCCGGAGGTCGTCGGCGATCATCGCACTGCGCCGGTCAATGCGCTCGGCTATCTGCGGGTGATGTTCGCCGTCGACAACCTCGCCGAGACGCTGGAGCGGCTGCGGCCGCATGGCGCTGAACTGATTGGCGAGGTGGTCAACTACCAAGACGTCTACAGCCTTTGCTACATTCGCGGCCCGGAGGGCCTGCTCATCGGTCTCGCGCAGGAGCTCGGCTGAGTTCAGCGCGACCTGTCGCGGTCGAACGCAGCGTGAGCGTCGAAGGCGTCGAGCCCGACATCCCTGCGCAGATGCGGCGAGAGTTCGCTGACATGGATCGGTCGGCGCAGCCGCATCCGCATGGAGCGGAGAGCGGCGAAAGCGAAGTCCAGTGAGCCGGTGAAGCGCGTGGCGGGGCTGAACTGGTCGGTGGTCATGGTCATCTCCAATCTGTCGCGCCCCCGCGTTGTGGCGCCCTTGTGCGCCAATGGCCGGCGCGTGGCGTCGACCGTTCGGTTGAGATGAAGAAAGACGCCCGGCGTGGTCAGGTCACGCCGGGCGCGCTCATGCCGGGGCCGGTTCTACCGGCTCTCAGGCATCCCGCCCCTAGGCCGCAACAGCGGTGGTGGGATCGACGATGCACTTGACCTCTGTGATCACGTTGGCCGGGAAGCCGGAGAGCTTGGCGTGTTCACGCACCACCGCTTCGTCTTCGGCGAGGTAGATGCAGAAGGTCTTGTTGGCTGTGAAGTAGGAGTGCTCCCACTGGATGCGTGGGGCGAGCTTGCCGAGAGCCGTGTTCGAGATGCGTGCGATCTCGGCACACTTTTCCAGGTCGCTCATGCCCACATCGGGGATCTCGCGTTCGATGACATAGCGCTTCATTTGGTGTGGTCCTTTCAGTTGCTGGCGGCGACGGCGTAGTCGCACGAGACGGTGGGGTTCATGTCGGCGAAGGTGCCGGTCGGGTTGTCCCGCCAGGCCCAGACATGCAGTTCGTAGAAGGCCGGCAGGCCATAGCGGTTGGGCGCGCCGGTGAGGCTGAAGAGGTGACCTTCGAGTGAGGCCGGACCCTTGGTGGTGATGTATTCCACCGCCACCAGCGTCATCTCGCCATTGGGGCCGGGCTCGTACATCACGGCCTCGGGCTTGCCGATGTCGATGACGTCGTCCTCGATCAGGGCGCCGTTGACATAGTGGATGCCCATGGCGCCGCCTTCGATGCCTGAGACGCAGGGGATCGGGGCATAGCCTTCGGCCACGGCGACAGCGACGTCGGCGAAGCGCTCGTTGACGGAGCGGACATGCTCGACCAGGGGGTTCCCGGCGGCGACGCCGGCATGCTCACCATCATGGGCGAAGGCTGCCGGAATGCCGGTGACCAGCGCGGTGAAGAGACTGGCGACAAGCGCCAGCCGGGGAAGAGAGAAGTTCATTTTCATTCGTCCTAGGGTGTGGGTGCCCCCCACCGTCACGCCGTTGCGTGATGGCAACAGCGATAGGACGAGTGATGCGGAAGGTCCTTACCGCGCGCTGATCAGTTGCTGATCATTCGCCGCTCGCCAGGCCGGTCGGCGCAGCGCTGCGATGGCGTCGAGCAGGCGCGGCGAGGCGATGCGGCGGGCGGTGAGCTCTGCGGCAGCAAGTTCCGCCTTGGCGGCGACCTGATCGCCGGCGGCGAGATGTATTTCGGCAAGCTCGATGCGGAGGCGGGTGGCGTGATAGTCGAGCTTGGCGCTGGTCCAGAACTGGCGCGCCATGATGCGCAGCTGTGTCCCCTGCAGGTCGCCGTCAGGCAGCAGAGCGGCACGAGCCTCGGCGATCATGGCGCGAATGGCTGGCTGCGGCCAGCGTTCCTTGCCCGCCTCGAGTTCACGCAGATAGTTTTCGGCCCGCGCAGCCTTACCAGCCTTGGCGGCGATGCGCGCGGCATTGACCAGCAGCACGCCCCGACGCTGCAGCTGGAACCAGCCGCGGCCCTGCAGGGCCCGGTCGAGCGCGGCGAGTGCGGCGTCGGCGTCGCCCTTTTCGAAGAGGCGCACGGCATGCCCTGGCTCGGCATCCCAACCCAGCGCGAAGGCCATGGCATAGTCGGCGTCTGCGGTGTCGAAGTCGCCCAGCATGGCGGCGACATCGCCACGGACGCGATAGCCGTCCCCGAGGGACCAGGATTCCTCGTCGGCAAGCTTGGGCAGGGACCGGGTGATCTTCTCGAACGCCTCGGCGAGCGTTCCTCGCGAGGCGAGAATTTCGGCGCGGTGCAGGTCGCAGGAGCCGGGACGCTCGGCAAAGACCGCGTCGCACCAGGCCTCAAACCCGTCGCTCCATTGCAGCGCGCGTTCCCAGTCGGCGAAGTTCCGGCACGACCAGAGGATGTTACAATAGACGAGGCTGCCGGTGATCGGGTCGACCTGGCTGGAGAGCGCAATGGCCGCAGCGTGGTTCTGCAGCGCGCCACCCTCTTCGATCTGTCCGAGCGACATCTGGAAGAAGCCTCTATAGACCATGGTCAGGGCGCGGAGCCCCGGGTCGCCGGTGGTTTCCGCCAGCTCTGCGGCGCTGGTGACAAGCTGCAGCGCGTCCTCGGGGCGGCCGCTGGAGCCAGCAAGCCGCGCCTGCATCCAGAGCAGATAGGCCGTTCCCGTCGGGCCTCCCTGACCCCCGAGGATCCCCTCGGCTCGCTTCAGCCAGCCCTGCGCGGCGGCCTTGGCGCCGCGTTCGAGTTCGACCTTGGCGACCGTTACCGCGGCACGGGCGGCGCGCTCCATCTCGCCGGAAGCGAGATGAGCTTCCACCGCCTTGAGCAGCGCGGGCAGGGCGGCAACGGCATGGCCGCGGCACTCATCCGCCAGTCCCCAGAGTTCGAGATCGTCGGGGTTGAGCGGCGCCGCTGCGGCTGCTTCTCGGAAGAGCCGGCTAGCCGTTTCCCAATCGCGCCGGGTCATCGCTTCCCGCGCTGCCGTCAGGGCCGGTTCCGCCGGTGTATTTTCCCGCGTCAGTGGTCCAAGCCCGGGCGTATCGAGCGCGAAGCGATAGCCGTGCCTCGCGTAATTTCTCAGCGCTTCGCCGATGCCGCCGTCAGCGAGCACCCGGCGCGCCAGGCTCGCGGCGCGCTGCAGCGAGGATTCCGTGACGATCACACCGGGCCACAGCGTATCGAGCAGCTCGTCCTTGGGCACCACCCGGCCGGCATTCTTGACCAGATAGGCGAGGAAATCGAAGACGCGCGGCTGCACATGCAGCGCCACCCCGCTCATAGTGAGCGAGCGAGCATCCTCGTCGAGAACGAAGGGACCAAAGTGCAGCGGCATCAACCCGTACCCCCGGCATGACAAGGCGGGCGGCCCAGAGCCACCCCGGCTATCATGCGTGGTTTCTCCCACCCCATGGATGAACCGATCCTGAACCGGAGGTCGACAAGGCTGGGGTCGAGGGCAACCAGCGCGCATTCATCGCCGGTTCATCGACCGTGCGTCATTCCCGGCGCCGCTGGGCGCCGCACGGGCACAGCTTTCCAAGAACGCTCACCAAAGAAGCGTGGCGGAAAGTGGTCGACGGGGAAGACCCCGGAAGACAAGCCGTCAGGACGTAGTCGTCTGTCCAGTACAAGAACACTGCAAAGGACATACGCACATGCGTCTATCAACCACCACTCTGGCAGCCACGCTTTTCGCGCTGCTCTCCGCCCCTGGCATGAGCCAGGCGGCAACCTCCCCCGAAGCCATCGCCAAGGTCATGTCGGCCTGTCCCGTGGAAGCACGGGTCGGCACCTGCGGCAACGCCGTGGTCGACTTCGCCAATGCGCTGCCGCGGTCGGCGGAGCGCAACGACGACCTCCAGGCACTGGCCCAGGCGCTCGCCGAGGAAGGGCAGGGCAGGAAGCTCTCGCCGTTCGTCTGCCTCGAACTGGAGCGGGGCATCCGCCTCGCCGGCCAGGCCGCGGCGGGAGCCAAGGTGCAGGGCGAGATCACGGCTATCGCCGACGCGCTCTGCGCCGACGACATCGACTACACCGCCACCGGCTCGATCGGAGCCAGCGCCGGTGCACCCGACGACGGCTACGGCCCCACGGATCCGTTCACTCCGCCGGACTCGATCATCGACCAGCCCGATCCGGACGACACGCCGGACAATCCGCCGGTGGTCGATACGCCGCCGTCCCCGCCGCCGGCTCCCGATCCGGAACCGGAAGAACCGGTCGACCTGCTGCCGCCGATCGACATCGAATGAGCCTGACAGCCGCCGGTCTCGCCAGACCGGCGGCTGTTGCCGCTGCGCCTAGCCGCTCGCATTGGCGACGTGGGAGCGGATATCCTTGGCGGTGTCGGTGAGATGGAGACGCATGGCGTCGGCAGCGGCGGATTGTTTGCCGGCGCGGACGGCGTCGAGCACGGCCTGATGGGCGGCGACGGTGTCCTCGCGGGTCGAGCCGCGCATCGTCTGACCGCGCCGGCTCATGGAAAAGCTCTCGCGCAGCGACTTGCTCATCGCCTCGAAGAGAAAGGCCACCACCCGGTTGCCGCTCGCCATGGCAAGGGCTTCGTGGAACTGCAGATCGAAATCGTGAAAGCGGCGATCGGCGGGTTCGGCGTCGTCGCCGTCCCGGACGGCGCGGTTGTACTCTTCGGCAGAGGTCCGCATGCCCTGCATGGCGCTTTCGAGGGCCTGCAGCGCGGCGCGGGAACTTTGCCGGGCGGCCGAACGGGCCGACATGGTTTCGAGCGCGATGCGCAGTTCGACGAGGTCGAAAAGACCCTTGGGGTCGTTGCGGATGAGCGAGGCGAGGAAATCGGAGAAGGCCGAGCCATCGGGCTCCCGCACCACGGCGCGGCGGCCGCGCGCCAGTTCGACCAGGCCGCGTCCCTCGAGCATCTTGACCGCCTCGCGGATGGTCAGGCGGCTCACCGAGAACTGGCTCGCCAGTTCCGCTTCGCTGGGGAGGCTGGCGCCGGGCGCCATCTCCCCGAGGATCATTTCGACAAGTGCCTCCGCGACGTTCGACGCGGCCGTACCGACAGGCTCCTCCCGCCTGCCAGTTTCAGTTTGGGTAACCATATGCCCCTCAACATATCAGATATCTTTGGCAGTCTGACTCGCGTCCTCCCGCGTTGCCAGACCGGCTGAACGAGTGGCGCAACCCTAGAGAAACCAAGCCCGGATCGCAAGTCGGCGCACTGCAACGATGCAACGCGTAGTTTCCCGGGGTTCAGCCATCTTTACAGGTATATCTGATTCCAATAGCTTCCGGCCGTGCGCGTGGAGACGCACACACGGCAGCAATGCCGTGGAAACGGGAGGCATCTCGACCAGGACGTGAGCCGGTAACCGGAGCGTCGCCCTGTCTTGTTCGCCGGCCGGCGGTTATCCCGCTCGCCCACGGTTCTCGGCATGCGCCGGGCTTTGCACCCGTTTCTTTCCCGGACTCCGCATCGGTTGCGGGGGCCGCACAGCAATGGGTTTACCGGGAGGACTACCAGTGAAAGCCCTGAAACTTCTCATGACCGCCGTGACGGTTGGCGCCATCGCGCTCTCCGGCCAGGCATTTGCCCAGGACAAGGGCCAGATCGGCATCGCGATGCCGACGCAGTCGTCGCTCCGTTGGATTTCCGACGGCAACGAGCTCAAGGCTGCCCTCGAAAGCAAGGGTTACACCGTCGACCTGCAGTATGCGGAAGACGATATTCCGAACCAGCTGGCGCAGATCGAGAACATGGTCACCAAGGGCGTGAAGGCTCTCGTGATCGCTTCGATCGACGGCACCACGCTCTCGGCCGTGCTGCAGCAGGCTGCCGATGCCGGCATCAAGGTCATCGCCTATGACCGCCTGATCCGCGACAGCGGCAATGTCGACTACTACACCACCTTCGACAACTTCCAGGTCGGTGTGCTGCAGGCCAATTCGCTGGTGAAGGGCCTCAAGGAACGCTTCCCGGACGTCAAGCCGTGGAACGTCGAACTCTTCGGCGGTTCGCCGGACGACAACAACGCCTTCTTCTTCTATGACGGCGCCATGTCGGTGCTGCAGCCGATGATCGAATCCGGCGACATCGTCATCAAGTCCGGCCAGCAGGGCATGGACACCGTGGGTACGCTCCGTTGGGACGGCGCCGTGGCGCAGGCCCGCATGGACAACATCCTCTCGGCCAACTACTCGGACGGCACCGTCGTTCACGGCGTTCTGGCCCCGTATGACGGCCTGTCGCGCGGCATCATCTCGTCGCTCCGCGGCGTGGGCTATGGCTCGGCCGACCAGCCGTGGCCGATC
>JAEZKB010000303.1 GCA_023415605.1 Pseudomonadota bacterium
GGGCAAACCTGATCACCGGGTTGGCTGATTCCGAGACCATCATTTCGGCACTGACCGCGGAGTCGCTGGACCAAGTGAAAGACCGCGTTGGCCGGCAATTCCGCATCTTCGCCGACCACAACAAGGCCGACAAAGCCGCGCTGGCTGCCTGTATGGTGTCGTCTCGCGAGCCCATGCCGGAGGCTGACGTGCGCCGCATCAGCGGGCCGGTGCTGGTGGCAGTCGGGGCCGACGACGACATGGCCGGTCCGCCCGAGGCCTTGGCAAAGCTGCTACCGCGTGGCGAGGCGTTCACGATCGAGCGTCGTGACCACATGCGGGCGACCGGCGACCCGAGCTTCAAACGCGCCGCGCTCGAGTTCCTGTCGCGTCACCGCTAGGCCGCTTCACTCCTCGTTCAGCAGAAAATGAACCAAATTACGCGTCGGGGCTTGGTCCTCGAGAACCCAATGCTTTAATATCGGCAGATCACGATGGAGACTGACATGGCGGGCAGCAGCAAGAAGGCGTCGCATCTGCAGACCGTGGATCCGGTGTGGGACGCCGTGGTTGCGGATGCACGCGGCGTACTCGCCGCAGAGCCGTCGCTATCGAACCTCCTCATCTCGTCAGTGCTCAACCACGAAACGTTCGAGGAAGCGCTGGCGCACCGGCTTGCCGAACGCCTGCACCACTCGGATGTCTCAGCGGACCTCATCCGCCAAGCGTTTATGGACGCTATCGCGGCTCGTCCGGAGATCGGCGGTGAATCGCGCAGCGACCTCGCGGCCACCTTCGAGCGCGACCCCGCGTGCCACAAGATCCTGGACGCCTTCCTCTATTTCAAAGGCTTCCAGGCGATCCAGACGCATCGCTTCACGCACCAGCTCTGGCACATGGGTCGCAAGGACTTTGCCTTCTACCTGCAAAGCCGCTCGAGCCAGGTGTTCCAGGTCGACATCAACCCTGCGGCCCGTATCGGCAAGGGCATCATGCTCGACCACGCCACTGGCTTCGTGGTCGGCGAGACGGCCGTGATCGGCGACGATGTCTCGATCCTGCAAGGCGTCACGCTCGGCGGCACCGGCAAGTCCGAGGAAGACCGCCACCCCAAGATCGGCAATGGCGTGCTGATCGGGGCAGGCGCGATCGTCCTGGGCAATATCAAAGTGGGCGATTGCGCCCGCATCGGTGCCGGCTCGGTGGTGGTCAAGGAAGTGCCGCCGCGTGTCACCGTAGCCGGGGTGCCGGCCAAGATCATCGGCGAGGCCGGATGCGCTCGCCCGGCCACCGTGATGGACCATGTCGTCATGGTGCACGATCTCACCGGCTGAGCCTCGGCCAGCGCCGCAATTCCGCCCATTCCAGCGGGGAAAAGCGCCGGCCGGGATTGCCCGGAAGGCGGTTATGCCTATTGTGGCGAGCCCAAACGCGACCAAGGAGCGACAATTGAACCACCCTGAGATCATCAAGCTCCAAAAGTTCCTGCAGCAGAAGTTCAACAACCGGAACATCGACGTCCGGCCGCGGAGCAAGCAGAACGATTCCGTCGAGGTCTATCTGGGCGAGGAATTCCTCGGCCTCATCTATGCCGACGATGAAGACGGCGACCGCTCGTACAATTTCCAGATGGCGATCCTCGACGTCGATCTCGACGAGGTCCAGTAGCGGCGGTCAGACGCCGATCCTGGCAAGCAGGGCCCGGATTTCCGGGTCGAAGCGCTTCCAGTTTTCAAGCACATCCGCGCCAAAGGCATAGACTGCCGCCAGCCCTGGACCGAGATAGACGGTCCTGAGGCAGCGTGCTGCCGTGCCTTCGGCCACCGGCGCGGCGCATTTTGCGACGAACGGGTCAGCTGACAGTGCGTCATACCAGATGGTCTCGCCGGCAAAGCCGTCGCGTTGTTCGAGCGGCTTGCCGATGAGCCCTGCCGGCCCGTCATTGATCTCCACCGGCTGAAACTGATGGAGGTAGACGCCATCGAGCAGGCTGGCGCTCGGCCGCACCCGGCTGCGGGGCATCAGCGTCACCTCGACCGGCACCGGTGCGGCATCCTTCCCCAAGGGCAGCAGCAGCTGCAGATCGATCTGCTTGGCGAAGCCTTCGACGCGCTGCTCGGTGTAGCGGAACCACGAGACCGGAATCTCAAGATCGCGACCGCCGATGGTGCGGGTCAGCGTGACCTCGTCCTCGACCACCCGATGCGGAGCGACGCTGGCATTCCGGCCGGCCGCATCAATCGCATAGGCGAGGGCGATCGCCACCAACGCCACAAGGGCCGCGATAGCAGCCAGATTGAAGCCCACCGAATGGGTTTGCGGGGTTCGCGCTGCGGCGGGCGAGGGCATCTGTGGCAATTAACCAGATTGAGCGAGACGGCGTGACAGCCGATGAGGGCCCGCATATGCTTAATGAAGGGTTAACAAGGCTGCGAGAGTTACGCGGCCGCGTCGTTGCTGTGGGGCTTGGACGAAGATGCTGCGAGAACTTCTGCTGGCAGGATGGATCATGGCTGTCGGCATGGCCGTCGCCGGCAGTGGCACATATCTTTACCAATGGCTGTGCCGCGAGCAGGCGGCGCTGCGCTACAACGGCGCGACGCTGATGCGCACCTTCGGCCTGTTGTTCGTCAGCTTTTTCTGCGGTCCATACATCATCCTGCAGATGGGCTGGCGGCAGGAAACGGACGGCACCATCACGGTGACGTCGGCGCTGCTGGCAGCTTTCGTCGCTTTCGGATGGAGTTTCATCACCGGCCTATTGGTGGTCGGTGGCTATTTCGCCGTCGTTCACTGACGGCAGCTCGGGGGAAGCACGAAGGGCCAGCCTCGGGGGACGAGGCTGGCCCTTTCGTTTGCGCGGCGCCGGTGAGGATCAGCGCTGCGCGACGACGGTAACGCGGTTGTCGAGGATATCGACCCATTCGCCGGCATTGGCCTGGCTCTGGCGCTTGAGGTACTGGTAGGGCGTTTCGTTCCAGACGCGGATGCTGCCGTCCTGGTTGTCGAGGACAAGGTCGCCGCGGTCGGTGCGGACCATCAGCACCGCGTGGCCGTCGCCCGACTTCTGGCGCACCACGGCGATCAGCAAGGTCGAGGCATCCCAACCGCTTTCGATGAGGGCACGGCGCTTGGCAAGCGCATAGTCCTCGCAATCGCCAAAGCCGTCGGGGTAGGTCCAAAGTTCTTCGACGCTATAGAGGTCGGCGTCGGTCACTGGGACGATGGCGCGGTTCATCTCGACATTGACGGCCACCAACGTCTGCCAGCGGTCTTCGGTCAGCGTCTCGACATCGACGATATTGCGGTTCTTGCCACATTCGCCGCGATGCGCTTTGCAGAATTCGGAATGACCGATCGGGATGCTGGTCTTGCCTGCGGTCTGAGCGAAGGCCGGATTGTTGAGATCGACCGACGCAGCCGCGGCGGGAAAGGCAGAAAACAATGCGACCATCACGATCGCGGCCACTTCTGTGGCGAAGTTCTTCTTGTTTGGCATCTTCTTGAGCCCCCTGATGGGCTTGAAGATGCCGGGCGCGGCTTGCGTCGCTCCGAAAACTGCGAGCTAGTTTTTATGCGTGTTTTATCGACCCCGGTGAGATCCGGTTAAGCATGAGAAAGGGCGCCCGCAGGCGCCCTCGGTCGAGTCTGCGATGTGAGATCGGTCAGTTCAGCCGTAGGTTCTGCTGGACGACGTTGAGCATTTCCTGGGCGGAGGCAAATTCCACCGCGACTCCATCCTGGAAGTGGCGGACAACGCGGGCGCGCATGCGGCCCAAAGTGACCGGCGTGCCCATCGCCGGGCGGACGGCAAGTTCGATGGCCGCGCCGGAGAGCGAGATGTCGATGATCTTGCAGTTGTAGCGACGGCCGTCGTCGAGGACCACCGTCGAGTGCCGGTTATCGGGCACGACACGCTCGTGGCGGCGATCCTCCGGCAGGTTAAGGAGGTCCTTGTTGGCCAGCCAGGTGAGTTGCGCGGCCATCTTGTCGCGCTTGCGAGGACTGGCGACGATATCCATGGTGAAGCCACCATCGATGGTCGAGATGATGCTGCCTTCGATGCGGCCCATGTGATCTAGATAGGCGATGACCTTTTCGCCGACCTGGCCGGCGATCGGCGCAATGACGGTGGCGTCGCCCGGCGACATCTCGAGGATTTGGCACGGAAACTCGCGCCGATCCTGCAACATGTAGCGGCCCAGTACCGAAATCTTTACCCTTTGAAAGCGTGCTGCCGGCGCGAAGCTACGCGGACGGGCAAGGCGCTCGGTGGCGGAATCATCGGTGATCATTGGGTAGCCGGGCCCGATCGAAGAAGTATCGGGATCACGCTAACCAGTTTTGGTTAACCGACTGTAAGACTTGCCGCGCAGACTAGACGTAAGTCGCTACTTTACGAGCGGCCGCCATCGATCACCGCCAGATGCGCGTAACGCCGGGCCGAACGGCCGTAAACGGTAGCCTGCATCGGAATCGGCGTCACGCCATTGCCGCTGGCAAAGACCACCTCGTTGGGTACCGAAGCGGCAATGTCGCGGGCCATGTCGTCGAGCGACACATCGTCCGGCCAGATCAGCCGCAAGCCAGTGATCCGCTGCTCCATCACCGGCTGCACGCCGAACCAGTAAGGCTCGTCGATGGCCGTCATGGCGCCGAGAAGGCGAGTATTGGTCGATCCGTTATGGCGGACCGGCAGAAGGATGGTCTCGACCGATACCTTGGTGTGGATGGCGGTGGTGCCCTGGAAGGTGACCAGCGCCACGGCGTGATCTTCAGTCACGGCGCGGATCAGCGTGTCCATGGCCTCGCGGTCACGCTGGTGCCAGAGGCGGGTGAAGGAACGGCCCTTCAGTTCACGCGCATAGGCGGCGCATATATGCGAACCGGCGAGACGGAAGTCGAACTCGTTCGATTCGTTGAGCTCGAGGATGAAGGTATTGGCAAGCGCGCCACGAATCCGGGTCGGATCGATGTCGCGGCGATCAGGAGCCGAGCGCGAGCCGCGCAGGGTATTCCAGTAGTCATAGAGCGTTTTGGTGCTCGTTTTTTGCATTTTGACGCGTTTCCCAAACCCAGGCGCGCCCCTGAGAGAGGGTCGTTCGCCGCCGCCAGTCACAGTCGCAAAACGCCGCGACAAAATCGCCCTTAAACAATCCTTAAGGTTAA
>JAEZKB010000335.1 GCA_023415605.1 Pseudomonadota bacterium
CGGCTGGTCTCCGGCATGTCGCTGGGCATCGTCGTAGTCGAGGCGGCGAAGCGCTCGGGCTCGTTGATCACCGCCCGGCTGGCGCTCGAACAGAATCGCGATGTCTTTGCCGTTCCCGGCTCGCCGCTCGATCCGCGCGCCGAGGGCGGCAATGCGCTGATCCAGCAGGGCGCCCGCCTCATCACCTCGGCCGCCGACATTATCGAGGTCGTTTCCACCGCTGATCCCGGCCGGGAAACCCTGTTCGAGCCCGACTGGCTGCCCGACGCCGAATTCGTCGACGAGCCGCCCACCGCCGGCGACCGGGAAAAGCTCTTGGCGGCGCTCAGCGTCACTCCGATTCCGGTCGACGAGCTCATCGCCAACCTGGCCCTCCCTGTCGCTAAGATGCAGACGCTGATGCTGGAACTCGACCTCGATGGTCGTATCGAATGGTCGAGCGGCCAACTGGTAGCGCTCCGCTTCTAGCTGGCCCCCAAAAATCTTCCCCTACGGGGAATGCCTGGACCGCCCCGCGGCGCAGGTTGACAGCCGAAATGGGCTTCACCATTTTGCGCCGCAATCAAACCCTCCAAAAAGCGGCGTCGTCTATGAAACTGGTCATCGTTGAAAGTCCGGCCAAGGCCAAGACAATCAACAGTTATTTGGGCAAGGACTACGAGGTCCTGGCCAGCTTTGGCCATGTGCGCGACCTGCCGGCAAAGGATGGCTCGGTCCGTCCAGAAGAAGATTTCGCCATGAGCTGGGAGGTCGATACCGCTTCCAAGAAGCGTCTCGCCGATATCGGCAATGCCCTCAAGGACGCCGACGAACTGATCCTAGCTACCGACCCCGATCGCGAGGGTGAGGCCATTTCCTGGCACGTGCTCGACGTGCTCAAGCAGAAGAAGCTGGTCAAGGACAAGCCGGTCAGCCGTGTGGTCTTCAACGCCATCACCAAGTCGGCGATCTCCGAGGCGATGCAGCATCCGCGCATCATCGACCAGCCGCTCGTCGATGCCTATCTCGCGCGCCGTGCCCTCGATTATCTCGTAGGCTTTACTCTTTCGCCCATCCTCTGGCGCAAGCTGCCGGGTTCGCGTTCGGCGGGCCGGGTGCAGTCGGTGACGCTGCGCCTCGTCTGCGACCGGGAAGCGGAGATCGAAAAGTTCAAGGCTCAGGAATACTGGTCGGTCATCGCCAAGCTCAACGAGAAGGGGAAGAGCTTCGAGGCCCGCCTCTACTCCGTTGATGGCAAGAAGACCGACAAGCTCGACATCAAGTCGGGCGACGAGGCAAAGGCCATCATGAACGCCATCGACAATGGCGTGTTCTCGGTCACTGCCGTCGACAAGAAGCCGACCAAGCGCAACCCGTACGCGCCCTTCACCACCTCGAGCCTGCAGCAGGATGCATCCTCGCGCCTCGGCTTCTCGCCCAGCCGCACCATGCAGATCGCACAGAAGCTCTACGAAGAGGGCATCATCACCTACATGCGAACCGACGCCGTGCAGATGGCGCCGGAGGGCATCGAGCAGGCCCGCCGCGCCATTGCGAAGAACTTTGGCGACAACTATCTGCCCGAAAAGGCTCGCATCTATCAGACCAAAGCCAAGAACGCTCAGGAAGCGCACGAGGCCATTCGCCCCACCGACATGTTCCGGCATCCGGATACGCTCCGCGGCGACGCCGACAAGCACCGGCTCTACGAGCTGATCTGGAAGCGGACCCTCGCCAGCCAGATGAAGTCGGCCGAAATCGAACGGACCACCGCCGACATTCAAGTGTCGGGTACGCCGCGCGCTATCGAACTTCGCGCCACAGGCTCGGTCGTCACTTTCCCGGGCTTCCTCGCGCTCTATGGCGTCGAGGCGTCGTCTGACCGTGAGGAAGACGATGAGGATACGCGTGAACTGCCGCCGCTCGCGATAGGCGATCGTCCGAAGCTCGAGGAAACCGTCATCGAGCAGCACTTCACCCAGCCGCCACCGCGCTACACCGAAGCCAGCCTCATCAAGAAAATGGAAGAGGTCGGTATCGGGCGCCCGTCCACCTATGCGGCTACCGTGTCGGTGTTGATCGACCGCAACTACGTCCGCCTCGACAAGCGCGCCATCGTGCCGGAAGATCGCGGCCGGCTGGTCATCGCCTTCCTCGAAAGCTTCTTCACCCGCTATGTCGAGTACGGCTTCACGGCCAGCCTGGAAGAGCAGCTTGACCTCATCTCCGACGGCAAGCTGGACTGGAAGGAGGTCCTTCGCCAGTTCTGGCAGGACTTCCAGGGCAACGCCGAGGAGATCAAGGATCTGCGCGTCTCCGAAGTGCTGGACGCACTCAACGAGCTCCTCGCCGATCATATCTTCCCGCCCAAGGCGGATGGCTCGAATCCCCGCACCTGCCCCACCTGCGGCACCGGCACGCTGAGCCTCAAGCTGGGCAAGTTCGGCGCCTTCATCGGCTGCTCGAACTACCCCGAATGCCGCCACACCATGCAGCTCTCGGACGCCGCTACTGGCGCCACGGAGCAGGCTTCCGCCGACGGCGTGCTGGGTACCGATCCGGAATCCGGTCTCGACGTGCTGCTCAAGTCTGGCCGCTTCGGCCCCTATGTTCAACTAGGCGAAGGGCCGGAGCCGAAGCGCTCGTCCCTGCCCAAGGGCTGGACGCCGGACACATTGACGCTTGAACAGGCGTTGCAGCTCTTGAGCCTGCCGCGCGTCGTCGGCGACCACCCGGAGACCGGCAAAGCCATCAGCGCCGGCATCGGCCGGTATGGGCCGTTCATCCTCCACGATGGCACATACGCCAACCTGCCTGATGTCGAGGAAGTCTTCACAGTCGGCCTCAACCGCGCCGTCGACCTCCTCGCCCAGAAGGCGGCTGGCGGCGGCCGGTTCGGCAAAGGTGGCACACGCGGCACGCCGGCGGCGATCAAGACATTCGAGCACGCCGACGGCGCTATCGCGGTCCGCGACGGCCGCTATGGCCCCTACGTCAACCAGGGCAAAGTCAACGCCACGCTGCCCAAAACCATCGCCCCGGCCGACGTGACCCTCGAACAGGCTCTCGAGCTGATCAAGGCAAGAGCCGAGGCCACCGGCTCCAAGAAGCCGGCCCGCAAGGCTGCGGCCAAGAAGGCTCCGGCCAAGACGGCTCCGGCCAAGACGGCCGCCAAAAAGCCGGCAACGAAAAAGGCCGCGCCGAAGAAGAAGTCGACCGCCAAGGCCGAAGAAGAAGACGCGCCGTTCTGAGCCTTGGGTGGGTCGATTTCCACACCCATTCACCGGCCGTCAGCCCTGCGAAAGCAGGGGCGAGATCAGTCCCGGGCCAAGCCCGGGATGATATCGAGGTGTGCGGGTTGTCTGGGCCTTGTGGTGAGCCTTTCGAACTGCGAGGCGGCCCCCTTCATCCCCACGTTCGCTTCAGTAACCCCAGCCAATTCTCCATGGCGATCTTGCGCACCAGCGCCTCGCCATAGCCCTTGTCCAGCAGCGCCTGCAGCAGTTTCGGCACCCCCGTTACGTCCTTGATCACCGTCGGGATCATGGCACCGTCAAAGTCCGAACCCAGCGCAACACCGTCCTCGCCTAGCGCCTCGACCAGCGCATCGACATGGCGAACCATGATCTCCATGTCCGTATCGGCGCGCATCAAACCGTCCGGACGCAGGAAGCCGCAGGCATAGTTCAGCCCCACAATCCCGCCGCTCGCCCGGATCGCCGCAAGTTGCCAATCGACCAGGTTGCGGGCATGCGGGCTGATGGCGTGGACGTTGGAGTGCGTCGCAACCAGCGGCCGGTCCGAGATGGTGGCAACGTCGCGGACACCGGCGGCATTAAGGTGCGAGAGGTCGATCAGCACACCCATGGCGTTGCAGACCCGGACCAGTTCCTTACCAGCGTCCGTCAGTCCCGGACCGATATCGGGGTCGGCATTGTGCCTGAAGGGCACGCCGGTGCCGAAGGCGTTCTCCCGGCTCCAGACGATACCCAGCGAGCGCAACCCCGCGGCATAGAGCACGTCAAGGGCGTGGAAATCGGTGTCGATCGCTTCGGCGCCCTCGATGTGGAAGATGGCCGCCAGCTTCCCGGCAGCGACCGCCGCATCGATCGCCGTCACATCGCGGCAGACAGCAACGGCGCCTGCCTTCTCGATGCGGAAGAGCAGCGAAGCCATGGCATTGGTCGAGGCCTGGGCGTCGGCAATGTCGAGCATGGGCGGTAGCTTGCCGTCGCCGCTCGCGGTCGAACCGACCACGCTGTCCAGCCCCTGCTTCACCGGCGGTGGAAACATGGCGAAGAAGCCACCCGCCATGCCAGCGGCATTTGCCCGCGGCAGGTCGATATCGGCGGTCGGCGCGCCTTGGACAAAGGCGTCGACCGGCTTCGGCCCGCCCTTCTCGATCAGCTTGAGCAGGGTGTCGTTATGGCCGTCGAAGAATGGAATGGTCATGGGTCGGGCAGTTCGTTGAAACCGGAAGGTTTCATAGCATGCCCAGCGCTCTTGACCACCGTCACGCAACCGGCGCCCGTCACCTCAGTTTGGCAAGACGCGCCGGACGCCCTATCTATGAACCACACAATGAAAAGCCCAATGGCCAGAATCAAAAACAAAACAACACCGGCCGCCCCCACGAGGGCGCCGCGCAAGAGCGGCGCCCGTCAGTTCCAGACCGGCGCGCTGCCCTCGCGCGAGGCGATTCTCGAGGCGATGGCGAGCCATCCCGACATCGATGGCAAGCGCGACCTCGCCAAGTACTTCGGCATCAAGGGCGACATGCGTACGCCTTTCAAAGTCCTGCTCAAGGAAATGGAGGGCGATGGCCTCATTGCCCGCCGCCGCAAGCAGATCAGGCCGGCCGCTGCCCTACCCGCAGTCACCGTACTCGACATCCCGTCGGACGCCGACCCGGATGCGCTCCACGCCTTCCCCGCCAACTGGAACGAGGACGAAGGCGAGAAGCCACTGGTAACCTTGCAGGTCCGTTCCGACGACCGCGTCGTACCGGCGCCCGGCGACCGTATCCTTGCCCGTATCCATCCGGGCGACGGCAGCGTGCCGCGCTACACCGCACGGGCGATGAAAATCCTCGACAAGCCGCGCCGCGGCCAGATCGGCATTGTCCGCATGGACGACGATGGTGCGCGGTTGATCCCGGTCGACCGCAAGCAGAAGGAAATGCGCATCCAGGCCGGCGATATCGGCGACGCCCGCGACGGCGACCTCGTGGAAGTCGAGGTGAAGCTCTCCGGGCGGCTGATGATCCCCAAGGCCAAAGTCACCGCCGTTATCGGCAACCCGAACTCCGAAGGCGCGGTGTCGATGATTGCCATCCACGCCCTCGAGATCCCTTACAAATTCCCGAACTCTGTGCTCAAGGAAGCCGAGGAGGCGAAGGAGGTCGATCTCAAGGGGCGCGAGGACTGGCGGCACATTCCGCTGATCACCATCGATCCACCCGACGCAAAGGACCACGACGACGCTGTCTATGCCGAGCCGGACACCGATGCCAACAATCCCGGCGGCCACATCGTCTACGTCGCCATTGCCGATGTCGCCGCCTATGTGACACCCGGCACGGCCCTCGACCGCGAGGCCCATTTGCGCGGCAACTCGGTCTATTTCCCCGACCGGGTCGTGCCAATGCTGCCCGAGCGCATCTCCAACGAACTTGGTTCGCTCAAGGAAGGCGCCAACAAGGCGTCGCTCGCCGTGCGCATGATCTTCGATGCCGAAGGCAAGAAGCGGCGACACTCGTTCCACCGCGTGTTGTTCCGATCGGCGGCCAAGCTCAGCTACCAGCAGGCCCAGGCCGCTATCGACGGCAGCCTGGACGACAAGACCGGCCCGATCCTTGAAACCATCCTCAAGCCGCTCTGGCGCGCCTACGAGGCCATGGTTCGAGCCCGCACCAAGAGGAGCCCTCTGGATCTCGATCTGCCAGAACGCAAGATCATCCTCGACGCCAAGGGCATGGTCGCCGATATCCGCATTCCTGAGCGGCTCGAGGCCATGCGGCTCATCGAAGAGATGATGATCGCGGCCAACGTCGCGGCGGCCGAGACGCTGGAGAAGCACCAGACGCCCCTGCTCTACCGCGTCCATGATACCCCCAGCCAAGAAAAGCTGGCGGCCTTGCGCGATTTTCTCGCCTCGCTCGACCTGCCGTTCAACAAGACCGATTCCGTTCGTCCGCAGGATTTCAACCGCGTCCTCGGCAAGGCACGCGAGGCCAATAAGATCGAACAGGTCTCAGAGATGGTGCTCCGCAGTCAGGCGCAGGCAGAGTACTCGGCGGACAATTACGGCCATTTCGGCCTCAACCTCGACCGCTATGCCCACTTCACCTCGCCGATCCGCCGCTATGCCGATCTCATCGTCCACCGCGCCCTGATCCGTGCGCTGAAACTCGGCGATGACGGGCTTACCGACGCCGAGATCACCCACCTTCAAGGCATCGCCCAGCACATCTCTGCGACTGAGCGGCGCGCCATGGCGGCCGAGCGCGAGACATCGGATCGGCTGCTGGCGCAGTTCCTCGCCCAGCAGATCGGCGCGAAGTTCATGGGCCGCATTTCCGGCGTCACCCGCTCCGGCCTTTTCGTGCGCCTCCTCGAAACAGGTGCCGACGGCTTCATCCCGGCCTCGACCATCGGGGCGGACTACTACCCCTATGTCGAAGAGCAGCAGGCGATGATCGGCGATCGCACCGGCGAAATGTTCCGCCTGGGTGACACCGTCGAGGTCAAACTCCTCGAGGCCGCGCCGGTCGCCGGGGCGCTGCGCTTCGAACTCCTCTCCGAAGGCCCCCGCGTCAATCCGTCCACTGTGAAACGGGGGGGCAAGCGCCCATCTAGGAGCTACGGGCCGAAGGGTAGAAGCGCGGCGCGTAACAAGAGGCGAAAATGAGTGTGGAAGTGCATGCGGCCCGCGAGCCGCGGGTGACCTGGCCGGCCGTGTGGAATGGCATGAAATGCCGGTGTCCCAACTGCGGCAAGGGCAAGCTGTTCCGCGCCTATCTCAAGGTTGCCGACACCTGTTCGGAATGCGGCGAAGAGCTCAAGTGGCACAAGGCGGACGACATGCCGCCCTATATCTCGATCTTCATCGTGGGCCACCTCATCATCGGACTGATGATGGAACTCGAGGCCGTCGCCCCGCAGCATCCGATGGTCTACATGGCCACCATGGTGCCGCTGGCTCTGCTCCTCCCGCTGGCCATCCTGCCCTCGATCAAGGGCGCCGTCGTCGGCCTGCAGTGGGCCAACTACATGCACGGCTTCGACCCGGCGCACCGGCCGGTCCAGGGCTGACGACCGAGCGCCGCCGCTCAGCTTGACATTTGGCGGCAAATCCGTAGGTTGCGCCCGAATTTGACGGGCATGGCCCGAAGCTTTCAGCGCCGCGCGTTTTTCGCGCGGCTCGCGTTTTAAGGGACAGGACCCATGGCAAAAGCCAATTCGATCAAGATCAAGCTCGTGTCCACCGCCGACACCGGCTTCTACTACGTGACCAAGAAGAACGCCCGCACCCAGACCGAGAAGCTCTCGTACAAGAAGTACGACCCGGTCGTGCGCAAGCATGTCGAGTTCACGGAAGCCAAGATCAAGTAAGATCGGCGTCCGGAGCTCCGGAATACAAAAAACCCCCGCACTTCCAAAGTGCGGGGGTTTTCGTTTCGGCGTTCCCAAACGCTTTGAGCCAGCTTGCCTGTGTTGAAAGCCGCTCTTGAAAGAGCGGCCGGTCCGGAGCGGCATGTCGAAGAGGCCACTCTGTCCGCATCCGGACCAGCCTCCCTACGGACTCAGGAGTTGCGGCGGACCTGAGAAGAACCGTAGGGGTTTTCGGATAACGCTGTCATGGGCAACGCAATCTCGTTGACGGCAACCTACTCATCCCCGTGCGCGACTCAAGCGCGAGCAAAAAACGTAATGAAGAGTTAACCTTACCCGGTTGGACTTTATCGAATGCCAGCGGGATAACCCGCTCTACTGGCGCCGGCCCCCAGCCCCGCCGGAACGATTGCCGCGACCGGTGAGTTGACCCGACACACCCATCCGGAGACTGTCTATGCCCGATCCGCGCAACACCGATTACCAGCCCGACGAAGTCCCGTCCGACGTCGCTGACGAGATAAACGTCGAGCGCGACCTGCCCGAAGGCCAGATCCCCGGCCTGCCGCTCAGCCGCGATCCGCTGCGCGAACCCGGCCCCACCGTCGGTCCCACCGAAACGCCCCCGCTCGACTAGGAGGTCGCCATGACCATCCCCGGCGAAAGCCCGCCCCCGATTCCCGATCCGGTCCCCGGCCCCGACTTCATCCCACCCGTCCCCGGCCACCAGCCCGACCGCGTCCCCGGCACTTTTCCGGAACCGCCTGACACGATTCCCCCGGTGCCGCCGGTCGAAGTGCCACCGTCGCCCGTGCCCGGCACAGACGCGCCATCGGCCTGAGCCCCGCGCTCGTATCACCGCACGGGTCTATCG
>JAEZKB010000346.1 GCA_023415605.1 Pseudomonadota bacterium
TGCCCTCCGAAGGCAGAGGTCATGAGTTCGAATCTCGTCGGGTGCGCCACTAACATATTGAAATCATTGGTTCTTACTGACGGCGCCGGCCCTTTCGCACGATCGCAATGTCACGGGGTAACACCGGGGTAACACGACTGCGTGATTCCGCTTCGGCAGGGTCGTCTCTTCTAGATGGGCTGGGCGCCCCGATCGGGGAGTTTGGGAATGGCGGTCGACAAGACCCTTTGGGATCGGCGCGTCTTTGCGACGTTCGAGGATGGGTATCCTTGTCCGCGTTGCGGTAAGGGCCGCGTTCGGCAGGGCTCAAATAAGATTGTCATAGAAGAGCCTCAGCACTCTAAGAACCAGCATGGCTCAGACGAATGGGAGCCCCATTGGGTAGACGAGGCTTTCACCGTTCTACTGACTTGTGACAATACCGTATGCGGAGAGATCGTCGCGGTGAACGGCCGCGCTTCGGAGGAACCTTTCGATCAGTACGGTCCAGATGACGAGCCTATGGGCACGCAGTACGCGACTGTTTTTCGGCCTGCGAGCCTTTTCCCCGCCCCACCCCTCTTCCCTGTATCCCGTAAGTTTCCAGCCAAAGTCCAAGCCGAGTTGAGGCTGGCTTTTCAGCTCTACTGGGCTGATCTTTCGGCTTCGGCGTCGAGACTTCGAACCAGTCTTGAGCGGGTGCTGGATGATAAGGGCATACCCGCCACGGGGGTCGACAAAGCGGGCAAGCCGACTCGCCTCACTCTATTTGACCGTATCGATTTATTCGAGAAGCAGGAGAAAGACGCGGATAGTGCAGAGTCCATGAACGCTCTCCGCGTAGTGGGGAACCTTGGAACGCATGGAGATGAGGTGCAACTTGGAGACTACTTCGACCTGCTGGAGGTCTACGAGGACGCTCTACTCGACATATACGAGCAGAAAAAAGCCAACCTCAAAGCCAAGAAAGCAGCGCTGATGGCCCTCAAGAAATAGAAGGTCGCTTTAGCGCGGCAATACTCCGGCTGGTAGCCCTCGCACGAAAAGGTATGTCTCGCCCCGATGCATCCACGCTTCGCCGCAGTTATCGAAAGCCTGCATTCCTCTTTTGAGCGATTGATCGACATGGCGCCTATTTCCGGCTCGCCGCCCTTGGATAGGGTCAATGGCGTCTACCTGTTCTCCGAAGGGAACCGGCACCTTTATGCGGGAAGGGCGCGAAACATTACCGCTCGATACGACTGGCATTGCATCTCCTACTCTGACCACAACCGGGCAAGCTTCGCTTTTAAGCTGGCCAGGGAAATTACCGGACACATCAAGCCGACATATCGCAAGGGCGAGGGCCGGGGCTGGCTTGTTCAGCAGCCGGATTTTGCAGCGGCCTTTCTTGAGGCAAAGGCGCGAGTGCGCCGTATGGACTTCCGCTATGTCTCGGAGCCGGACCCGACGAAGCAGGCAATGCTTGAGACGTATGTCTGCATAGCCCTGGAAACTCCTTACAATGACTTCGACACCCACTAATTCGGGAGGAGGCACCCTGAACTGGCACCTAGGGCTCTTGCGGCTTTGGCTTGCGGCATCGGTGGTCTGGGTTATCGCGGCAGTCGTTTGGCTGCCACCTCACGTCACGTCTCCCGAAGCATTCACTAGGGCGCCCACGGCTAGCGAAATCAACCGCTGCAGCCCGATGAAGTGGAAGCCCAAAGAATGCTACAACGACGTGTACGTCTTCGAGAAAAAGCCGTGGGACGTCGCGACCTATGTCAACTTTGCCGGACTAGTGGCGGCGCCAGTCTTGGTGTCACTTGCCTTGGGCCTCATTGCGATTTGGGTGAAGGACGGGTTCCGCAACAGAGGTGCTTAGCGCCGACTTCCACACAATGCGCCTGCACAGCGGCTGAAGCACAGCCAGCCGGTCACGTCACAGCTGATCAAAGCGCTTCTCTTTAGGACTGTGCTCCACGTTGTGATCCCCGCGATCAAGGCCGAGTGAATACCTCGCTCGTGAAGGTCGCCATGGCGCCGCCACGGCCCCAGGTTCTGTCGACGGCGCGATCCTATCGGTCTGCCTCAGCAGCGTTGGTTAATCCGATCAGCCGGTTTCGGAATCGACCGTCAAAGTAGATGAGACGGACCCATATCGCTTCGATCACCAGGGCAACCGGAGAGGCAAACTCGCGTAGTGGACGGTCCGTAACCGGCCCCGAAGTGGGCTTTCGACGTGTGCTTGACACCAAAGCGTCCTCGCTGGAGGATCCCGCCGTGGAGGATACTCATGGACAAAGTTGCGCTGGACTACTTCCGAGAGCCGGGACCGCATTCCACGGCAAAGAAGAACAAGGTCGGGCTTGCAGGTGCTCCAGCGGACATAGCTGACTTAGCAGACTGGATTCAAGGCAGAATGCTGCATGAACACTGGGCGTTGAGATATGGCGAAGAGCTGACTCCGGAGCGCCGTGAGCTCTCGCACAGAAGGTCGGTGGACGCCGTGCTGGACGGTGTCCTTGCTGAGGGCAATTCACCCCGTCCTGCTGCGGGTCGCGCTGTGGGTGTGTGCAGCCATTTCTCGCTGCTCGCGGTGTCGGCCTTGCGAGCGAATGGCCGTCCGGCCAGGTCGCGGTGCGGTTTCGGCACTTATTTTGCCCCCGACAAGGCGATCGACCACTGGGTGGTGGAGGTCTGGAATGGTGATCGCTGGCGGATGGTCGATTTTCAGATAGATGACTTTCAACGCGCAGAATTGGGGCTGGACTTCGACACTCTCGACATGCCGCCGGGTAAGTTCCTGCTGGCCGCCCAGGCTTGGCAACTCTGCCGGCGTGGCGAGGACGACCCCAATCGCTTTGGCATCTTCGATGAAGGCGGCTTCTGGTTCATCGCTTCAAATATGATCCGTGACCTCGCCAGCCTGAACAAGGTTGAGATGCTGCCGTGGGACGACTGGGGCGCGATGCCATCCCCAGACGCGGAAATTAGCACCGAGGAACTGCAACGCTTCGATCATTTGGCGAAGGTCCTGCTCGACCCCGACAGTCATATGGAGGAGCTCCGTTTACTCCATGGCGCGCCTGGGTTCGAGATGCCCGGAGAGGTTTTCAATGCTGTCAGGCAGGTTCGTGAAACGGTTTCTGTCACGCAGTAGGTACTCAAAGCTCCTAGGCTGAAGTTCTGCTTGCTCGGGTATTATGCGACCACAAATACAATGACCGCTTGTGGCGCGAAGGTGCCACCTCCCTAGGCTCAGGACTCATTGATTAGAGCCAGAAGATGACGGTTGCGGCGATGCAGATGGCCGACATGAAGGTGTGGGCGCAGCGGTCGTAGCGGGTGTGGATGCGTCGCCAGTCCTTGAGGCGTCCGAACATGTTCTCGATCTTGTGGCGCAGGCGATAGACGTTCGGATCGTAGC
>JAEZKB010000019.1 GCA_023415605.1 Pseudomonadota bacterium
CGGCGTTCCTCGCCGCGCGGGGCATCAATCCGGACGCCGCGCGTCCCGAGGAGACTGATCAATGAGCACGGGCGATACAGGCGCCGGCACCGGCGTCACCTTCGAGGAAATGCTTGCCCCGGGCCGCGACGGCGAATCGATGGTGGGCGAAAAGACCGCCGCTGATCTCGAGGCCGTCTTCGACGTTCCGGTCCGCATCTCGGTGGTGCTCGGCCGCACCAAGGTGCCGGTGGCACAACTGCTCAAGATGGATGTCGGCACCGTGGTCGAACTCGACCGCCAGGTCGGCGAAGCCGTCGAAATCTACGTCAACGACCGCCTGGTGGCGCGCGGTGAGATTGTGCTCGTCGAGAGCCGTCTCGGCGTCACCATGACTGAAATCATCAAGGCAGCGTAGGAGGCTCTCATGCGGCTACTCATCATCGGAGCCCTGGAAGGCCAGCTCAGCGAAGCCACCAAGCTCGCCATGGACGGCGGTGCCAAGGTCGCCCACGCCCCCTCGATCGACATCGCCATGGCAAGCTTGCGCACCGGCAAGGGCGCCGACTTGCTGCTGGTCGACGTCATGGTCGATATCCCGGGCCTCATCGCTGCGCTCGATGCCGAACGCTTCCACATTCCGGTGGTCGCCTGCGGTACCGAGACCAATGCGGCTGCCGCCGTCAATGCCATCCGTGCCGGCGCCAAGGAATACATCCCGCTGCCGCCCGATGCCGAACTGATCGCCGCGGTGATTGCCGCCGTCGCCCGCGAGTCGAGCGACTTCCTCTACCGCGACCCGGCGATGGCCCGCATCGTGCAGCTCGCTGATCAGATCGCCCCGTCCGAAGCTTCCGTGCTGATCACCGGCGAGAGCGGCACGGGCAAGGAGGTGATGGCCAAGTATATCCATGCTCGCTCGAAGCGGGCCAACCGCCCGTTCATCTCGATCAACTGCGCTGCCATCCCGGAGAATCTGCTCGAGAGCGAGCTTTTCGGCCACGAGAAGGGCGCCTTCACCGGCGCCATCGCCCGCCGCATCGGCAAGTTCGAAGAAGCCTCGGGCGGCACGCTGCTGCTGGATGAAATCAGCGAGATGGACGTGCGCCTGCAGGCCAAGCTCCTGCGCGCCCTGCAGGAGCGGCTGATCGATCGTGTCGGTGGCACCAAGCCGGTGCCCGTCGATATCCGAGTCCTCGCCACGTCGAACCGCAACCTCACCGAGGCTGTGCGCGAAGGCACCTTCCGCGAAGACCTGATGTTCCGGTTGAACGTCGTCAACCTCAAGCTCCCGCCGCTGCGCGATCGCCCCGGTGACACTGCCGCTCTGGCCGAGCACTTCGTCGAGAAATACGCCAAGGCCAACGGCCTCGGCCGCCGTATCCTCTCGCCAGAAGCACGCGAAGCGCTCCTCAAGGCGCCCTGGCCGGGCAATGTGCGCGAACTCGAAAACACCCTGCACCGCGCGGTGCTGCTCTCGGGCGGCGAAGTCATCGGCCCCGAAGCCATCCTGATGCCCGACGGTACCGGTCTGGTCGAGACGGCCAGTGCCGCGACCCTCGCCGGCCAGTTCGCCCAGACTGCCGAAACGGTGAGCCGCGTGCTCGTTGGTCGCACCGTCGCCGATGTCGAACGCGACCTGATCCTCGACACGCTGGACCATGTGCTCGGCAACCGGACCCATGCCGCCAATATCCTCGGTATCTCCATCCGCACGCTGCGCAACAAGCTCAACCAGTACGCCGATGAGGGCACCTTCGTGCCCGGCCCCGGCGAACAGCGCCACACTGCAGCGTAAGGGATAGCGACCACCTTGGCATCGAGCGCGTCACGTGGCTGATCTCTCCGCCCCCGGCCCCTCACCTTCGGGATTCAAGTTCCCGAGCCTGAGCCAGATCAACCGCACGCTGCGCTCGACCGATATCGGCTTGGCGCTGGGCGTGATGGGGATCATCGTCATCCTCATCGTGCCGCTGCCGCCGCTGCTGCTCGATATGCTGCTGGCCATCTCGATCGTCTTTTCGGTGATGATCCTGATGACGGCGCTGTTCATCCAGAAGCCGCTCGAGTTCTCGTCCTTTCCGACGGTGCTGCTGATCGCCGCTATGTTGCGACTGGCACTGAACCTTGCCACGACGCGCCTCATCCTCGCCGACGGCCACAACGGCACCGATGCCGCCGGCCATGTCATCGAGGCCTTCGGTCACTTCGTGACGCGCGGCAACTTCGTCATCGGTATCGTGGTCTTCGCGATCCTGCTGATCGTCAACTTCATCGTCATCACCAAGGGTTCGGGACGCATCGCCGAAGTCGCAGCGCGCTTCAATTTGGACGCCATGCCCGGCAAGCAGATGGCGATCGACGCCGATCTCTCCGCCGGTCTCATCGACGAGACCACCGCAAAAGCCCGCCGCGCCGAACTCGAAGGCGAAAGCGCCTTCTTCGGCAACATGGACGGTGCATCCAAGTTCGTGCGCGGCGACGCCATCGCCGGCCTCCTGATCACCTTCATTAACGTCATCGCCGGCATGATCATCGGCATGATGCAGGAAGGCCTGAGCTTCCAGGAAGCGGGCGCCAACTACACACTCCTCACCATCGGCGACGGACTCGTCTCGCAGATCCCGGCGCTGATCGTTTCGACCGCTGCCGGTATCCTCGTGTCCAAGGCCGGTGTCACTGGCTCGGCCGACAAGGCCCTCGTCACGCAGTTCACCGAATACCCCAAGGCTCTGGGCATGTCCTCCGCGGTGATCGCGGCGCTGGCTTTGCTGCCGGGCATGCCGATCCTCCCCTTCCTCGCTCTCGCCGGCGGGGTCGGCTGGCTGGCCTTCAAGTCGAGCAAGAAGAAGGCCGCCGCCAACCAGCAGGCCGTGATGGAAGCCGTCAAGCAGGCCCAGGCCATGCCGGGCGCGCCGGGCGCAGCGCTCGAGGAAGCCCCGATTTCCGATAGCCTGCGCATCGATGAGCTCAAGCTCGAACTCGGCTATGGCCTGCTTTCGCTGGTCAAGGAAGACGACAGCGGTACCGACCGGCTTACCGAACAGATCAAGGCACTGCGCCGCCAGCTCGCCACCGAACTCGGCTTCATCATGCCGCCGGTGCGCATTCTCGATAACATGCAGCTCGAGCCCAACGATTATAAGGTCAAGATCAAGGAAGTGGAGGCCGGCCACGGCCAGATCTTCGCCAACCAACTGATGATCATGGACCCCATGGGCAAGGACATCCAGCTGCCTGGCGTCCACACGATCGAGCCCACCTTCGGCCTTCCCGCCACCTGGATCGATCCGGCGCTCCGCGACGAAGCCGAGCTCCGCGGCTACTCGATCATCGATCCCTCGACGGTGATCTCGACCCATTTGACCGAAGTGCTCAAGGCCAACGTCTCCGATCTTCTCAGCTACGCCAACGTGCAGTCGCTGCTCGCGGGCCTGTCGAAGGATCAGCAAAAGCTGGTCGAGGACATCGTCCCCAGCCAGATCTCGGTCTCGGGCATCCAGCGCGTGCTGCAGACGCTGCTGCAGGAGCGCATCTCGATCCGCGACCTGCCCACCATCCTCGAAGGCATCGCCGAAGTCGCCGGCCCGGGCCGCACCGCGCAGATGATCGCCGAGCATGTCCGCTCGCGCCTCGCCCGCCAGCTCTGCTCGGCCAATCTCGGCCCCGACGGCAACCTGCCGCTGTTGACCCTGTCACCGCAATGGGAGCGCGACTTTGCCGAAGCCATGGTTGGCGACGGTGCCGAACGTCACCTCGCCATGGCGCCATCGCGCCTGCAGCAGTTCATCGTCGCCGTGCAGCAGGGTTTCGAGAATGCCGCCCAGATCGGCGAACTGCCGGTGCTGATCACCTCTCCCTCGATCCGCCCGCATGTCCGCGCCATCATCGAACGTTTCCGCCCGCAGACCGTGGTGATGAGCCAGAACGAAGTGCACCCTCGCGTCCGCCTGAAGACCATCGGGGCGATCTGACGGCTCCCCAGGCATCGCGCAACGCCGGGACTGCCCATGGAAGGCCAAGCATTAGTAACGCCGTGTAGAGCGCGCCCCAATACGCATTGGTCGGCTTCCCGGCGACGGTGAACAGCGCCACATAGGCGAGCGCCGTCAACAGTGCCCGCGCCGCCTGCGGCCGCACGGCGAGTCCCAACAGGCCCAGTGGCAGGATAGCGGTCGTAACCCAGACCGGTAGCAACCGCACCAGCCCGTTGAAGGCGCCGCTCGCGAGCACGAAGTGCGTCCCGCCAAAAGCCAGCCAGCTGTCGGCATAGGCGCGATCCTCCGGTCCCACCCGCGCCATCGCCTCACTTGCGTGCCAGCCGAAATAACCCGCATAGGCGGCCAACACCGCCGCCCACGCCCAGACCTCGGTCCATCGCCGCTCGCGGAGCGCCAGGATCACGCAGATCACGACATAGGGCGCTGACAGTTCGCGTAGGAACAGCGCCAGCGCCCCCGCCGCGAGCCCGAGCCAGGGCAGCCGAGAGCCATAGGCGATGACGGAAATCAGGATCAGCAGACCCGCATTGATCTCCGCGAACAGTATCGCGTCCGGAGTGCCGAAATCTGCCAGCGCCACAAGCAGCAGCAGCGCCGAGAAGCCGGCAAAGACTGGCCCTGCGCTTTCCCGCACCAGCCGGTAGGTGAACAGCACCGTCATCCCCGCCAGAGCCACGCCGATGGCCATCGCCCAGTCGAGCGACGGCAGTGCCGCCAGCCACCAGCTGTTGAGCGGCGTGCGCCAGTTGAATATCGACCGCGTCCCATAGTGTTTGCGGAGTTCGGCCTGAGCGGCCTCGTAATAGTCGGCGCCACCACGCATGGCCTCGACGATTGCAAGATAGGTCGAGAGATCGCTCGCCCCGCTCGTACCCCCGCCGGTCAACGGGTGCGGCGGCTCGGGCGCGAACGCCGCCGACACGAGCCAGGCCATCAGCAGCACCACCGCACCAAGCAGCGCGAGGACGCCTGCGCGCGGTGCGAAGCGGAGCCAGGTGGCTGGCGGCATATGCGGGACCTCCGGGAAGCCCGGCATTGTCACCACCACCCGTTAACGCCACCATATCGGCAACTCTTTCCCGCATTGGCGCATTGTTGCGCTAGCGTCATTACCGGGCCCCAGATGAAACTCTTCCGATGCGATCATTGCGGTCACGCGCTCTATTTCGAGAACGTCGTCTGCGAGCATTGCGGGCATCGGCTTGGCTACGAGCCCGCCGCCAACGCGCTGGTTTCCCTCGAACCGCATGATCATGACGGCACCTGGCTGGCGCCGCATCTGCCTGGCAAGGCCTTTGCCTTCTGCGCCAATGCCGAGTTCGGCGCCTGCAATTGGCTGGTCGAGGCCGGCACTGGCGAGAGCTTCTGCCGCGCCTGCCGCCACAATGAGATCATCCCGCCCATGGAGGACGCGCAGAACCTCATCCGCTGGCAGGTGATCGAGCGCGCCAAAAAGCGCCTGATCTATTCGCTCCTGCAGATGCGCCTGCCCCTCGCCACCCGCAACCAGGACAGTGTCCACGGTCTCAGCTTCCGCTTCCTCAGCGAGGCGCTGTCGCCGGTGCCGGTGATGACCGGCCATATTGGCGGCGTCATCACCATTGCGCTCACTGAGGCAGACGACGCCCAGCGCGAGTATCGCCGCACGCAGTTCAACGAGCCCTATCGCACTTTGCTCGGGCATTTCCGGCACGAGATCGGCCACCACTATTGGGATATTCTGGTCGCCAACAGCCCCGCTCTCACCGAGTTCCGACAACTCTTCGGCGACGAAACCCAACCCTACGAAACGGCGCTGCAGACCTACTATGCCAGCGGCTCACCGATGGATTGGCAGGCCCAGTACATCTCCGGCTACGCCACCTCCCACCCATGGGAGGATTTCGCCGAAACCTGGGCGCATTACATGCACCTCGTCGACACCACCGAGATGGCCGCGGCTTTCGCCGTCCGCACACGCCCGGCGCTCGACGCCACCGGCGAGCTGACCGCCCGCATCGATTTCGACCCCTATCGCATCGGCACCATAGACGAGCTGATCGACAACTGGGTGCCGCTGGCGTCGCTGATCAACAACCTCAACCGCGCTGTCGGCCAGCATGACGCCTACCCCTTTATCCTGACCCCGGTGGTGATCGAAAAGCTCGGCTTCATCCACCGCCTGATCCATGACGCTGGCGCCGTCCAATGGACCGTGCCGGGACTGACCGAGCCGATCCCGATCAACGTGCCGGCCGGCTAACCAAGTAGCATTCCCGATAGGACGCGCCCGAATTGTCAGAGGCGCAAAGCGCCGAATAGCTTGCCCAAACTATCGGGGGGCGAGAATGAATGGCGACCAGACATTCTATCTTTGGCAGCTTGTAGTCGGTTGGACCTGCGTAGGCGTATTCGTTTGCACAGCGGTCATCACCTTGCTTGCCATGGTCGGGCTCCTCAGAATGGACGCGGGTGAAAGGGCTAAGCTCTTCGCCGTCCTGATCGTCGAGATTGTGGTGGTTTGCGTCGCGCTTTTCGCCAACCTCATCCAGGTGGATCCGGCGCCCGTCGAGGAGGAAGTCCAGGCTGTCGCGGCCGCAGAACAGACTGTGCAGACCCTGTCGCCGTCCTTGCCGCTTGAACCGAATGCACCCACCACCGCGGAACCGGCTCCGGCGCCCTCGGAAGTCCCGCCGCGGGTATACATTCATATCGCGAGCGAGAGTCAGCGAGATTTGGCCACGGCTGCCCGTAGTGCGATCCGCGCCGCCGGCCAGGTCGTACCCGGCATCGAAAATGTTGGCACGGGTCCCGACCAAACCGAGCTGCGCTACTTTGTGGAGTCCGAGGGTGAACTGGCGAAGGCCATCTCGGCCGAACTCGAGGCCGCAGGGATAGACGCACCCGTGTCTTCGCCAGACGGTTCGACACCAGCAAAATCCGCCCGAACCACTTCGAACTCTGGTTTGAAAAGACCTGAGCGCCTTAACCAATTCACGCGCCGTTTACCCGTTAACCCGACGCGGACTCGCCCTGCCCGGAAAAGGCTGCCATCATCGTTTCATCAGGCGGCCCTTGTGCATCAGTCGGGCCGCCCAATAAACCGCTGGGAGGCGGAAGAGGCCGGACCCGAAAAGGGCCGGCCTTTTTATTTGCGCGAGATGTCGCAGCGCCGGGGCGGAACAGAGGCGCGAATGTGACGTTAGTAACCCCATAGGGGCCGTGCAGCGCAGCACCGCAAAGCATCCGCGCCGCACGGCCTGTTCATCCAGCGGAAGAACTTGTGGAGACTAACATGATCCGGACATTGCTGACGACCACCGCCTTGACCGCCCTGCTCGTTGGCGGCGCCATGGCACAAGAAGCGACCACCACTACGGCGACGCCCGCCCCAGGCACGCTGAACTCCTACACCGCCACCGACAGTGACAACCTCGCCACCGAAATCATCGGCAAGCAGGTCTACTCGTCCACTGCCGAGGATGCCGAGCATATCGGCGACATCAACAACCTCGTGGTTGGCGATGCCGGTGAAGTCCAGGCCGTGGTGATCGGCGTCGGTGGCTTCCTCGGCATTGGCGAAAAGAACGTCGCGGTATCGATGGACGACCTCGAATTCGTGACCGCTGCCGACAACACCGAGCGCTATGTCCTCAACACCACCAAGGAAGCGCTGAACTCGGCGCCGGAATTCGAGTGGCAGGACGATCAGCCGACGGATACCGCGGCCACCAATGACGCCATGGCGCCTAATGATGCGATGGCTCCGGCCGCCAACAGCACCGATACGGCTGCTGCGACGACCACTGCCCCGGCTGACAACGCCATGGCTCCGGCCGATGACACCGCCACTGGCGCGGTGAGCTCGACCGACACTGCGGCGACCCCGGCTGCTCCGGGCGCCATGGACCCGCTGAACCGTGAAGGCACCACTGACTTCGACGAAGCGCAGCTGACTGCCGATGAACTCGAAGGCATCAATGTCTACGGCACCAACGATGAGCATATCGGCACCATCGGTGACCTTGCGCTCAACGAAGATGGTTCGGTCGACGCGCTGATCATCGACTTCGGCGGCTTCCTGGGCATCGGCACCAAGCCGGTGGCCGTGGCCTTCGAGAACCTCGACTTCCTGGCCGACCCCAACAACAACCGTTCGCTGGTGCTTCCGATCACCCGCGAGCAGATGGAAGCCGCGCCGGCCTTCAACGAAGACACCTACGCCGCTGAGCGCGACACCCAGCGCATCACCGTGGGCGCCAATACGCAATCGTAAGGTTGCACGATCCCAAACGCGAAAGGCCCGCCACCAGGCGGGCCTTTTTCATTTAGCGTAAGGAGTTGATGCGATGCGTTAGGAGCGCATGTGGCGCAGACGGGCGATCTCGTCGTAGCCGTCCTGCTCGATCTTGTTCTGCTCTGCCTGCTCGCGGCTGTGCTCGCGCTGGTCCAGCAGCTCGACCTTCTTGAGGTCCTCGACCGCCTCGGCCAGCGCATCCTGCGCCGCCTCGAGCTTGTCTTTCATATCGTTGGCCGAATTGAGCAGGTTGTCGCGGCGCGCGATGGCCGCCTTGGCGAAGGTCGAATAGGCGAAGTGCGCCACATCCGAAATGCCCGTTTTCTGCTGTTCGATTTCGATCTGCTGATCGAGTTCGGACGCCATCCGTTCGAAGTCCGCGATCATCATCTCGATCTGCGTGACCTGTCGGCGCTTCTCGTCCACCTGGAACTTCTTGAGCCGGATCAGGCTCTCGCTGCGCGACTTCATGACTTGCACTCCTTACACATCAAGTCAGGCACTTTTCTGGTCCGCGCCCGCCTGCCCAACGATGGCCTCCAGCATCTGATAGCCGTCGGCAATCGAAGTCGTCTCTTCCCGTTGCTGCGTGAGGAAAGCCTCCAGCGCCGGGTTGATGGCGATCGCGCGGTCCACCTTCGGATCCGATCCCTTCCGGTAAGCCCCCAGCCGGATCAGTTCCTCCATGTCCGCATAGATGGACATGAGTTCACGGGCCTTTGCCAGGGTCGGTCTGAACGAGACCGGTACGCACCCGGGCATGGTCCGCGAGATGGACCGGAGCACGTTGACGGCGGGATATCGTCCCCGCTCGGCAATTGAGCGCTCCATTACGATGTGCCCGTCGAGGATACCGCGCACGGCATCCGCAATGGGCTCATTGTGATCATCACCTTCAACCAAAACGGTAAATAGACCGGTAACGGACCCGGAATTCACGAGGCCGGGCCCTGCTCTTTCGAGCAGACGCGGCAGTTCGGTGAAAACCGTCGGCGGATAACCCTTGGCAGTCGGCGGTTCGCCGATCGCCAGCCCGATCTCGCGCTGCGCCATGGCGAAGCGGGTGAGGCTGTCCATCATGCAGAGCACGCGCTTGCCCTGGTCGCGGAAATACTCGCAGAGCGCCACCGTGAGATAGGCGGCCTGCCGCCGCATCAGCGCCGCCTCGTCGGAGGTGGCGACGACCACGATGGCGCGCTTCAGCCCCTCTTCGCCCAGATATTCCTGCACGAACTCCTGCACTTCGCGACCGCGCTCGCCGATGAGCCCGATCACCGCGACATCGACCTCGGCATTGCGCGTCAGCATCGACATCAGCACCGATTTGCCCACGCCCGAGCCGGCGAAGATGCCCATGCGCTGCCCATCGCACATGGTGATGAAGGTGTTGAGCGTCCGCACCCCCATGTCGATGGGATCACCCACGCGGGCCCGCTCATGCGCCGGCAGCGGCGTCTGCCGCAGCGGATAGGCCAGCGCCCCCCGCGCGATCGGCCCGAGCCCGTCGATGGCATCGCCATTGGCATTGACCACGCGCCCTAGCCAGCTCTCGGAGGGATAGACCGCCCCGTCCGTCGACTGGAACACCGCGCGGCAGCCGAGGCGCACGCCGGTCAATGGACCGAACGGTAAACACAATGCATGGCCATCGCGGAAACCGATGATCTCGGAAGCGAGGTTCTGCCCGCCAGTGGTCTCGATGACCACCCGGCCGCCGACGCGCAGCTCGCGCACCGGGCCCACGACTTCGATCAGCAGGCCCTGCACCGTCTTAACGCGGCCGAACACTTCGACCTCATCGATGGCGTCAATGGCTGCCGTAAGTGCTTTCACCGGCTTTTCCTCAGTCGAATCGCGCGATTTCAGAGTAACCGAACGTTAAGCAAAATGCGTTAACCAAGGGCCCTGATACCGCTCCGCGAGCCACTTCCGCGTTCGAGCTCCGTTACTCCCCCAAAGCTTGCAATTCCCTGAGTCACCAGAGTCGGTTACAGGGCTTTCTTAATCCATTTTCTTAACAAAAATTCATCCAGATTTTTGAGGTAGATCAACGACTTAAGATATATCGATGGTATGATCTGTTGCATCTTGCGGATCAGAATTAAACTTTGTTAACTAATTGCGCTTAGGTTTGAGTCATATCCAGTAGGGTTCGGTTAGGGTTGAGGCCGGAAAAAACGCTTCAGCCGGTTCCAGTTAGGAACGTGGTTTAAGGGGAATGGCATGCGTGTACTCTTGATTGAGGACGATAGCGCGACGGCGCAGAGCATCGAGCTGATGCTTAAATCCGAGAGTTTCAA
>JAEZKB010000007.1 GCA_023415605.1 Pseudomonadota bacterium
GGTTGCGCCTCGGCCTGCGCCCTTCAGACCTGGGCCGGTCAGCCCTTGTCCAAGTCCTGTTTCAGCTTCTTGAGGCCGGCGAACGGATTGAGTTCTTCCTCGAGTCCGTCCGAGCCAAGCTCGCCCAGAGTTTCGCCAGGAGCCCGAGGATAGGGATCGATCGCCAGCGACAGCGTTTCGACGATCAGATCGGTCAGGTCGGCTTCGTTGCCATCGAAATGGTCAGGGATGTCCTCACCGTCAAGATCGACGAAGATCTCGGCGTCGGCTGGGCCCGAATAAGCCTTCTCGGCGCCGGGGAGGAAGACGCGATCGATCGGCTCGGCGATTTCCTGCGTCACCGGTTCGAAGGTGATCACGCTCTGCTGCACGACGATGGCCTCAAGCCTGCCGGTGACACGGATGCCGCCGCGGAAACGGACGGCGTGAAGTTTCACCTGCAGCCGGTCGAGCGAGACGACATCGAGGTCTTCGGCGATATGGTCGCGCTCGGCCTTGTCGACGGTGAGCGTCAGATCCCGGCCGGTATTGGGCATGGAATCGAGGCGGATGCTGGCATCCGGAATGCGGAAGCGATCGCTGCTCACGCTGCTTCTCCCAGATCGATCCGGCCGTTCAGAAGGGTCGCCGTGGGCACGGCTTCGAGGCGGGCGGCTTCGGCGTAGAGGTAATCTGCCAAGGGTACAACACCGGGCGCATCGGCAGCATCGTCGAAGATATTGCGCCGAATTATCGCCTCGACTTCAGTCCGGTCGCCACGGTCCATGGCCTCGTTGAGATTGGTCATCAGCCCATAGAAGATGTTGCCCATCTTCTGGATTCTCTTGGGGACACCGAGATCGGTCACGCCCAACTCGCGCAGCGAGCGGTCCATGTCCTTGAAGAACAGGTCGAATACCGCCTGGGCGAACTTCTCGACCTCCTTGCCCTCACGGCGCAGGCGCGCAAAGAGCAGCGCCATATGCAGGCAGATCATGTCGAAGCGACCTGTGACGGTATCGGGAACGCCCCAATCGGCGTAGAACCGAGGCTGCCGGGATTGCGCCACAATAGCGGCATAGATGGCGTAAACCGCTTCGGTGTCTTGCTTTTTGCGGAACAGGTTGAGGATCATCGGGTGCGAACTCACATCCTCTGCTGGTCGAGAAAAGCTGCCGGTGCGGAGGGGAACATCCAGCCCAAAGCCAGCTTGCCAGCAACGGCATTTGGCAGCTAAACAGTCCGGCACCTCGGTCGGGAAGACCGTGCGGGCGCCGCAAGCGTGCGTAATAGTCGAGAGCTATCGGGAAAGTCAAACATGCCATTCAGCGCCAAACGCCACATCTTCCCGATCTCGGCAGCGGTTGCATTGAGCCTTTCGCTTTCGGCCTGCGGCAGCGGGATGGCGCTGACGACGCAGCGCACACAGGGCTATGAACTGTCTCAGGATGCACTGGCGCAGATTCGCCCCGGTCAGAGCCAAGTGCTTGTCACCACGGTGCTCGGGTCGCCGCAGGTGACCAACTCGTTCGGCGACGAGACCGCCTACTACTACATCCAGACCAAGCTCGACCGGACCGCCTTCGGCATGGAGACGATCAAGGAACGCACGGTGCTGGCGGTCTATTTCGACAAGAACAAGAAGGTCGTCGACAAGGCAGTCTATGGCGCCAAGGACGGCAAGGTCATCGCCATCCAGTCGCGCCGCACGGCTTCCTTCGGCATCGACCGCAGCTTCCTCGAATCGCTCTTGGCGTCGATCTAGGGCTTTCTGCCTGACGCGCATCAGCGCGCGGGGGTCGGTGCAAGCTGATGCACCGGGCCGCCCGTGAGCGCCCGGAGATATCAAAGAGCGAACAACGGCGGAGCATGGCCCGTCGATGGTTCGAGATCCCTTTGCAGGGAGATGGCCCTGCTCCGCCGTCGTGACCGGGATTTTTGGCGTTCACACGGGAAGGTCTGGGGCGTTTTGCGGAATGCCCCACCGCCGCAGGATCCTTGTCCTGACCAGACCACGCTCTTCGCGTTTCTCCAGTCGAACCCCCTTGAGATGGCGCCGAACACGAGCCCCATCGCGGCTGCAAATTAAGGCGACGGGGTACCTAGACCCGTCAGACCCTCCCGGCTTGGCCTGGGAGCGACCGACGTCTCTCCCACCCAGCCTCGCTGCACCAATCACTCGTCATGATCTCGCTTTCGGTGCTGCGATGGAGGGGAGTCTATACCCCTTTTTGGTTGCGCGGGGATAAGTCGGCGCAGATTTCTGACAAGGGTCTGAACCGACTACCGAAATTCTGAACGGCGGATGACACAAAGCTGACGAAGAAGTCCAACGGTTTGCGTCAGAAAGTGACCCCTTGAGCCTAAGCACGGGCCATGAACTTTCATCAGGTGACGGTCACCTGAGTGTGGTGGTTTGTCCGTAGTCGAAACTTTTCCGTCACGGGTGGGAGACCCTACCGAGGCTCACGCAGTTGCACGGCGGCGTTTGCGCAGGTCGTTCCAGGCCAGGGTGAGGATGGCGGCGGCGGAGAGGGGAATGGCGAGGATGTTGATGGCTTGCCAGCCGACGAGCTGGAGCAGCAGGCCCGAGCCGATCGAGGCGATGGCCGTGCAGCCAAAGACGAGTTGCTCGTTGAGGCCCTGGACGCGGGCGGCTTCCTCGGGAACGTAGCTCTGGGTGAGGAGCGCGGTGGAGCCGATGAAGCCGAAATTCCAGCCGACGCCGAGCAGAACCAGCGCGATGTTGAAATGCAGCACGCTGGTGCCGGTGAGCGAGGTGATGGCAGAGGCGGCGATCAGGGCGAGGCCGATGCCGGACGTGAGATTGGCGCCGAGTTTTGAGATCACCCAGCCAGTGATGAAGCTCGGGGCGAACATCGAGACGACGTGCCACTGAATGGCGGTGGTAGCATCGATGCTGGCGTGGCCGCAGACATAGACCATGGCCAGGGGCGCGGCGACCATGACCAGCGTCATGAGCGCGTAGCTGGTGGTGGCGGCAATGACCGGGATCATCACGTCGATCGAGCGGAGCAGCTGCGGGATGGTGCGGCCGGCCCTGGCGGCGGATCTCTTGACCCCGGGAGCCAAGCGCGCCTGGCTGAGGACGATGGTAGTAACCACTGCCAAGACCGCCATGGTGAGGAAGGCGCCGGCAAAGGGTGCGTTGGGGATGATGTCCTTGGTGACGCCGCTAAGGCCCGGGCCGACGAAGCCGGCCATGACGCCGCCGAACATCACCCAGGAGATGGCGCGCGGCTTCCAGTCCGGGGGAACGCTGTCGGCCGCAGCGAAGCGATATTGCTGGCCGAAGGCGTTGGAGACGCCGAGGAGGAAGAGCGCGACGCAGAAGAGCACGAAACTCTGCGCCATGATGGCCGTGGCGGCGAGGATGCCCGCCGGCAGACCGAAGGCCGAGCCGAGCATGAATCCGTTGCGGCGACCGAGCCGATGAATGACGAAGGTGGCGAGGCCCGAAAAGAGCGCGAGCCCCAGGATCATGGCGGTGACCGGCAGGGTGGCCAGCGACCGATCGGGCGCCAGCGTTGCAGCCGCCAGGGCCCCCACGGCCATGACGATAGCGCTGTTCGAGCCGCCGAGAGCCTGGCTGACCGAGAGCAGCGCAATGGTCCGGACCGGGCTCGTTTCCGACATTTGGCTCAGGCCCTATCGCGCGGGATGGTCTTGGAGATGGAATCGAGGACGCCGTTGACGAGAGCCGGGGCGTCGTCTTCGTAAAAGGCCTTGGCGACATCGACATATTCGGTGATGACGACGCCGGGCGGGATATCCTGGCGCTTCAACAGCTCCCAGGCGGCGCAGCGGAGGATGGCGCGGAGGGTGGCGTCGATGCGGGTGACGGGCCAATCCTCGGTGAGTGCAGCATCGATGGCGGGGTCGATTTCGAGCTGCGCCTTGATGACGCCGCGAACGATCTGGCGGAAGAAATCGGCATCGCCCGGAAGGTATTCCTCGCCCTCGATCTCGCGGCCAAGATGCAGGGCGCTGAACTGGCTCAGCGTATCCTCAAGCGACTGGTGGCCAACTTCCATGCCGTAGAGGGCCTGCACGGCGGCGAGGCGGGCGGCGCCGCGCTGGTTGGCGGTCTTGTTGCTTGCGGGGAGGCTTGGACGCGCCGCCCTGGGTGCCGGCTTTCTCGATGCGGACGATTTGGCGGGTGCCGCTTTCGGCCCCGTGGGTACCGCGCCCGGGTTCTTGAGGCTCAACGTTTTCTTGGCCGGATTTTTGGAGGCCGGGTTGGGATCGGTGGGCTCGGCCATCGTCAAGTCCGTCTATAGTTCGCGCTCGAAGGTGCGCAGCTTATCGGCCCCCATTGAGCGGCGGTCAACCTCGACGAAGCCGGCGCCGCGCAGGCGGCCATCGAGACCGCCCAGCATGGTGGCCGGAATGCCGCCGCGGCCGACCACCGTATCGGTGGTGACGAGGTGGAAACGGTCGATCAGTTCGGCGGCGATGAAGGCCTCGATCAGCCGCGCACCGCCCTCGACGAGAAGGTTGACGATGCCGCGCGCGGTCAGCGCTTCCATCGATTTGCGCAAGTCCGGGCGGTTGTTGCGACTATCGATGAGGATGACATCGACGGACTCGGGGACGTCGAACTCGCGGCCCAAAGCGGCGAGCACGGCGGTGGGGTAGCCGGAGACGCCGGCGATGAGGTTGAGTTCGGTGTCGAGCTCGCGGGTGCCGACGGCGACGATGCGCTGATAGACCCGGCCATCGAGCCCCTTGATGCGGACGAAGAGTTTGGGATCGTCGATTTCGGCGGCGCGGGCGCCGATCATCACGGCGTCGGTGGTGGCGCGCAGCATCTGCACCCAGCGCTGGGTCTGCTCGTTGCCGGTGACGGCGTTCTTCTGGTTGGGCAGACCGACGGCCCCGTCCTTCGATACCACCAGCTTGCCGGTGACGAAGGGGCGGCCCTTGCGGAACGACATGCGTTCGGGCTCGTAAAGATCGACCGAGGGCTGGTGATCGACTACATCGACCGCGATGCCGGCCGAGCGGAGACGGGCTACGCCCTGCCCCGACTGCAGCCTGTCGGGATGCAGCGCGCCGATGACGACGCGGGCAATGCCCCCCTTGATGATGGCTTCGGTGGACGGCGGGGTGCGGCCCCATTCAGCGGTCGGTTCGAGCGAAGTATAGAGGGTGCGGCCGCGAGCGCTGCTGCGGGCTTCGTCGACGGCATAGGGTTCGGGGAACGGCACGGCGCGGCCGGTGACGCCCCGGCCAAAGACCAGCTGCAGCTCTTCATCGACGATGATGGCAGCGGCGGCGGAGTGGCCGGGACTGGCGCCAATGGCGGCCCGGGCCAGCCGCGCTGCGGCATCGAGCCAGCGGCGGTCCGACCCGGCGGCCTGCATCAGTCGTCTTCGTCCGGCCGGGGCTGCCCCGACTCGTCGGCCAGGGTCTGGAGGAAGGCGCTGAAATCGTCCGGGGTGGAGAAGTTCTTGTAGACCGAGGCGAAGCGCACGAAGGCGACATCGTCGAGGCCCTTCAATCCTTCCATCACGAACTCGCCGATCTGGTCGGAGGTGATCTCGATGTCGCCCAGGCTCTCGAGCTGGCGGACGACGCCGGAGATCATGCGGTCGACGCGCTCGGGATCGACATCGCGCTTGCGCAAGGCGGTGCTGACCGAGCGGGCCAACTTGTCGCGGTCGAAGGGGACTTTGCGACCGGACTTCTTCACCACCATGAGCTCGCGCAGCTGCACGCGCTCGAAGGTGGTGAAGCGGCCGCCGCAGGCGCTGCAGATGCGCCGGCGGCGGATAGCACTCGAATCCTCGGTCGGCCGGCTGTCCTTGACCTGCGTGTCGTCGTGTCCGCAGTAAGGGCAGCGCATGGGCTCAGGCCTCGTAGATCGGGAAGCGGCTGGTGAGCGCGACGACCTTGTCGCGCACGGCGGCCTCGACGGCGGCGTTGCCCTCGTCGGAATTGGCCTCACGCAGGCCGTCGAGCACTTCGACGATGAGCTTGCCGATCTCGCGATACTCGGCCTCGCCGAAGCCGCGGGTGGTGCCGGCGGGGGTGCCGAGACGGATGCCCGAGGTGACGAAGGGCTTTTCCGGGTCGAAGGGAATGCCGTTCTTGTTGCAGGTGATGTAGGCGCGGCCGAGCCCCTGCTCCGCCCGCTTGCCGGTGGCGTTCTTGGGACGAAGGTCCACCAGCATCAGATGGTTGTCGGTGCCGCCCGAGACGACGTCGAGCCCGTGCTCGATCAGCGTTGCCGAGAGGGTACGGGCATTGGTGACGACCTGCTGGGCGTAGGCCTTGAACTCGGGCTGCAGCGCTTCCTTGAGGGCCACCGCCTTGGCGGCGATAACATGCATCAGCGGACCGCCCTGGAGGCCGGGGAAGACGGCGGAGTTGATCTTCTTGGCGATCTCTTCGTCGTTGGTGAGGATCATGCCGCCGCGCGGGCCACGCAGCGACTTGTGCGTGGTAGTGGTCACCACATGGGCATGCGGGATCGGCGAGGGATGCACGCCACCGGCGACGAGGCCGGCGATATGCGCCATGTCGACCATGAGGTAGGCGCCGATTTCGTCGGCGATCTCGCGGAAGCGCTTCCAGTCCCAAACGCGGGAATAAGCCGTGCCGCCGGCGACGATCAGTTTCGGCTTGTGCTCGCGGGCCTTGGCGGCGACGTCGTCCATATCGAGGAGGTGATCGTCGCGGCGAACGCCGTAGGAGACAACCTTGAACCACTTGCCGGACATGTTGACCGGCGAGCCGTGGGTGAGGTGGCCGCCCGAGTTGAGGTCCAGACCCATGAAGGTGTCGCCGGGCTGCAGCAAAGCCAGGAACACGGCCTGGTTCATCTGCGAGCCGGAGTTGGGCTGGACATTGGCAAAGTTGGCGCCGAAGAGCTGCTTGGCGCGCTCGATGGCGAGGGTCTCGGCGATATCCACATACTGGCAGCCGCCATAGTAGCGCTTGCCGGGGTAACCTTCCGCGTACTTGTTGGTCATGATCGAGCCCTGCGCCTCGAGAACGGCGCGCGACACGATGTTTTCCGACGCGATCAGCTCGATTTCATGCTGCTGGCGGCCGAGCTCGAGATTGATCGCTTCGGCGATCTCCGGATCGGTGTCGGCCAGCGTGTTCGAGAAGAAGCGCGGGAAGAGCGAGGAGGCAGTTGCAGCACTCATGGGACGATGACCTCGCAGGTATGCGGACGTGTTGACGTGAGGGTGGCGTTATCATGCCGCACGGCACGATTCCAAGGCAGATTGGAGGATGACATCTGAATCATCAGGGCTCCCGTGGTTGCGTATGGGTGCCCAGGCGAGCGGCTCACTGTGGTTCGCGTTCCCCGATGGTTGCCCATCTCTTCTCGCCAGTCGCGCGAACGGGCAGATTATGGCGCAGTCTTCCGCTTACTGCAACCGGCGGTGGGGGTTTGCCGTTCATCGCCGGAGCGATGTCACCAGAAGGGAAACAATGATGAAGAAGACCGCTATTGCGCTGGCTGCGGCCGCGACGTTCCTGACTTCGATCTCGATTGCGGCGCCGGCGACGGCCGCGTCGTGGGACTGGGGCTTCTCGTCCCCGTTCTTCTCCTACCACCATGACCGTTCGGTGGGTTCGCGACACCTTTCCGGCCGCGACAGCGTGCGGGTCGGACCGTGGCGGTGGAGCGGCGGGTTCGGGGTGAGCGCGGATCGCCACGATCGCTGTGCGGCGCGCTACCGGTCCTACGATTCGGTGACCGGCACCTACCTGACCTTCGGCGGCGTGCGGAAGGCCTGCCGGCTGTAAGTCGACGCTCTAGGCGAACTTGCCCCGGGGCGCAGGCGGCGAAGGCGGTTCAGCGTCCGCTGCCTTGCCCTCGAGCTTGCGACGCAACTTGGCGAGAGCCAGGGTCTGCATCTGCTGCTTGGTGGCGCTGAGGGGCGTGATAACGAACACTTCCGTTGCCGTGGCCGCATCGATTGCGGCCACGCGCATTTGAGCCCCCAGCTGGGTGAACTCGAAAAAGACCTCGCCGGAAGAGCCCCCACTCCCGGTCATGGCATCAGGCGTCGGTGAAGGTCACGGTGCCCTGCGCGTCGTAGTTGTAGACATCGTCGCGGAAGCTCACCGAACCCTGACGGTTGGCCCATGCCGTAATATAGGTGGTGTGGATCGGCACCTGCACGTCGAGCTTGATGTCTTCGCGCATGCCCTGCGTCCAGGCATCCATGACGGTCTGCGGCGTCCAGCCGCCACCATTGTCGCGGAGCAGCCAAGCCACCAGCTCCTCGATGTTCTCGCAGCGCATGCAGCCAGAGGAGTGGAAGCGGGCATTCTCGCCGAACAGCGCCTTCTGCGGCGTGTCGTGCATGTAGACGTCGTGCTTGTTGTGGAAGTCGATCTTGCAGTGCCCCATCGAGTTCTCACCGCCCGGATCCTGCCGGAAGGTGTACTTGACGGCCTCCTTGGTCGACCAATCGATCTCGTAGGGCTGGATCTCGTTGCCCTTGCCGTCGAAGATCCGGATCTTGAACTTGGTCAGGTACTCCGGGTCCTCGTTCATGTACTTGATCATATCCTTCTCGATGATGCTCTTGGGCAC
>JAEZKB010000073.1 GCA_023415605.1 Pseudomonadota bacterium
TGCCTGGCGGTTTGCCGAAACGCGACCACACTTAGCTGTGTGTGTTGTCGTCGCGTTGCGACCGACAAACGATCCCATGCATGGATTCGCAAGACCAACCATACGCATGCCGGGCGGGGACGCAACTGAGGGAACGCCCAAAAGAGGTGGCAGCAATGTGGTTGCAATGGGGATGTTGCAGATTCAGCACAGGTTTGGAAACGAACCGTTAGGAAAGGTGTAGCGGACGTTAAGATCCGGCCGGAACGCGGGGTTCGGAAGCATACGGAGCTGCTGTCGCGGGGTCCCAGGGAACGCCGAGGAATTGGAGGACGGTCAGCATATCCACAGAGCCAGCGGTCACATTCACGTCCAAAACATAATCTGGAAACCGCTGGCGCCAGAAGGACATAAGCTCGTGGTAAGCGGCGAGGTAGGCGGACAGATCGGCGGGGTCGTTGGTGTAGTCGTTGCCGGACTGGAGGTAGAGTTTGCGCGGGAGAGCGCGGGCGTGGGCGTCTGGGTCGCGGGTGACGTGGAGGATGCGGGCGGAGGGAATTGCCTGCCGCAAGATCCCGACGAACCTGAAGTTTTCCGGCTGGGTATCGAGGATTCGCAGGCCAGGAGCGAGGGCTTTGGCCATGGCGAGATAGCGGTCGCCGAGGGCTTTTGCCGCCTCTTTGCCATGTTGATGAACGCCACCTGACAGGTTTCCGACGACCTGAAGTTCGCCTGCGGGGAAGAAAGCGGGATGGCGGGCAAGCATTCCTTCGAGAGTCGTCTTTCCTGAACGCGGCAGGCCGACGATGAAGATCGGGCCGGTGGGCGATTCCAAGGGCGGGACTTCGACGTCGGCGAACTGGCGCTGCAGGTCCGAGAGTTCGGCGAGCGCCTTTTCGATGCTGAAGGGGCGTAGTTTGCGGATGAGGGCGTTGCCGCGGGCAAAATGTTGGGACGCCCTGCCCTCGTCGCCGATATCGTGGAAGGCGGTGCCGAGGGTGAATTCGAGCTGGGCGCGCCGATCGTCAGGAAGAGCTGGCTCGGCGAGAAGCGATTCCACGGCGCGGACTTCGGCATCTTCCGAAGAGCGAACGACAATCGAGCCGAGCATGCGATGAGATTCGACGTCCCTCGGATCCGCCGCCAGAGCTGCGCGGTAGGCGGCGGCAGCCGCCGATGGGTTGCCCGAGGTCCAGTGGGCAATGCCGAGGGCGCGGTTGTATTCCGGCTCCTGCGGGAATCGATCGGCGAAATCGGCGGCTGTGGCGACGGCCTCATCTTTTCGCTGCTGGGCAAGGAGCGTGTTGGTGAGACCGGTGAGGGCGTTGGGGAAGTTACCGGCGAGTTCGAGGGCGCGGCGATAGGCAGTCTCGGCGCCGCGCCAGTCGCCCATCTCGGAAAGGGCCTTGCCAAGGTTGCTGTGGAACGTTGGTTCATCAGGCCGCGCCAGGCAGGCGGCACGGTGGCTGGCGATGCCCTCGTCATGGCGGTGGACGGCGCGCAGGGCCATGCCCCGATTGTTGAGGATACCGGCATTGGCCGGCTGCAGCTTCAGCGCCTTATTGAAAACCTCGACGGCCTCAGCCGGGCGGCCGGCGGCGTTCAGCGCGGTGCCGAGATTGCCGAGATATTCTGGATCGTTGCCACGGACGTGGACGGCGCGCTTGAGGCGGGTAACGGCGCCGGCGGCATCGCCGCGCTGTAGCAAGGCCACACCCATCAGGTGGTTGGCGGCAGCGTGGCTGGGTTGTTTGTCCAGGACCTTTTCATAGAGCGCCTGTGCCTCGGGCAGCCGGCCGGCCTGGTGGAACTGCAGGCCCTGACGCATCAGCTCATCGATCTTGCTCATCGGTCTGACTGTCGCCCCGCCGCGTCGAAAACTCGACAAATGTCTAGTGGCGCCGAGGTTTCACCGCAATTGCAATATCGGCTCCGCCGTGGCCATGTGCGCCGCCATCTGCAAGCGAGGGATTCATGTCGGAAGCAAAAGTCGCCGTCATCACGGGTGCAAGTTCGGGGATCGGGCGGGCAAGCGCCATCGGCCTCGCCAAAGCCGGCTTCCAGGTAGCGATCCTAGGCCGGCGCCAGGCCGAACTCGACGAAACCGCCAAGGCAGCCGGAGCCGCCTACAGCGCCACCTGCGACGTCAGCGATCATGCCGCCGTGCACCGATTCTTTGCCGACCTCGTCGCCAAGCTCGGCCGGGTCGATGTGGTCTTCAACAATGCCGGCCGATTTGCGCCGCAGGCGACGTTCGGCGACGTCGATGTCGCGACGTGGCAGAACATGGTGGACGTCAATCTCAATGGCGCCTTCTACGTCGCGCGCGAGGCTTTCCGGGTGATGCGTGACCAGCATCCACAGGGCGGACGCATCATCAACAATGGCTCGATCTCTGCCTATGTGCCGCGGCCGGGGGCGGCCGCCTACACGGCGACCAAGCATGCCATCACCGGTCTCACCAAGGCGATCTCGCTGGACGGCCGTGCCTTCAACATCGCCTGCGGACAGATCGACATCGGCAACACCGCGACCGACATGACTTCCAACATGACGACGGGATCGCTGCAGGCCAACGGTACGATGCTGCCAGAGCCGACCTTCGACGTGAAGCACGTGGTCGATGCGATCACCTATATGGCGCAGCTGCCGCTAGAGGCGAACGTGCAGTTCATGACGGTGATGGCGACGACCATGCCCTATATCGGGAGGGGTTAAGCGCTCTTCGCTCCCCGGTCGTGGCCGAAGAAGAGAGAGTAGCCGGTCCAGCAGATCAAGGACCAGGCCGCTCCAATGGACCAGCCAGCGATCACGTCAGTCGGGTAGTGGACGCCGATATAGATGCGCGATAGGCCGACGGCGAATGTCATGAAGACGCCGAGGCCGACAAAGTAGACCTTGAGGCCACGATTGGTCGTGGCCTCTGCAAGCAGCAGCCCCAATGTCAGGTAGACCACAGCCGAGACGGTAGCGTGGCCGCTAGGGAAGCTGGCGGTGAAGACGCGAGTCGCGGCTTCGACATCGGGCCGGGGGCGGTCGAACAGCATTTTGAGCCCAGTCGAAACGATAGTGCCGCCGATCACTGCGAAGGTGACGAAGACGGCACTGCGCCCCTTGCCAGACAGAGCCAGGAAGGCGACGACGACGATAAGTACGAAACCGAGGATGGTGAAGCTGCCCATGGCGGTGATGTCGCGCATGGCTTCTTCGAGCCAGGTTGGGCCCCAGGGGTCGTTCATGTCGCCCCCATCGCGGAAGAACGATGTCACTGCCGTATCGAATGCGACGGTTTCGCCCTCAATCACTTCATCGGCGACCATGCCAAAGGCCCAAAGAAGTAAGGCAGCGAAACCGGCGATGACGTAGGGGAAGCGGCGGGGATTGGTCGGGGTAGCTGTTGCCATTCAGGCGTCTCCGTGGGCGGCAGACAACGCACGAGCATGTCGCGCGGTTCGCCGAAAGCCGAACCAAATCGCCGCTTCGTCGTTAGTCGCGCACGAAAGGCGTCATCGTGCTGCAGACTTCTCACCACATCGTCTTCAATTCAAGCTCGGGTACGGCCGCCAGCGACAGTGTGCGACCAGAGCAACTTGTCGAGCGCTTCAGGGCGCTTGGCCACACGGTCAGCCTCGACGCAGATCCTAGCCGTCCCTTCGCCGACAGGCTGCAGACGGCACGGGAGAGCGCGGCACCGATACTGGTTGCGGCCGGCGGCGACGGAACAGCCACGGCGTTGGCGGAGGTCGCCATCCAGTCTGGCAAGACGCTGGCGGTTCTACCTCTGGGGACTGCGAACCTTCTCGCTCGTGACCTGTCGCTTCCGCTCGACCTTGATGCATGGTTCGCCGCCTATGAGACGATGATACCGCGCCGGATCGATGCGGGCGAGCTCAATGGCCGGGTCTTTCTGCACAAGGTGGTTATTGGTGCTGTGCCGGGCATCGCGGCGGCGCGTGAGCAGATCCGAGGGCGCAACGAGATTGGGGCCAAGGTGGGCTTCCTCATGCACTTCTTCCACCGGCTGTCACGACTGCGTCGCTTTGCAGCGGAGATCACGCCGGGCAAAGGCGAGCCGCATATCGAGCGGGTGCAATCGATCGCAGTGGCAAACAATGACTATGCCGAAGGCCCGGGCAAGATCTTCGCTCGGGCGCGGCTCGACGAGGGTACGCTGAGCCTCTACCTGCTTCGCAGCCTTGGCCCCATGGATGCACTGCGGCTCGGCCTGCGCATGTTGCTGGGGACGTGGAAGGCGGATGCGGTACTGGAATACGAAAACGTGCGCTCGCTGGTGATCCGCACCCGCCATCGCCTCGTGCGGGTGATGCTCGATGGCGAGGTGGAACTGGTGGAAAGCCCCCTCTCCTTCCGCTCGTTGCCGCTCGCCTTGCGGGTCATGGCGCCACCGGTGGTCGAGGAGGCGGCCGAAGCTGCCACAGATTCAGTCCTGGGGGTGTAGGCGATGCGCATCTGCCATCTCTCGGATTTGCATTTCGGGCATCACGACGAGGCGCTGGCTGGCGGCTTGATGTCCGACCTGATGTCGCAAGCGCCGGACCTCGTCATCGTTAGTGGGGATTTTACCCAGTTGGGGACCGAGGAAGAGTTCCAGGCGGCACGGACGTTTCTCGATACGTTGTCGACCCCCGTGTTCGCCGTGCCGGGCAATCATGACGTGCCGGCGCGCAACTTGCTGAAGCGGTTCTTCGACCCCTACGGTTTTTACCGGAAGTATATAGCCGCCGAGCTCGAGCCAACGTTGGACCTAGGAGATGTGGTCGTAGCCGGGCTAAAGACCTCGCGCCGTTTTCGCGCCGAGTTGAATTGGGCCCACGGATCGCTCAGCCGCGAGCAATTGGCGAAGCTCGAGAAACGCTTTGCGACCACCTCACCCACGGCGCTGCGCATCGTCGTGGCGCATCACCCGCTGATGCAACCTGAGGGCGAGGTACTCAAGCCCATGCGTCTGGTGCGGCGGGCGGACGAGGCTCTGGAAACGTTCTCGAGACTTGGCGTGCGCCTGGTGCTGTCTGGACACTTCCACCTGTCCTACGTGCGGCAGCATGCCGGTCCAGGCGCGGTCAAGGAAGCGGCGCCCAAAGGGCTTCGTGCATCCGCGAACGCGCCGATCCTCGTGGCGCAGGCATCCTCGACGATTTCGACTCGGCTTCGTGGCGACGCGAACGCCTACAACATCATCGATATCGATCAGGGTCGCATCACGGTGACGGTGCGCGAGCAACGCAGCAAGGCGTGGGTCACCAAGGAGAAGGCATCTGCGGTGTCGGAGCCGGCATACCAGGTGGCTGAGGACGCTGCGATAGGGAGCGCGGCTTGTGTGCCCGATGTCGAGCTGGACCCATCCGTCACTCGCTAATGCAGCCCGAGGGGACGCTACTTACGCAGGATGGCGAAGTTGAATTCGCCGGTGCCGAGGACGCTGTAGAGGCGGGTCCAAAGGGGGAGCATCTGTTCGGTGGCGCGGGCGGAGGTGATGTCGCCCAGGTCAATGATCGCATGCCAGCCCATGGCGCGAAGAAGGTCCATGACCTTGCCCTTGGCGGGCTTATCGTTGCCCGAGACGAAAACGGTGTGGCTGCCGTGGATCATGGCCGGATTGACCATCACCGCGGCGGTCACCGTGTTGAGAGTCTTGACTACATGGGTGTCGGGCAGCGTGCGCTGGATCAGTTCGCCCAGGGAATCGGTGTTCGAGATCGACAACGAGGGCGGGAAGCCCTTTGAGAAATCGAGCGGATTGCTGATGTCGATGAGCGCCTTGCCCTTGAGGTTCTCGGCGCCGGCCTGACGCAAAACCTCGATGGCGGTGTCGCCGCGGGTACAGTGGATGACGAGATCGCCGAAGGCGGCGGCATCGGCAAAATTGCCGGGCTTTCCGCCAGTTTTTGCCACGAAGGCGCGGACCTTCTCATTGTCGGCGGAGCGACCGCCCATCATGACATCGTGGCCCATGGCGACGAGCTTTGCCCCGAGCGTCTGACCCACCATGCCGGTGCCGAGAACGCCGATCTTCATGCGAGACTCCCCTAGAACGGGCGGACCATAGTGCGCCGGCAAACCTGCGAAAAGTCACAAATAGTCTTGATGTGGGCTGCTACTCAGATCGTGAAAATCTGACGGCCAAAGCTGAAAGTCTGGCGCACGGAACTGGCATCGGCGGAGATGACGGTGAAATCGCCACGAGCGCCGCGCCGGAGGTGGCCATACTCGGCTTGGATACCCATCGCCTCGGCCGGATAGAGGGCGGCCATGCGGAGGGCTTCGTCGAGCGCAACGCGGACTTGGGTGACGAGATAATGCACCGCGCCGATCATGGTGAGGTCGGCGCCGGCGAGGGTGCCATCGGCGAGGCGGAGGGCGCCGTTCTTGCGGTAGACGGTCTGGCCGGTGAGCTCGAAGGTGGGCATGTCGGTGCCGGTAGGCGACATGGCGTCGGTCACGATGAAAATCTTGCCGGGGCCCTGCTTGGCGCGCAGCGCGATGCCAATCGATGTCGGGTGAACGTGGATGCCGTCGGCGATGAGGCCGGCCGACAGCGCGCCGATGTCGAGAGCGGCGCCGACGACGCCGGGCTCGCGGTTGCCGATCTGGCTTTGGGCGTTGAAGAGGTGGGTGACCATGGAGGCGCCAGCATCGGCCGCGGCTTTCACCTGGGCATAGGTGGATTCCGAGTGGCCGATGGAGACGATGATACCGGCCTCGGTCAGGCGCGCGATCTGCTCGGGCGGAACGGTTTCGGCGGCCACGGTGACGAGCAAGTTGGGCAGCTCGGTCTTGGCGTGGAGCAGCCGCTCGATGTCGCTCTCGAGCATCGGCCGGATCAGGTTCGGGTCATGCGCGCCCTTGCGGGCAACGCTCAGATGCGGGCCTTCGAGATGGAGACCAAGAAAGCCCGGCACTTCCGTCTTGGCCTGAACCCCGGCGGCGATGGCAAGGGTCTGGGCGTCGGGCGTGTCGGTGATCAGCGTGGGCAGGCAGGCGGTGGTGCCAAACTGGGCGAAGGCCGAGCAGATGGTGCGGATGGCCTCGAGCGTCGGGGTGGCGTTGAGCAGCGCACCGCCACCGCCATTGACCTGCAGATCGATGAAGCCGGGCACGATCATACCATCGACCGGCACGCGCTCGGCATCGGTAGGCGAATCGGCCGCGATGAGGCCCTCGACGCGGCCATCGGCGACGACGAGCGCCGAGCGCTCGTGCCACTCGAAGCCATCGAAGATTTTGTCGGCGATGTAAGCCTGTTTAGTCATTTGGTCCTCACAGCGTTGAGCGCCCGCCACCAGCCTGCGGCTGGTCCCCCTTCCCCGCTCTTGCGAGGAGGATCACGAAATCAGACGGTCTCGGTGACCTTCTTGAGATGCGGGGGGCGGTCGGGATCGAAACCGCGGCGGCGTGAGAGTGCTTCGACGAAGCCGTAGAAGGAGACAATGAGCGCCAGCGCGTCGGTGATCGGATTGCCGGAGGCGGCGAAAGGCAGCCGCTCGGCGTTAATGGCATTGACCGAGGTGATGAACACGCGGGCACCCTGCCCCGCGAGCCGTTCGGCGACTTCGGAGACCGATGCTTCGGCGGCGTCTCGGGCGGCGAGCGCGAGCACCGGGAAGTGGCGCTCCACGATGCGGGCCGGGCCATGCAGCACTTCGGCAGCGCTGTAGGACTCGGCGTGGATGCCGCAGGTTTCCTTGAACTTGAGCGCCGCCTCATTGGCGATGGCGAAGGCCGGGCCGCGGCCGAGGACATAGAGCGACTGGTGCTGATCGAGCGCACCGAGCAGCGGCGACCAGTCGCAGGCGATGGCCTCGCGGAAGAGCTGCGGCAAGGCGTCGAGCGCGGCGATCAAGGTGGTGTCCTGCTGCCAGTGGGCAACGAGGCCGAGACCGGCGACCACAGAGGCCACGAAGGTCTTGGTGGCTGCGACGGATTTTTCCTCGCCGGACTTCAGATCGATGGTGATGTCGGAGGTCGCGGCAAGCGGCGAGTTCGGCGTGTTGGTGATGGCGAAGGTGGTGGCGCCGTCGCGGCGGGCGGCCTCGGCCATGGCGACGATGTCGGGGCTCTTGCCCGACTGCGAGATGCCGATGGCGGCGCAGTGCTTCAATCGCAGATGCTGGCCATAGATGGAGGCGACCGATGGGCCTATGGAGGCCACCGGCACGCCGGCGGTGAGTTCGATGGCGTATTTGAGGAAGGCCGCGGCGTGGTCGGACGAGCCTCGGGCGATGGTGACCACGGTCGAGGGATCGCGCTGCCGCAGCAGGGCACCGCCCTCCCGCAGCGTATCTCCACTCTGGGCGAGGAAGCGGGAAACGGCCTCGGGGATCTCTTCGATCTCCTGGCGCATGAAGGTGGGATTGGCAGTCACTTTCGGCCCTCGATTGGCTGGGGGCCGAGCCGGAGCTCGGCGACGAAATCATAGGTATCGCCGCGATAGGTGGAGCGGGTCCACTCGATGACGCGGCCGGAGGCGAGATAGGAGGTACGCTCGACATGGAGCGCGGCAGCGCCGGCGGGCAGTTCGAGGAGCTTTGCATCCTCTGGCCCGAGGTTCGCGGCACGGATGCGCTGAATGGCCCGGACCGGGCGATTGCCGCTTCGTTCGAGATGCACATAGAGAGAGGTGCCGATCCTTTCGGGATCTGGCAGCACGGCGGCGGACAGCGCTGCGCGTTCGATGGCAATGGGGGTGTCGTCGGAGATGCGCAGGCGGGCGACGCGGGCGACCTGATCGGTGGGCGAAAGCCCGAGCGCGACAGTCTCCTCGGGCGACGGCTGGAAGAGGCCGCGATCCAGCCAGACCGAGGATACCGACATGCCGCGGCGGGCCATGTCTTCGGCGAAGGAGGTCAGCTGCGACAGCGATTGCTCCACGCGATGGGTTTGTGGCGCCACGAAGGTGCCCGAGCCGTGGCGCTGCACGAGGATACCGTCGCGCACCAGCTGCTGCACCGCCTTGCGAACGGTAACGCGCGAGACATCGACCTTCTGCGCTAGGTCGCGCTCGGACGGGAGCGCATCGCCGGATTTGACGAGGCCGCGCGAAACCGCATCCTCGATCCAACGCTTGAGCTGGAGATAGAGCGGCCCGCCCTGCGGCAGGACGATATCGCCGGACCCGAAGATGGCGTGCTGGACGTCGGACATGGCACCCTTCTGGAGCGCAGGCTCCTCAGCCGCACCTAATACCAATCAAGTACCATTTACCAGCGGAAATAGAGAGCGGAGGGACAGGCGGACTGCAGGATGATCTTGATCGCCCCGCACTTCCCACAGGGGACAGAAGTCGGACGGAACTGAGTGCAGTCCCAAAGGTTGGATTGGCATCGAGCGGGGTTTTGCCCGCCAGCCGTTCCAATGGAGGCCCCAATGCCCAATTCCGATTATCCCAGCAGTTCCGGACAGAGCCAGGCGGGTGGCGTGATCCCACCCAAGGCGGAAGAGACGATTCGTCACGATGCCGAGGCGGTGGTCGAGACTGCCAAGAGCGAGTTCGACAAGGTCAAGCAGGAAGCCGCGGCGCAGGTTGGCGACCTGGCCGAAGCCGCCAAGGCGCAGATTGCCGACGTGACTGAAAAGGCCAAGGGGCTGGCATCCGAGCAGAAGGAATTGCTGGCCGGGCAGATCGGCGGCGTGGCGGATGCGATGGAACGCGTGGCGACCGATCTCGAGGCGCAGAATGCGTCGAGCGCATCCTATGCGCGAATGATCGCCGATGGCGCCACGCGAATTTCGGACACGGTCAAGAACAACGATGTCGACCAGATTCTAGCCATGGCGCAGGATTTCGGGCGCAAGCAGCCGGGCGCTTTCATTGGTGCCGCCGCGTTGCTGGGCTTTGCTGCCAGCCGGTTCCTGATGGCGTCGGCAAAGCGTGAGGACCAGCGGACGGCGCAGAACCAGACCGGCAGTGCCGTCGACTATAACGGCACGCCGGAATTCGGCACGACGCAGCAGTCGTATGGCGCGAGCGGCGGCTCAGATTATCCCAGCGAAGGGAGGCTCTGATGTCCTATTCGGAACATGGCAGCCGGCCGATCACCGACCTTCTGGGCAACCTTGTCTCTGACATCTCAGGATTGTTCCGCAAGGAGATCGAACTGGCCAAGGCGGAAGCCGGCGAGAAGATCGACGAGGTGGTCGGCGCGAGCCGCAACCTGGCCATTGGCGGGGTCTTGGCGATCGGTGCCACGGGCGTCTTCCTGACGGCGATGGTCACCGGTCTTGCCGCGCTGCTGATCAGCATGGGCATGGGCGAGGCGACTGCCAATTTCATCGCTGCCCTTGCCGTTGCGGTGGTGATCGGCGGCGTCGCCTGGATGCTGATCAACAAGGGCATCGCCGAGATGCGCGCCAATAAACTCAACATGAACAGAACCACGCGCTCCGTCGTCCAGGACGCACAGGTGGTCAAGGAGAGCTTCTGATGTCCTACGAGAACAAGAGTTCGGCTGAAATCGAACGCGAGGTCGAGGCGCAGCGCAATCGCGTCGAGGCGCGCATCGGCGAAATCAAGGAGCGGCTGTCGCCAGGACAGCTGATCGACGAGGCGCTGGCCTACACCAAGGACGGCGGCTCGCACTTTGCCAGCAATCTCGGCCAGACCATCGCAGCCAATCCATTGCCGGCAGTTATGCTGGGCGTCAGCCTTGCCTGGCTGATGTCGGGCCAGGGTCCGAAGCTGCAACATCATCATGAGAGCCACTCGGCGCGGCCGAGCAGCGGGCCGGATTATCCCTATGCCCGCGTCTCGGGCAGTGGCATCCGGCGCACGCGCCACTCGACCGACGAGACCGGTCAGTGGTGGAGCGAGTTCGAGACCGGCGATGGCGGCCGCTACAAGGCGAAGTCGAACGAGAAAGGCCACCGGCTCGGGCACTTTGCCGACGACACCGGCAAGTTCTTCTCGGGTTTCATCGATGATGCGGGCAACCGCATCAAGCAGTTCCAGGACGAATCCGGGAACATGCTGGATGAGGCAACCGGCTGGGCCTCGCACACCTGGAGCGATGTGCAGCAGAACATTGTGCAGGGCGCGCAGCAGGTGGCGTCTACCGCGCAGGATCTCGGCCGCGAGATGCAGAAGCAGACCGACCACCTCACGCGGCAGATCGGTACATTGTTCGAGCAGCAGCCGCTGATCGCCGGTGCACTCGCGTTCGCCGCCGGTGCGGCGCTGGGCGCTGCCCTGCCCCACACCCGTGAAGAGGACAAGCTGGTCGGCGAGGCCGGCGACAAGCTGCGGCGCGAAGCGGCGCATGTCGCCAGCGACCTCTATGACAGAGGCAAGGAGCAGGTCGGTGACGCCTACCAGCAGGTGGCGGCCAAGGCCGGCGAAGCCTACGAGGACGTGAAGGACAAGATCGGCCAGTTCGGCACCGACAGCAGTGCCGACAACCAGACCGGGAATGGTCAGGGCGGCTACTACTCCCGGCACTGAGTGCTGTGGCAATAGCCATCGCGGCGGTCCCTTGGGGCCGCCGCTTTCGTTTGCGGCTCACTCTGCGACGCGTCTGGCCTGAGCGGGGGGCATGCCGAACTGAGCCTTGAAGGCGCGGCTGAAGGCGGCATCAGAATCGTAGCCGACGCGGCGGGCGACGTCGCTGACGCGGGTATCGGGACGGGCCAGCATCTCGTTGGCGAGCAACAGTTTCCAGCGCGTCTGATAGTGCAGCGGGGCAGCGCCGATCAGGTTGGCGAAGCGATCGGCGAAGTTCGAGCGCGACATGCCGGCGATGCCGGCGAGTTCGGCGACGCTGCGGTGGCGGAACGGCTCGTCGTGGATGGCCTTAAGCGCGCGGCTGATGCGGGCATCGGCCAGGGCGCCGAGCCAGCCGCGGTTTTCGGGCGGCGCCGTAGCGACCCAGAGCCGCATAGCGCGGATCACCAGCACGTCGATGAGGCGCGAGATCATCAGTGCGGCGCCGGGATTGGGTGCATGGGCTTCGGCCACAAGGAACTGCGCCAAGCCCTCGAGCAGGCCGCCATCGTCGCTGCGCAGGGCGCGTGGGATGTGGATGATCGAGGGCAATACTGCGAGCATCGAGGGCATGTTGTCGCCCTCGAAGCGGAAGGCACCGGTGACCATGCGGGCGGGCGCACCGCCGCCCCCCAGGGTAAGGGCGAGACCCTGATCCTGCGCCAGTGCGAGCACGTCGCGCGCCGCAACCGGCGTCGCGCCGGCGGTGCCGATGACATGCCCCCTGCCCTGCGACAGGACGAGGAGATCGCCGGCCGCGGCCTGGACAACGCGCCCATCACCGGCCGTCACCTGCATCTCGCCCTCGGAGATGAGGTGAAACCAAGCCGGGCCGGGTTCGAAGCGCAGTGCCCAAGGCGCAGTCAGGTCGGCCGAGACGATCAGTTCGCCCCGCAGCCTGATGAGCGTCAGGACCTGCGAAAGCAGGTCGACGCGGGACGCCATCATCGGAAAAGCGACGTCGGGGCTGTGTTCGGATTCCAGAGCAAGAGGTCTGGAGGTGCGATCATGGTCTGGCATGGCTGGCAGCGCTACATCACTCCCCGTCGACGGCGAGACACTTCAACAATCCTCGGCCGGAGCGCAAGACCCAAATCGCAACCCGCGGGCCCCAATGGCAACGGCAATCACTTTGCCGATCGTCCAAGCTCGCCCTAAAAGATGGAGAAGACAAAATGAAGACCCTGATTTCCGCCCTGCTGCTGAGTGCCGCAACGCTCACCGCTGCCCCCGCCATTGCCCAAGAGCCGGCCAAGAACATCGTGCTGGTGCACGGCGCCTTCGCCGATGAATCCAGCTGGGACAAGGTGGCCGCGATCCTCTCGGCCAAGGGCTACCACGTCACCCAGGTAGCCAACCCGCTGACCTCGCTCGCCGACGACGTCGCAGCGACGCAGGCCGCGATCGACGCGCAGGACGGTCCCACCGTGCTGGTCGGCCATTCGTGGGGCGGCGTGGTGATCGGCGAGGCCGGCGACGACGAGAAGGTGAAGGCGCTGGTCTATGTCTCGGCCTTTGCGCCGGACAAGGGCGAGTCACTGACCAAGCTGCTCGAAGGCGGTGAGCCCAGCGAAGGCGTCAAGACCATCCGTCCAACGGACCAGGGCGGCCTGATCCTTGACCCCGCGACGTTCCCGAAGGTGTTTGCCGGCGACGTACCGCTGGCCGAAGCCGAGGCGATGGCCGCCGACCAGCTCCCCTCGAACCCCGCCAACTTCGACGCCGTAGCCGACGTCGCCGCCTGGCACGACAAGTCGAACTTCTACGTCGTCACCACTCAGGACCTGATGATCCCGGCCGATGCACAGCGCTTCTTTGCCGGCCGCATCAACGCCACGGTTAGCGAAATCGACGCCAGCCATTCCGGCCTCGTGTCGAAGGCCGAGGACGTCGCCAAGGTGATCGAGGCTGCCGCGCAGTAAGTGCCGCAACCGGAACGCCGGCGGCATGAGGCTGACGGCGTTCGCAGCGAACCACTTCACCCCAATGGGAGATGATCATGACCAAGACTGCACGATGCGACGGCAAGCTCGGCTTCCGGATCCATGCGGCGACTTTCGCTCTTACCCTGGCGGCGCTGCTCGTCGTCAACCACTTCGTTGGCGGCTACCCGTGGGTGACCTGGGTGGCGCTGAGCTGGGGAGTTGGCCTTCTCGCCCACTGGTGGTTGGGCACCGACAAGGCTGTCAAGGCCTGAGTCTTCTGACACAGCGTGAGAACAGCCCGGTCCGCAATGGCCGGGCTTTTGTTTGCCGTTCAGGCGATGCCGGTGATCTCGAGCGTCTGGTCGCCGAGGGTCACTTCGTCGCCGACGGATTTGCCGATGAGGGCGCGGGCGACAGGGGCAGTCCAGGAGATGCTGCCGGCCTTAGGATCGGCTTCGTCCTCGCCGACGATGCGGTAGGTGCGCTCGGTGTCGTCCTCGCGCAAGAAGGTGACGGTAGAGCCGAAGGCGACGACGTCTTTGGACCCCGGCGGCGGGATCAGTTGGGCGGTGCGGACGCGCTCGGAGAAATAGCGCAGGTCGCGGACCGGGATTGCAGAGGCACGGCGGCGTTCGTTGACGTCCTCGATGGTCTGCGCGGCTTCGTAGGCCTCGCGTGCCGATTCCAGCGCGGCCTGCAGCGCGGCGAGGCCGGTTGCGGTGACGAGGTTGGGTTCAGCCGAAATCGGCCGGTCGGGGAGCTGGGTCTCCGACGCGGTCTCTGAGCTCTCTTCCTTGGTGAAGGCGACGGCCATGGAGCACTTTACCTGCCGGAAGGGGCTACACTGTGACTCCCCTATCCGACGGCTGCGATTAAGGTTGCCTCACCTCAAGGGATAAACAGAGGGAGAGTTCCCTTGTTCTATGCCGTCCAGCCACCGTCAATGGCATGGACCTGGCCGGTGGTGTAGGTGGCGCCGGCGAGATAGACGGCAAGGTCGGCGATCTCTTCGGGCTGGCCGATGCGGCCGATCGGCTGGCGGGCGATGAAGGCTTTCTTGGCGGCTTCGAAATCGCCGGTTGCCTTCCAGCGCTCGTGCAGTGACGGCGACTCCACCGTGCCGGGGGCAATGGCGTTCACGCGGATGCCCTTGTCGGTGTAGTCGGCGGCCATCGACTTGGTGAGGCCGATGACGGCGGCCTTGGAGATCGAATAGGCGGCGCGGTTGGGGACCGCGGTCCATGAGCTCGCGACGGTCGACATGTTGATGATGCAGCCATCGCGGCGCTCCAGCATCTGCGGCAGGATGGCCTTGATGGCGCGGATTTGGGCCCAGACGTTGAGGTCGAAGGCGAATTCGAGATCCTTGTCGGGCATTTCGAGCACGGTGCCGGAATGGACGACGCCGGCGCAGTTGAAGAGAATGTCGATGCGTCCAATTTCGGCGACGGCCTTGTTGACCTCTTCGGTCGAGAGGACATCGAGGACGCGCGTGGTGACGTTGGGCGTGCCGTCGAGTTCCTTGAGCTTTTCGGCGTTGATGTCGGTGGCGATGACCTTGGCGCCGGCGCGGGCGAAAGCCTCGACGGATGCGCGGCCGATGCCCTGTGCGGCGGCAGTGATGAGCGTGATTTTGCCGGTCAAGTCGGCCATGGAATGTCCTCCGAAAAGCGGGGTTGTCCTAGCGCCCGGAGCGGGCTTGGACAAGGCCAACCTGACATGTTACGCCCAAATGCCTAGCCACAGGGACCATCCATGCGCATCGTCGACACCCACTTGCACCTCATCTACCCCGAGACCTTCACCTATGAATGGATCAAGGGTTCGGTCGAACTCAACCGACCGTGGACGGTGGAGGCCTACTGGGCCGAGGTGGAAGCGAACGAGCTGGGCATCGAGGCGGCGATCCACATGGAAGTAGACGTGCTGGAACAGGAGATGATCACCGAGAGCGAATTCGCGCTCAACGTGCATCCGCAGGTGGTCGCGGCCATCGCCAACGGTCGGCCGGAGAGCAGGGACTTCCCCACCTATCTCGACAAGCTCACCGCCATCGGCAAGGTGGTCGGCATCCGCCGCCTGCTGCAGGGGCAGCCGGCGGGGCTGTCGCAGACGCCGCTCTTTATCGAGAACATCAAACGCCTGCCGGCTTATGGGCTCAACTTCGATATCTGCGTGAAGAGCCACGAGTTGGACACTGCATATAAGCTGGTCACGGCGGCACCCGAAGTGCAGTTCATCCTCGACCATTGCGGCAACCCAAAAATCGGCGAGGGCGAATGGGACAACTGGGCCCGGCCGATCGCAGCGATTGCGGCGAACCCGAACGTGGTGTGCAAGGTCTCGGGCATTCTCGCCAACGTCAAGGGCAACTGGACCGTCGACCAGCTGCGGCCCTATGTCGAATACATCATCGACCAGTTCGGCTGGGACCGCGTGGTCTGGGGCAGCGATCACCCGGTGGTGACGCTCTTCGCCGACCTGACGCGCTGGGTCGAGGCGACGCGCGAAATCATCAAGGATTGCAGCGAGACCGAGCAGGAAAAGCTGCTGTTCCGCAACGCCGAGCGCATCTACAGGCTGGCTTGATCTGGGTCACGGCGCACCAGAGCGGATTCTTTCATTGATGCTGCGCTGGTTTTTCCAATTGCCGACGCCATGACCGACCCCCTGCTCTTCCTTCTCGCGGTGCTGACGATTCTGGCGGCGCCCGGACCTACCAATGTCTTGCTGGCGACCAGCGGCGCGACCACCGGTGTCGGCAGGTCGCTGCCACTGCTGGGCGCGGCGTTGCTTGGGTATCTCGTCACCATCCTTCTGGTGCGGGTGGTGCTATCGCCGGTGATTGCGGCGTGGCCGGTGGTGGGCACCCTCCTCAAGGTCACGGTAGCGATTTATGTGGCTTGGCTCGCGCTGCGGCTCTGGCTGCGACCGAGCATGATCACGGCGACGGTAGCAGTCGATTTTCGTATGGTGCTGATCGTGACACTGCTCAACCCGAAGGCCTTCATCTTCGCGCTGACGGTGATCCCGCTGACGCATCCGGCGCTTTGGGCGTATTTCGCGGGTTTCGCTCTATGCGTGCTGGGCTGCGGCGGGGCTTGGGTACTGCTGGGCGCGGCGTTGGGGGCAGCGTCGCGCGGCAAGCACCAGGGGTTGATCCAGAAGGTCGCGGCAGTGGCGCTGGGAGGCTTCGCCGGGATGATCCTGGCCTCAGCCTTCGCCTAGCTGCCGTAGATGGCGACGCGGCCGCGGCCAGCGGCTTTGGCGGCGTAGCAGGCGGAATCGGCTTCGCTCATCAGTTCGGCCGGTGCGGCGGCACGGGGCGAGATCGAGGTGATGCCGATGCTGGCGCCGATGCGGTAGGTCTTGTCGTCCCAGCGGAATTCGAGGGCGGCAACGGCGTCGGTGAGTTTTTGCGCCACGCGCTTGGCGCCCTGGGCCGTGCAATCGGCGAGCAGGATGGCAAACTCGTCGCCGCCGATGCGGGCGGAGAAGTCCTGGCGGCGACAGATGGCCTTGATGATTTCGGCGACCTGACAGAGCAGCGCATCGCCGGCGGCGTGGCCGGCCGTGTCATTGACCGGCTTGAAGCGATCGAGATCGATGAAGCAGAGCGCGTGCGTGCGCAACTCGCGGCGCGCCTGGTCAGTGACGGCGATCAGCGCGCGTTCGAAGGCGAGGCGATTGGGCAGTCCGGTCAGCGGATCGTGGGTGGCCGAGTGGGCCAACTGCTTTTGCAGCGCACGGCTGGCGCTGACGTCCTGGAACACCAGCACAGCGCCGGTGATGGTGCCGTCGGCAGTGCGGAGTGGCGACGCCGAACTCTGCACGTCACGCCGCTCGGCATGACGGCCGATGAGCACCACGTCGCCATCGAGACGGGTCACCAGGCCCTCTTCGAGGCAGCGGGCGACGGGGCTCGTGGCGATGCGGCCGGTGGATTCTTCGACGATGGAGAAGACCTGCTCGAGCCGACGGCCATTGGCCTCGGCAAGCGTCCAGCCGGTCATTTCCTCGGCGGTCTGGTTCATGAAGGTGATGCGGCTGCGACTATCGATGGAGATGACGCCGTCCCCGATCGATTCCAGCGTCACGCGTAGACGCTCGCGCTCGGCGGCGAGCTCGGCCTCGGCGATCTTCAGGCGGGTGATGTCGGTATCGGTGCCGACGGTACGCAGCGCCTTACCGTTCTCGTCCCACTCGATGGGGCGGCCACGGGAGAGCACCCAGATGTAGTGCCCGTCCTGATGGCGCTCGCGATATTCGAGCGTGTCGAGGGCACCCCTCGATTGCTCGTGCACGGTCTGGCTGATGCGCTCGACGTCATCGGGGTGGAGGCGCGAGAGCCAGTTTTCGCGGCTCGAGTCGATGACCGCATCGGGGTGGAAGCCGCGCATGGTCTTCCAGGTGCGCGAATAATAGACCGTGTCGGTGCGGGCATCGTGATCCCAGACGCCCTGCCCGGCCGCGTCGAGGGCCGAGTTCCAGCGCGCCTCGCCATAGGCCAGTGCGGCTTCGGCGCGCTTCTGCGCCTCGATGTTGAGGACCTGGACGATGGCATAGAGCGGCTGGCCGGTGACTTCGCTGCGAAGCACCGAAGCGGATGCACTGGTCCAGAGTGGATGACCGTCGGCGTGCTGCAGCCGGGTCTCGACGCGGATCTCCTCGATCTCACCCCGCATCAATTGGGCGAAGCGGAGCATCACCAGCTGGCGGTCGTCGGCGGCGATCATTTCTTCGGCGGTGCGGCCGAGACACTCACCGGGGCCGTAGCCCAGCATCGCCTCGTAGGCGCGGTTGGCGTAGATCATGCGGCCATCGGCGCCCACCAGGGTCATGCCGACGGCAGCGCTTTCCATGACCTTGCGCAGCAGCGCATCGGACTGGTCGAAACGGAAGATTTCAGCGCTGATGGTCTCAGCGCTCCCTTCGTCTTGCGTCTTTGACATGAGGCCAGAATAGCGAGCGGGCCTTAACGGCAGCCTTCCGAAAGGACGCAATTCCGCGTGAGACAAGGGAAATCGGCGTCGTCGGGCCGGTACTTCTCGCAGGTTCTGGCAGAATTTTCGTCTTGTGAACCGGCAGGCCGGTTCAACCGTTATTGGAAGGACACGGAGGGACCCCACGATGAATACCGCCAATCTGCAACTGCAGGGACTTTACGCCGTGCTCGCCGAGCTGCTGGCGACGCTGCAGGCCAAGGGAGTACTCGATGGCGAAGAGACCGACGCCATGCTGCGGCGAGCCGAGCAGACAGCGGGAGACGACGCCGAACGGCGCGGCGAGCTTTCCCTTGCGGAGTTCGAAGCGGTGCTATTCCCCATCCGGCTTTTGATGGAAGCCAACCGCGCCAGCGAGCGCGACGAGCGCCTCGGCTTTTCGGATCTCGCCCGGATCGTGGGCCAGATGAAGCCGCCCCGCCCCGGCATCCGCTCGAGCGCCGAGAGTTTCGCGCTGGCGCGCGAGATCGAGCGCGAGCGGGACGCGTGAGGTGACCGGGAACCGTTCTCCGAAACCCAAGTTGGACGAGCGAGGATGATCTCCTCGCTTCAGTGACCCCTGAAGAACTGGACCCGGCGGCGCCCTCACCTGCCGGGTCCTTTTTCCGCCAAGACCATGACCAAGCCCAGCGACGACGACAATTCCCTCAAAGCGCAAATGCAGCTCACCGGCCTTTCCTATGCCAGTTGGGAGAAGGATTCCGAACGGCTGGAGCGAGCTGCCGACCAGGCGGACCGCACGGGCTATCTCGATGCACAGCACATCCACCGGGCCGAGCAAGTCGCCGCCGCCATCGGCGACGAGGTCGAAATGGTCGAGGACGTGCAGGACATGGCCGACGCCGAAACGGCAGGCGAGCTGGTAGGCGTGCGGGCGCGGCTGATGGCGCTCTGGAACCGCGTTCGCGGCGCCGCCGAGCGCATGCGGCGCACGACGACGAAATAGCTGTTTGGGAAGTGGCGGAGAGGATGGGATTCGAACCCACGAGGCCCTTTAGGAGCCTGCGCCCTTAGCAGGGGCGTGCCTTCGACCACTCGGCCACCTCTCCGTCGCCGTCCTGATAGGGGCAATCGCCCGGATCGGCAAGGGCCTTTGGTTGCCTGTGGGTTTTTCACACAACCCGCGTCCCAGCTATTTCGTGCAGAACGGTGAAGGAACAAAGCAGGATTATGCTGGGGTCCCGTACACCAGCCGTATACGATGTCCCGGAGACGTTCGCCGCAGCGGCGGTTCCGGATACCTCGGAAGAGCCTACGCCTTCCCCCGCTCCCGGCAGGATCATGTATCAGTCTGGCTCGCCGAAGCGGTTTGCCGCAACACTGCACCTCAATCGCAGCACGATGGCCGGAGGTCATCTTCCAGCCTCGATTGCACTTACCGCGCCAGCTACATACCACAACCGGCACGCGGGGGTCACCGCGGCGAAACAGACGTTGAACAAAAACTCAGCGAAAGCAGTGGGTTAGGTGAACATCTGTCCAGGCTCGACTAGAAAAACCCGCCCTGTCGGATCAGAGCGGGACAAAAGAGGACTTTCACCTCAGGCATTCGACGCCCGCGCGGTGAGCGGGTCAAGCGGGCCAAAGCAGGAAGCCCGCCCAGCGCACCATGCAGGTG
>JAEZKB010000125.1 GCA_023415605.1 Pseudomonadota bacterium
GGGTCACGCCCGGCCGGTGCATCAGTGTGCGCTTTGCGCCCCCCCTCCACCGGCGGCGCCGGTCCCCCTCCCCCGCACGCGGGGCAGGATCGTGGAGAGATCGTGCCCCAGCGGATCCTCACCCGCAAGGCGGGGGAGGGGACCAGCCGAAGGCTGGTGGAGGGGGCGCAGCCGCTAAGCAGCCGCTAAGCAAACACGCTCGCACCCCGGTCGGCCGTCCCGACCAGCGCGCGGAAGCCGGCGAAGAGCTCGCGGCCCATGCCGAAATGCTCGTTGCGGAGGTCCTCGGTGGCCGGCGTGCGGGAGCGGAACTCGCGCTCGTCGCCCAGGAAGGTCAGGGTGCCTTCGTTGGCGTCGAGGCGAATGAGGTCGCCGTCGCGAATCTTCGATATCGGGCCGCCGTCGATGGCCTCGGGCGTCACATGGATAGCGGCAGGGACCTTGCCGGAGGCGCCGGACATGCGGCCATCGGTCAAGAGCGCCACCTTGAAGCCGCGGTCCTGCAGGATGCCCAGCTGCGGCGTGAGCTTGTGCAGTTCGGGCATGCCGACCGATTTCGGGCCCTGGAAGCGGACCACGGCGATGACGTCGCCATTGAGCTCGCCGGCCTTGAAGGCGGCCTGCAGCCCATCCTGCGAGTGGAAGACGCGAGCCTTGGCTTCGACGACGCGGTTCTCGGGTTTTACCGCCGAGACCTTGATGACCGAGGCGCCGAGATTGCCGCGCAGCAGCTTGAGGCCGCCGTTCTGCGAGAACGCGGCCGACACCGGAGCCAGGATCTTGGGATTGCCCGACTCGGCGGGAGCCGGCTCGAAAGTGAGCTTGTCCTCGATCAGCTTGGCTTCGACGGCATAGTTGGAGAGTCCGCCACCCCAGACGGTCTTCACGTCGTCATGCAGGTAACCGGCGTCGAGCAGTTCGCGGATCAGGAAGCCCATGCCGCCGGCAGCGTGGAAGTGGTTCACGTCGGCGATGCCGTTGGGATAGACGCGGGCGAGCAGCGGCACCACGTCGGAGAGTTCAGACATGTCCTCCCAGGTGACATGCAGGCCGGCTGCCGCTGCGATGGCGACGAGGTGCAGCGTGTGATTGGTCGAACCGCCGGTGGCCAGCAGGCCGACGAGGCCATTGGTGATGGCCTTTTCATCCACGATATGGCCGATCGGGGTGTAGTCGTTGCCCTCGGCCGTGAGCGACAGCGCCCGCTTGGTGGCCTCGCGGGTCAGCGCGTCGCGCAGCGGCGTACCGGGATTGACGAAGCTGGCGCCCGGCAAATGCAGGCCCATGATTTCCATGAGCATCTGGTTGGAATTGGCGGTGCCGTAGAAGGTACAGGTGCCAGGCGAGTGATAGGACTTGGCTTCGGACTCGAGCAGTTCGGCGCGGCCGACCTTGCCCTCGGCGTAGAGCTGGCGGACCTTGGCCTTCTCGTCGTTGGAAATGCCGGTGGGCATCGGACCTGCGGGCACAAAGACAGCCGGCAGGTGCCCGAAGGTCAGCGCCCCGATCATCAGGCCGGGCACGATCTTGTCGCAGATGCCGAGATAGACGGCGGCGTCGAACATGTTGTGCGAAAGCGCGATGGCGGTCGACATGGCGATGACGTCACGGGAGAACAGCGACAGATCCATGCCCGGTTGGCCTTGGGTGACGCCGTCGCACATGGCGGGCACGCCGCCGGCGACCTGCGCCGTGGCGCCAATCGAATTGGCCGCCTCTTTGATGATGTCCGGATAGAACTGATAGGGCTGATGGGCGCTCAGCATGTCGTTGTAGGACGTGACGATACCGAGGTTCAGCGCCTTGGAACCGGCGAGTTTCGCCTTGTCGGCTGGCGCGCAAGCGGCAAAGCCATGGGCGAGGTTGCCGCACGATAACGAGGAGCGGTAGACGCCTTTCTGTTTCTGTCCCTCGATGCGGCCGAGATAGTCCCGGCGCGACTGGGCACTCCGAGCCGCGATGCGGTCGGTGACGTCCTGGATGGACTTGCGGACAGACATTTCAGTTGCTCCTAGCGGCGTGTCCGTCGAATTACGGACACCAGAAAACGGTGACTGGCTTCAGGTCCTGACGCAAAACGGCGCGGACTGGCATATCGGCGACGTCGCCATCGCCGAGCGCCTTGTCCAGAACCTCTGCCTTCTCGTTCCCCTCGATGTGCAGATAGAGCGCTTCCGCGGCGAGAAGACGGCGGAGCGTCAGCGTGACGCGGGGCTCGCCGGCTCCGGGTGCGCGAATGGAAACAACCGGACCGTCGACCGACAGAGCCTCGGCCAGTGTATCGCCACCCGGGAAGAAGGACGCGGTATGGCCGTCATTGCCCATGCCGAGGATGGCCGCATCGAGCACGGGGATGGCGGCGATGGCGGCATTCGCTTTTGCGATGCCCGCCGCATCGGGCTCTTCCCCGCCTTGCCAGAGCGGCACGAAGGCGGCGGCGGCAGCCGGGCCCTGCAACAGATTCGCTTTCACCAGCCGCGCATTGGAGCGGTCGGAGCTTTCGTCGACCCAGCGTTCGTCGACCAGCGTCACGGTGACCTTGCTCCAGTCGACATCGGTCCGCTGGCTCAGCGCCCGGAAGAAGCGGGCTGGAGTCGAGCCGCCGGATACGGCGACCGCCGCCCTGCCCCTCTCAGCGATCCCGGCGTTGAGGTTGGAGACGACGACGTCGGCCAGGGCCAGTGCCAGTTCGTCCTTGTCACCGAAGGTACGGCGGATGGGACTCAATGATCGTCCTCGTGCCAGGTGCGGCCGTGGGCGGGGGGGGGGG
>JAEZKB010000130.1 GCA_023415605.1 Pseudomonadota bacterium
CGTGGGTCAGATCCTCGAAACCCACCTGGGCTGGGCCTGCGCCGGCATGGGCAAGAAGATCAACGAGATGCTGAAGGTCTATCAGCAGAAGGGTGATCTCAAGCCGCTCAAGAAGGAGATCGACTACCTGTTCAAGGGTGACGACTCCATCTCGGGTCTGGACGATGACAGCCTGGTTCGCCTCGGCGAGCACCTCTCCAAGGGTGTCTCCATCGCAACGCCGGTCTTTGACGGCGCCAAGGATGCGGACATCGTGGAAATGCTCGAGCGCGCCGGTCTCGACTCCTCGGGTCAGTCGACCGTCTATGACGGCCGTACCGGTGACGCCTTCGACCGCAAGGTGACGGTTGGGTATATCTACATGCTCAAGCTGCACCACCTGGTCGACGACAAGATCCACGCCCGTTCGATCGGTCCGTACTCGCTCGTTACCCAGCAGCCGCTGGGTGGCAAGGCGCAGTTCGGTGGTCAGCGCTTCGGCGAAATGGAAGTGTGGGCGCTCGAAGCCTATGGCGCCGCCTACACGCTCCAGGAAATGCTGACGATCAAGTCGGACGACGTGGCCGGCCGTACCAAGGTCTACGAGGCCATCGTGCGCGGCGACGACACTTTCGAAGCGGGTATTCCGGAGTCGTTCAACGTTCTGGTCAAGGAAATCCGTTCGCTCGGTCTCAATGTCGAACTCGACATGGCCGACGGCACGGAACTCCCCCAGGCCGGCACGCCTTCGGAGCAGATCGCACCTCCTCAGAACGCGGCGGAATAAGGCTGCCGAGTTCTACCCCCCATTCATTCGGTTCGCTCCCGGCCCAGCCCGCCGGGAGCCACCGATAAGAGGAGCCTCTTGATGAACACTCATCACCACGTCATGGACCCGTTCAATCCGCAGGTCCCCGCCCAGATGTTCGATCAGATGAAGATCAACATCGCGAGCCCGGAGAAGATTCTCTCCTGGAGCTATGGCGAGATCAAAAAGCCGGAAACCATCAACTACCGTACGTTCAAGCCCGAGCGTGACGGCCTGTTCTGCGCGCGCATCTTTGGGCCCGTGAAGGACTACGAGTGCCTGTGCGGCAAGTACAAGCGCATGAAGTTCAAGGGCGTTATCTGCGAGAAGTGCGGCGTCGAAGTCACGCTGTCGCGCGTCCGCCGCGAACGCATGGGCCACATCGAACTGGCCGCGCCCGTCGCCCACATCTGGTTCCTCAAGTCGCTGCCGTCGCGTATCGCGCTGCTGCTCGACATGACGCTCAAGGACATCGAGCGCATCCTCTATTTCGAGAACTATGTCGTTCTCGATCCGGGTCTGACCCCGTTCCAGCTCCATGAGCTGATGACGGAAGAGCAGTACCTTGATGCGCAGGATGAGTATGGTGCCGACAGCTTCACCGCCAAGATCGGCGCCGAAGCCATCCGCGACATCCTGCTCGCCCTTGACCTCGAAAAGATCGCTGCGGACCTCCGCGTCGAGATCGCCGAGTCGACCACCGAGCTCAAGCCCAAGAAGCTGGCCAAGCGTTTGAAGATCGTCGAGCAGTTCATCGTCTCGGGCAACAAGCCCGAGTGGATGATCATGACGGTCATTCCGGTCATTCCGCCGGAACTTCGTCCGCTCGTCCCGCTGGACGGCGGCCGCTTCGCCACGTCCGACCTCAACGACCTCTATCGCCGCGTCATCAACCGCAACAACCGGTTGAAGCGCCTGATCGAGCTCCGCGCGCCGGACATCATCATCCGCAACGAAAAGCGCATGCTGCAGGAAGCTGTGGACGCGCTGTTCGACAACGGCCGCCGTGGCCGCACCATCACCGGTGCGAACAAGCGTCCGCTGAAGTCGCTCTCCGACATGCTCAAGGGCAAGCAGGGCCGCTTCCGCCAGAACCTGCTCGGCAAGCGCGTCGACTATTCCGGCCGTTCGGTGATCACCGTGGGTCCGGAGCTCAAGCTGCACCAGTGCGGCCTGCCCAAGAAGATGGCGCTCGAGCTGTTCAAGCCGTTCATCTACTCGCGTCTGGAAGCCAAGGGCTTCTCGTCGACGGTCAAGCAGGCCAAGAAGCTGGTCGAGAAGGAAAAGCCGGAAGTCTGGGATATCCTCGACGAAGTCATCCGCGAGCACCCGGTTCTGCTGAACCGTGCGCCCACGCTGCACCGTCTGGGCATCCAGGCCTTCGAGCCGCACCTGATCGAAGGCAAGGCCATCCAGCTGCATCCGCTCGTCTGCGCGGCGTTCAATGCCGACTTCGACGGTGACCAGATGGCCGTGCACGTGCCGCTGTCGCTCGAAGCGCAGCTCGAAGCCCGTGTGCTGATGATGTCGACCAACAACATCCTGCATCCGGCCAATGGTCAGCCGATCATCGTGCCGTCGCAGGACATCGTGCTGGGTCTCTACCACCTCACCCTCATGAACGAGGGCGAGCCGGGGCAGGGCATGGCCTTTGGCAACATGGGCGAAATCGAACACGCCCTGGCCAACAAGGTCGTGACGATGCACACCAAGATCAAAGCGCGCGTCACCTCGATGGGCACGGACGGCAAGCTCTTCACCGAGATTGTCGACACCACCCCGGGCCGCTTCATCCTCGGTCAGCTGCTGCCCAAGAACGCCGCGGTGCCCTACGCCACGGCCAACCAGCTGATGACCAAGAAGATGATCTCCAAGATGATCGACACGGTCTACCGTGCCTGCGGTCAGAAGGAGACCGTGATCTTCTGTGACCGCATCATGGACCTGGGCTTCAAGCACGCTGCCCGCGCCGGCATCTCGTTCGGCAAGGACGACATGGTGATCCCGGCCTCCAAGTACAAAATCGTCGAGGAGACCCGTAAGCTGGTCGAGGAATTCGAGCAGCAGTACAACGATGGTCTCATCACCCAGGGCGAGAAGTACAACAAGGTTGTCGACGCCTGGGCCAAGTGCGGCGACAAGGTTGCCGAAGAGATGATGAAGGGCATCGCTGCCGTTCAGATCGACAAGGAAACCGGTCGTCAGAAGCCGATCAACTCGGTCTACATGATGAGCCACTCGGGCGCGCGTGGTTCGCCGGCGCAGATGAAACAGCTCGCCGGTATGCGTGGCCTGATGGCACGTCCGGACGGCTCGATCATCGAGACCCCGATCACGGCCAACTTCAAGGAAGGCCTCAACGTTCTCGAGTACTTCAACTCGACCCACGGCGCCCGTAAGGGTCTCGCGGACACCGCGTTGAAGACGGCGAACTCGGGTTACCTGACGCGTCGTCTCGTCGACGTCGCACAGGACTCGATCATCACCGAGCTCGATTGCGGGACCGATGCCGGCCTTACCATGGAGCCGATCGTCGATGCGGGTCAGATCGTGGCCTCGCTGGGTCAGCGTATCCTGGGCCGTACTGCGGCCGAGGACATCAACCACCCCGAGACCGGCGAAGTCATCGCCGCCAAGGGTACGTTGCTGACCGAAAAGGACGTAGACGCCATCGAGGCAGCCAAGATCCAGTCGGTGAAGATCCGCTCGCCGCTGGTGTGCGATCTCCGCCAGGGTTGCTGCGCCGCCTGCTATGGTCGCGACCTCGCTCGCGGTACGCCGGTCAATATCGGCGAAGCCGTCGGCGTCATCGCGGCTCAGTCGATCGGCGAACCCGGCACCCAGCTCACCATGCGTACGTTCCACATCGGTGGTACGGCGCAGGTGGTCGATACCTCGTTCCTCGAAGCCGGTGCGGAAGGCAAGATCGCCATCCGCAACAGCAACGTGGCCAAGGTCGACGGCAAGCTGGTGGTCATGGCGCGTAACGTCTCGCTCGCCATCCTCGACAACGACGGCAAGGAGCGCTCGACCCACCGCGTCGCTTACGGCGCCAAGCTGCTGGTCAAGGAAGGCGACGAAGTTCGCCGCGGCCAGCGTATCGCCGAATGGGATCCGTATACCCGTCCGATCCTCGCGGAAGTCGAAGGCGAAGTGGCCTTCGAAGACCTTGTGGACGGCACCTCGGTTGCGGAAAACACCGACGAAACGACGGGCTTCACCAAGCGCGTTGTCACCGACTGGCGTACCAGCCAGCGTGGCGACGGCCTGCGTCCGGCCATCGCCATCACCCGCGGCGGCACCGTCGCCAAGGTGGAGCGTGGCGGCGACGCCCGTTACCTCCTCTCCGTCGACGCCGTTATCGCGGTGGAGCCGGGCGAGAAGGTTTCGCCGGGTGACGTGCTTGCACGTATCCCGCTCGAGAGCGCCAAGACCAAGGACATCACCGGCGGTCTGCCGCGTGTGGCCGAACTGTTCGAAGCTCGTCGTCCGAAGGACCACGCGATCATTGCCGAGATCAACGGCACGATCAAAT
>JAEZKB010000136.1 GCA_023415605.1 Pseudomonadota bacterium
CTCCGAGACAAAGGCGTCGAGTGTGTCTCCCGGGAGGCCATTGGCTTCGCCTTGACCCCGGTAGAACTGGCGATAGACCTCGACCGCCTGCTGTTCGCCGATCAGCCAAGACTTGGGGTCGATGACCTTCTTTGCCCGGTCTGCGAGCAGTTTCCACTCTGCATCCGAGAACAGCCCAAGGCGACGCAGGACGTGGATGACCTCGTGTCGGCCGGTTCCGGATGCTTTCTCGACACCATCGGCAAGAGATACGGAGACGAGCCTTTGCGCGACGTCATAGCGCCCAAAGAGTTCCATTCCTCCAGAGGTGAGACGGTCGACCACCCGGACCGCCACTTCCGGCGGAAGCATGCGCTCGATCTCTTCTTTGAGGCGGAGTGCGATCTCCGGGGTGGAGTCGAGGAATGCGTCTGAGAACTCGATCTGTGCTGCGGCCGCGATGGCTGACATACAAACCCCGCCGGACGGCGGGTTTGGGTCCACAGAAGATCTTGACGGCGCTACTTCGCCGCCTCCTTCTTGCGGTAATACTCCTCGACTGCCTGGGCTACTTTCCGGCCCTCTTGCCTCAGAGAGTTGATCTCTGATGGCGTCAAGTGATACGGCTTTTCTGAGATGTCCGACCTCGCTCGCCGTGAGCGTGTCGATCGGGAAACCGAATTCATTTTGCCACCATGCCTCAAGTTCTGGATGCTTCTGACGTAGAGCCTGAAGCTGCGTCGCTGTTGGGACCAGATTTTGGCGGTCTCCTCCACTCAGCGTAGAGGCCAATATAACATGGCCGCCTTGGCTTTCAATATATCCGCGAAGATTAGCCAAGGTTCCGCCCATCGTGACAGTATCATCCACGATGATGTAGTCCTGTCCCGACGCCACTGGCCCAGCGAAGACAGGCTGCCGCGCAAGCCTCGCAAATGCTCCTGCTCCCGTATGATGGGCGCGTACTGTCTGGACGATGCCATTATCAACTGGCAATCCGAGTCGGCGACCAATGATTTCCGCAAATGTTCTTGGAATCGCATTGCGGCCCGACGCTTCCTCCGCCACCACACCAACGATGATGGGCTGCCGATCGCCTATTGCTGCGCGAAGGCGATTGATGGCAGCTTCATCGAGCACCTCGTCGACAAGCTGAGCTGCGGCCGCATGATCGCCTGCTTTGGCCTTGTCGTACAGGTCTGCATTGTGATTGCGAAGTGCATGGCGCGGCAGAAGAGTTTCGATGGGAGAGAAATCTGCCCACGGTGTGCGGGCGGCGTGCTGCGGAAGTCGCGCAAGCGAAAGTGCCGTGATATCCGCCGCTGTCGAACGACGGATTTCGACCATGCTCTGGTGCCGCCTCTCCACCGATGGCGGGAAGTAGGCTTGGATCGCGTTGCGTGCATACTGCATATCGAGCTGAGCAGCGCGCAACTCGGTGATCCGGCTTGCCGGGACCTCTTTCAAGAACCGCCGATAGGCTTCCTCATATTCCGGGGTGCGCTCGGTCTTCTCCGGTGGTGTTTTCCAGAGTGCATCATGCACAAGATTATCGCCAATATGCAGGAACTTCTTGGCCATCTCCGGGTCCGTTTCACTCAGCACTTCACGGAACTTCCGGTCGGCAATGTCTGACAGCTCACTGTGCAAGCTGCGGTATTTCTCCTTCAGCTTCTTGCCCAGCTCGTACCGTTCCCGCACCATCTTCTCAAGCGTGGCAGCGTCTTGCGTCGAGGATAGCGGCCGATCCTGAAAGGCGGTCCTGGTTGATTTTCCGAGGATGTCATCGACTGCCCTGAACCGCTCGATCTTGATGGGCATCGTCTTGAACGAGCGTTCCGCCAAGTTCTCCAGAAGCGCGGTGACTGCCTCAGCGTGGCGGAGGCGTTCCGCGTTCTGCTCCAGCCATTTTATGTCTCGGACCTGCTGCACGTTCGTGTCGTGCGCGTTCATCGCATCGACAGCATTGGCTAGGCGGGGGAAGCGTTCAATGTCAGCGCGAAGCAGCGGGTCGGCCTTGCTGAGGACACCGAACACATATTCTTCATTGCCTGCCTTCAAGAGCGTCTTCAGGCGACGAGCGGCGCCTGACACGGCAAATCGGGTTGCGGCCCGCCATTCCTTTTCCAGATCTCGCCTAGCTGCCTCATACCCCTTTTCATCGTTGTAGCCACGCGCGCGGGCGATATCGACGCCGCGCAGCTTCTCGCTGTACTCCCTGATGATATCTGATGAGGTCTGAATAGCCCTGATGGCTTCACGCTGGCGGGACTCGATCCCATTGCTCGCGATCTCTTGGGCGATCCTCTCCACGCTTGTGTGCGCACTCAGCGCACCGTCGTGAGCTTTGTCGATTTCGTCCCAGGCCTCCTGAAGGATGCCCATGGCTTCCGGGTCGAAGCTGGCCCCGACGGCTTCTTCGGCCAGGATCGCCTCCGAGGTTTTGTAATCCTGCGTCTCCTCCGGGAAGACTTCCCGACGCTGCTCGGCTGTCATCGGCCGCCGCGCCATCACATTGCGCGCTTCGATCTCACCGAACAGGCGTTTGTAGCCTTCCACGGCTCCCGGCTCATCCCCGAAGAAACCGACCCGCACGAGATCCTGAGATCGCACGATTGCTTCGCGAGCCTGCTTGAGGAAAGGCAGCATGTTATGCCCAACCCCCGCAGCTTCGTTTCGCTCTATCTCCTGATCGATCTCGAACAGTCGGATCTCGTTGGTGGCGACGATAGAGCTGGGGGAGCCACCACGAGTGAAGCCTTCGATATCCTGTACGATGTGCTGCGCTTCGTGCAGAATGATTTCAGTCACACGCTCGGCTGTCGCGTCGTTCCCGACGTGAACGAACATGTAACCGTTGCCAAGCCCTGACACGCTACCGTCGTAGTAGTCGCCGATCCCGATTTCCAATGCGATGTTGCGCAGGCTAGGATAGGCCTCATAGAGCGCCGGGTGATCGAGGATTTCGCCCAGGGTGCCGCGGTGCTCGCGTCGGTGCTCGGTGCCCTCCAGCTTGGAGATGTCGACCAGCAGTCGGGCGTTGCTATCGTCGATCTCGAAACGCCACAGGCCGTCCGGCCCTTTATACCAGCCCGTTTCTTGCCAGATTGCCTTCGGCGACTTGCGCGCTCGTTCGAGCGCTTTCGCGCGATCACGGGCAGTGAGATTGGCGGAGGTGGCGCGCTCCCCGGCGAACGAGGCCATGATCAACTCGACCGGCTCAGAAGAACGCGCGCCAAGCAAATCCCGATGCCGCCTCTCGACTGTTTCCAGCGCGGCTTTCTTCGCCGCTGACTTCGGAACGGGTACCCCTACCAGCGCTGCAAGATCATGCGAGTCTGCTTTCAGAAACAGCTTATCGCCCCTGATCTCCTGCATGATGGGATCGAATGCATCGGTGCCCCGTGCTTCCTCGATACGGGCTGCATAGTCGAGCACGATGGAATTTACGGGCTTTCCAGTAATGCGCTCCCTTGCGTCGATGGCATTGCGAAGGCGAACCTCGGGGGGGATGGTGAGGGTTGGGACGCCGGACTGCTGTGGAGCAGCGGCGGGGCGGGCACTCGCTCTCCCCGGAGCCGCAGGGGCTTGCTCAGCGGCCGGCGCAGGACGGGTGCCTGGACCCACCTTCGCCCGTGCCGTCCTCCTGACCACGCCGTTGCGATCAACCCGCACGAGCCCTTCCGATGCCGCCTCCTCTATCAAGGCCTGCATCTGGTCTGGGTCTACGCCGAGGAGTTGTTCCCATTCCCGGCGGGGGGCTTTGCCTGCGAGGATTTCCCGGAACGATTGGCGGGTATCATCGGAGATGCCCGGTTCCTGGGGCTGGGCTTGGGCAGGAGCGGCTTCGGTGGTTTCTGCCACCTCCTGAGCCATAGCAGTCTCGGTGGCGCTCTCAGGGGCTCTTGCGGAGGTCCGCTCAACAAACCCGTCCGCTCCTGTCGCGGCTGCCCGGCGATTGGCAATCCGCTCTTGTGCTCCTGCTGCAAGGCGCTCGATCGGGGTTGCGCCCTCGCCAAGCGTAATATGCTGGGCATCGGCGATTTGCTGCGCTTGCTCTTCGGTGATTTCACCAAGGCGGTTCAGGAGGCCTTCGATGCCGTTCTTCCGGAACTCGGTGGCGACGGAGAACGCGAATGGATCGACGGCTTCCTGGGTGGCGGCTTGGGCCTCAGTTGCCGCTACGGGCTGCCCACCATAGGCCTGATAGAGAGCCGCCTTCTCATCCGGGGTGAGGTTGTTCCATCCCATTTTCCCGTATTCGGCCTGAATGCGGGCAGCGAGTTTGGGATAGTCGGGTTGGTTTGACGAGTCCTTCGGGATGAGGGCGGATATCTCCTCGAAGCTCGGTGCGGCTGCTGGGGCGGTCTTCTCTGCCGCTCCACTGACGCGATCAACGGCGGCAGCGGCCTTGAAGTCCTGCTGAGTGAGTTCGGTTAGACCTGTGCCGAGGCGGCCGGTGCCACGCTTGGGCACCATGGACGGCGCGATTTCCCTGTCGTCCACCGCGCGTGATGCTTGGCGCTGAAGGCTCCGCAGTTCTTCCCTCAGTTGGCGCCGACGCTGGCCAGTCGCTGTCTGCAGGGCTTGCTCTAGGCGGGCAATCTCTTGATCGCGGCGTTGCCTCGCACCAGCTCTACCGCGTTCGATTTTGTCGACAATGACCGCCGGGGATAGCGTATCGCCACCATCCCAAACGCTGAGCATTTCGTCTGGACGCTGGTTCGCGTAGTGATCTGAAATGCGAATGTCGCCCCACGGTGTCCTGATGTAGGCGGAGTCCCCTGCGGCTGATCCGGAGCGAATAACTCGGAACTCTCCCGCACCAGGGTAAACCCTGCGCAGAACCTCAGCTGCTTCATCTGCGCGCCCATAGACATCGGAAGCTGTCCATGCTACGGGTACGTTTGCGTTCTCTGCTAGAACAGAACGCTCCCCGGTTGCTTCGGCCTCCGGGTCCAAGGCGTCAGGCTCCGGTCTGGCGCCTTTTGCGTCTCCCGGCACCATGGACGCCGCCAGGCCCTCTTCTTCCTGCTGTCCTGATACTTCAGGAGCGAGCGGTTCGAGAGTGGGAGTGAGCGGTTCAAGGGGGGCTTCATCGACGGGGCGGTCGCCTTCCTGTTCGATGGGATCGGCGATGGGCGCATAGGGATCGAGATCAATCGTTGTCTCACGACCAGGGCGCGTCTCCGATGCGCTTGCCGCCGGGGGAGCATCACCCTCACCGCGACGTGCTTGCTCTCGTGCGCGCTTCGATGCCGCGAGTTGTGCACCCTGCATGAAGCCGCCGAGAATGTAGCCGATCGCGGCATTCTCGCCGACGTCCTTGAAGATCTCTCGCTCAGGATCGTGAAGAAGCCGGGCAAGCATGTTCTCGCCCAGTGTTTGGCCGCCTTCCTGAAGAGCTTCCTCTGCACCTTGACGATTGATCGTGCGAAGGATGCCACCTTTGCCGCCCCGCAAGTATTCGGCCACTGGCAGTGCTTCAGTGCTGCCGAGCAACAGACCGCCCATGTAGGCCAGGAGGCGCCGTCCTTCCGACACCTCGCGTCCCTGTCGGCGCGATTCTGTGGCCTGCTCGAAGGTTTCCGAACCTTCCGCCAGTGCACCTGATGCAGCCGTGATGCCGACCAGAACGCGATCCGAGGCTCCCATCAGCTTGCCCGTGATCGCGGGACCGTAGAACGCGATCATCGAGCCGGCGCCCTGGGCGAGCTTCTGGCTGAATTCCTCCTGCCTCGCGACGTCCCCGGGAAACATCTGACGCGCCTTAGCGTCGACCCACTTGCCGACTGAATAGGTGATGTTGTCGTCGGGACCGATATCGAAGCCAGCGTAATGGCCCGCGTAGCCCACGCCGATGCTGATGCCCTTGACGACGCCGGACGCTATGCCGGACAGACCCGTGGCAAAATTCTCGACACCGGATCGGAGGGCTGTCTTGGTGGCAAGCTCTTCGCGCCCTTCCTCCATCGCGCTAACGCGCTTCTGCCGCTTGGCGATGTCTTTGCGCGCGTCCTCATCTACGTCCCGGCCCGACGCGGTTCCTGCAAGGCCGAACACCTGCGTCGTGTCCAGCGCTTCGGCCGCGTCTTGACCGATGAAGCGGCTCCAGAATGCCTTCCCGCGCTCCGTGATCTGCTCGTTGCGGTTCTGCCTCAGCCGATCCGCGTCCAAGTCTGCCTTGAACTCGTCAAACCACGCCTTGCGCTCATCCTCCTCCATGATCCCGAAGGAGTCGCCGAGCAGCCCCCGGTGACCTTTGGACTTCGTGACGGCTTCTGCTTCCGCCGTGGCGCGCTCGATCGAGTGGCGAAGTCCAAGGCTCTGGACAATCGGCTCAACCTGACGCGCGGTCTCGCTTGTCCCGAACTCCGGAGCTGCGATGGCCTCTGGCTCATCGTCGCCGAGAGCGTCAAGTTCTGCTGCGAAATTTCGTTCGACCATGTTCGTCCAATGAGAAAGGGCCGGCGCTAGGCCAGCCCTTGTGGTTCACTATCAGGATGTTTCTGTTCACCCGCTCCGGCGGCGCGGAAAGACCATGATGATCACAGCAGCGAGGCCTGCGAGCAGCCAAGGCAGCGCGTTCAATCCGCGCTCTCCATCAGCTAACGCCCCACCAGTCATAAACACGCCGAAGACGACCAACCCAACCACGACCACAACGCGAACCCAGTACACGATATCGATCCTCCAGACACCGAACAGGTCCGACTACTGAACTATTTCGGCGGCTGCTTTTCAAGAACGCGGGCGGCTGCTCCGCGACCGAACCGGCTGTCAAACAACTGCCATTGATCAGGGTTGTCCTGCAGCCATTGCTCCTGTGCCTTGGTAGGCTTCCGGTTCGACTCGCGAGCGGCGAACTCCTGAATGCTTGCCATCGCCTCCCGCCCGAACTGCGGTGAGATGAACGGCCTTGCCGCCTCTTGCATTGCGAACGACGGGAGGAAGCGATCAGAGAACACGCTGTCCATGGCCGCGATCTCATCCAGCGTGTTGACGCGGCTGATGTCTCGTTGCGTGACGGGCTCGCCTCGGACCATCTTCGAGATCAGCCCCGCCGCGACTTCCTTCTGATCCTTCTCACGCAGTTTAAAGCGCACGGCGAACTCGAAGGCTTGGCGCCCGTACCGTGGGCCGTAGGTAGCTTCTGCTCTGTCTGAAGCGGCACGCAGCTTCTCGTAGAAGGACTTGTCGTCCAACAGAGATGGGTCCGGCATATCGAGCAGCTTTTCAGCCTGGGCACGCGTGATGGGGCTGCGATACACGTCCGGAATGCCTAGCTTGCGCTGTGCTTCCAATCGAGCTTCGATGACCATCTCTTGCGCCCGCTGGGCGTTGACCGCTGGCGCCGCACTTGCGGAGATCTCCAACTCCCCGTTCTCGTTCTGGACGATGCCCACGTTCGGGATGGCCCGCCCTGCTGCAGCAAAAGCCTGCCGCACCTCTGGCATATGATTGACAGCGAGGGCTGGGTCCTTGCGGCGCTCCTCCTGGATTTTCTTCCAAGCCGCGCTCGCCTTGTCCATCACGCGAGCGCGCGATGCATAGGACTCCTCTGGCAGCTTCTCGTCAGGTGACAACCCGGCGAAGTGGCGGTCGACTTCGCTTCCACCCGATTCATCCTCCAGCTCACTGAGGGAGCGAAGCGGCGATATCGCCTCGTGCTCCATCCGCGCTTCGTCCCAACGCAGCTGCAGCGTCTCGTACTGGTTTCTCGTCAGTGATCGCCTTGCGCGATCAATCGAGGTCCGACCATCGGCTCCTGTTGGAGCCTCACCTGTTCTCCGGATGCGCTCGATATCGTCGTTGACTTCCTGCTGCGTGATCGCAGAACGCGCCGTGCGCGCAAGGTTCAGCAGAGTGGAGCGCTGCTTCGGGGTCAGATGGCGGTAGGGTGCATCGGGATCGCCAGCCGGGATGTCCGACGCTCCCTCCATCTCCTCGGATCGCTCACCCCCGCGCTCTGCAGCCTGGACAGCACGAGCTTCCGGCTTTGCCTTCGGGTCGATCTCGAAGTGCATGGGGTCCGGGTTTTTAAAGTCCCCTCCCCACTTCAGGCCCCACTTCTTTGCGATCGAGCGCGCGAGATCAGGGTCGATAGCACCCTTAGTTCCCTGCGCATTCTCGTTCCAGTTGATGTCGATCGCCCGGCCAAAGCTGTGCTCTGACCGCTTGTTCGTTCCGCGGATGTTGCGGTTCGCATAGCCGCCCGATTGATCGCCCTTGATCTCGACGCCGGCCGCTTCCAGATCCGCGAGCGCACCCGCGAACCGATCCGCATAGTCGCCCCCAACTCGGAACCGTGCGCCTGAGCCAACGCTGACCGTCGCCATGCCATCGCTGTGGCGCTCGATCCCCGCGCTCGATCCCTGTGGCGTCTCGACTTTCGGCAACCGTTGCAGATCGCGAATAACCCCATCGAGGTCATCTCTATCGATCCGGCCTCGGATCGCGTACTCCTCCACATCTGCTGCGTAGGCTCGCCTGAGCTTGTGCTTTGCTGCCGGAGACAGCCGTGAGGAGTCGATCAGGGAAATGCCGCGGGCGATGTTCTCTCTGTAGCGGTCAGGGTTCGTCTGCGTCGCGGTGTGCAGATCGAGCAAGCGCGTATTGACGTCATCCTGGTGGAACGAGTCCGACTGACGCAACTCGAAATCGTGAGCGCGCTTTTCATAGTCCGCGGCCCGACGCACGAGCCGATGATCGTACTTTTGCTTGAGCCGATCCGGAACGTCCTTGAAGAACTCGCGAGCGGCCGTGTCGTAGTTCGACCGATATGAGGTGGTGAACCCGGCGCCGTCCGGTGGCGCCGATCTCTGCGCTTCATCAAGCGCCTTCTCTTGTGCGAGATCGAAGTCGATGAACCTCTTTTCGATCTCGTAGTCCTCGGCCTCCTGCTGCTTCTTGGCGACCGTATCGCCGAGATTGAGCGCTGCCTGACCGAAATCGGCCATTGCCGCAGCTGGTGCACGCATAGCCGCCGCCGCGTGGCGGTCGATCTGTGCCATCGGCCTATCGGACCTGATGCCGACGACCCCAAGTGAATCAGCGGTAGGGATTTTCGCCATTGAACCCCTCAGCCATACCGGTATTGGGTTGTGGTGGTTTGCCAACCGCCATAAGGATCACCGCCGCCGCCCCAACCAACGCCAGAGCCAGCGATCTTCGAGGCTCCGGTGAGCACCGTAGCTCCGAGCTTGAACGGCAGTGCCTTCTTCTGCTGCTTCGCCGCAAAGCGTGTGATTGCGGACTGATCTTCGAGCCCGCGCGCCCGCTGCTCACCCGACCACAGCTCGAGTTCTGAATTGTATTCCCCACGGCCTGCGGTTTCTGCCATGACATCAGCGGCCGACCCGCCGAACCCGCCACCCGATGCCGCGAACCTCGCCTGCTGCTGGCTCTGAAGGGCTGCCGCTTCCTTGCGCCGCCGTTCGGCCTGATGCTGCGCAACAGCGCGCTCCTCGCCGGCACGCCGTTCTTCCGCCGCTGCATTCGCCTCGGCAACAGCCGAATTGACGTTCGATGACGCGATCTCGCTCGCCACTGTCATCGCGGTCGAGGCGATGGTCGTGACGACGAAGAATGCTTCCATTCCGGTCATAGTTTCACCCACGCACTGCCGTTACAGCGCGCCTCCAGCTCTCGAATGCCGGCGTCCTTCTCGTGGTCCGACATCTCACGAAATCCAAGCGCCGCGAGCCATTCACGCGCCCGCACCTTGCTCTCGTCACAGAGCGCATAGACCGGGCGGATATCCCCCCCGTTGAGGATCGCCATTAGGCCCCGCACCACGGTTCGGTGCAGGAACATCGGACGCCGCAAGGTCTCATCGGCTAGATGGAAGAACACCCAATGCCGCCCTTCGTAGAGGTGCACGCCGCCGTAACAGGCCAGCCGACCATTGCGCTCCGCGGTCACTCCGATCAGGGCATGATCAGGCACGAACCCAAGGACGGGGGCTGCGTCCTCGGGCCTGAACGGCCGAAACTCGATCATTGTCAGTTGGACCCGATCCGCTCGTCGAGGTGATGCGCAAGCACGTAGCCCTGGATCGTGACGGGGAATGGCGCTTGCACCCGGATGCACAGCCGTGGGTCTGTTGAATGAGAGCCAGGCACCGGGAAGAACTCCGTCGTCACGTCGACGAGGCCCGGCCCCGTGTCATAGGAGGTTACCTCGCTCCGATCCGCCAGCACGTCCATCTGATCGAAATCAGGGCCGTATTCGACGGCGCGCGTCGAGTTAATCAGTAGGAACGCGATGTTGGTCGGCCGTCCCTTGAGGCCCAACGCCGTTCCGGCCTGTGCCCCGAATGCGAGCTTCGAGGACCGATAGAGCCCTTCATAGTAGAGCCCTGCCGCGCGCTTTGCCTTGGCCTGCGGGAACGTCACCTGCCCACCGGAAACAGTCGCTTTGCCACAGTAGGCCCCATCACCCCAAAGTATGACCTCACGGCCTTCGAGATGATCGAGACCAGAAAGGACCGTGGACGGCGACCCTTCCGATCGAGCATAGCTGTCGAGCCGGTTCGCATCGGCCGCATCTTCGAGCCAGAGTGGGTCCATCTTTTCGAGGTAACGGACGTCATTGCCCTCAACCTGCCGCTTCACGATGAAGTAGACGTCATCTTCACCATCCGAGCCGGGCAGAACTGCAACTGACTCGAACTCGCCATCGGTAACGAGCCGCGCCCAACCCATGCCGTCGGCGGCCTCGTAGAGCTTGACCAAGCAGACACCATCTGAGCGCACCATGTACACCCGTGAATCGGGCTGCCGCGCCACGGCCATCTGGACGATGCCGGGACGGCCCAGGCTCTTGTGGAACCTCATCAACGAACGCGGGATGTAGTTTTGGCGTTCGACGTCGTAGACGAGCTCCATCACCCGCCACCCGGAGCGCTCGACATAGAGCACGCGCGTATCTACCTTGACCGGCGACACGTCAGCAGAGCCGTAGGTGCCGACTTCGCGCAGGGTGAGGTTCGATGGCGTGACTGGCTCGTCGAATGCGTTCGATCTCACCATGGGCTCTGCACCCTCGGTGCCAATCGCCAGTCGCTCCATCCCGATCATCCACTGGATCGAGTTGGCATCGCCTGCATCGATCTCTCGCGAGATGGCATTCGCGGCCTCGTCGCCAGACTGATAGCTCTCATTGAAGCCGGAGACAGACGCCCAGTATTCGTCGCCTCGCCCTTCCCACTTCCGCCCGTCCCACAACGCAACCGCCTTGGGCCAGCCCCTACGATCCGACCAAGCTCCTTCGGCCCATTCAGTCGATGCTGTTGTCGCTGCGAATGGACGGACTACCTCCATCTGGAGCTGAGTGCCCGACACATATCCGACGGCCTTGGCAATGCCCTCAGTCGAGCCGCCCGCGTAGGACAGTTGAGCCGAAATAGTCCCGGTGCTGTAGTGGCCTGCCCGGACTCCTACGCGATAAAATACGATCTGGTTCTCAAGAGCATCAGTGATGTTGCGAACGCCATTGGTAGTATAGGTGGCGACGTTCTGCCACGAGCTGTCGTTGCCGACAGATCGCTGGAGAGTGACGGTTGTCCCTGTGGTTGACAGATCAGACAGCGACAGCGTGAATTCTCGGCCGCTGTTGCTCGTGACGCCGGTTACCCTGATGGCGTCAGAGAATTGATCTTCGCCATCGAACGCGGCGCTTACGCTCTGCCCGGTATGCACGATCTTCCAAAGCGAGCCGACGTGAGTCGAGTAGAACATCGATCTGCTGGCTGTAAGAGTGCCATTGCCTGAACGCACTGATGGCGTGAGCGTGATGCCTTGATCTGTGTTGGGGGTGAGAAACGGACCATCCGTCTCGGTCGATTCGGCAAGCCCCCAGGACGTGAGGCCGTGACGCTCGAGCCGCATCTTGCGGGTGGTACCCGAGTTGATCCACACCACGTCGCGTTTGCGATCGAAGCGCAGAGATCGCAGGACCGAGGCGGACCATGGCGTCGGCAGAACCATATCCCCGCTCGGCGACACCTGCACCGACGTGACCCGCCGATTGACGTTGGCCGTCGAGTATATGTCGATCCAGTAGGAGCCGGTTGGCGTGAAGGCGAGCGAGTAGACACCGGTCCGCAGCTGGCGAGTGGAGATATAGTCGTCGCCCGCGGAGCTGGAGCCGACGCGAAAGAACACCGGACCTCTCTCGATCTCGATGATCAGCGCGTGCGCCACCCCCGTAGATGAGGTGGAAACCTGCTGCCTGACACCGGCAATCGAGACCCCGTTGGAAACAAGCTGGAGGGCTCCGTCAGTGACGGCCGCCGACCCGCCTCCTGCGGATATGTTGGTCCAACCAGTGAGGCTGCCGGAAAAGGTGCCGTTGGTGATTGACGAGCTTACTGAGGGTCTGGTGATGTAACCGTCATTCGCGATGATCCGCAGCTCGTTGGCAGTGAAGAACAGGAGGTTCCTCTGCGCCACCGAGTAGATGAACGGATGGAGCAGCCCGAAGTTGCCGTTCGGCGCGTCGACGAGAAAGCGCATGCCGGGACGGAGCGACATCGGACCGGCTGCCTCCCCGAGGAAGTTCTGGAGCAGCGAGGCGGTTGTCGAGTAGCCTTCGAGGTGCACACGCCCTTGCACTTCGGGGCCGATTTCGCCGCCGTTGAAGCTGGCTATGGGGGCATTATTGCGCACGTGATCAATCCCCTATGTCAGCTGAACGACGAAACAGGCCCGCCGTCGCGATCCCGTGAACCAGTCCTGATCGACTTGATCCACCGCCCAGGCTTTCGGAATGCGGGCGGGTTCTGGACAGCATCAACGCCCATCGCTGCCTTCCGCGCGTCTTGCCGTTCCTTGTTGGCGATTTCCGCCGCCGCGGTATTGAGCTTGAGAGATCTGATGGCGAGTTCCGCCGACACATAGCGGGCAAAGGTCGATGACCAGCGGCCGGGCAAATCGATGGCGGTGGAAGACACCCACTTCGCGTAAACCGTCTCAGCATCCGTGGCGATCTTGCCTGCCTCGACCTTGTATCTCAGGAGGTCGTCTCCCTCGATACCCGTCTCCGAAACGAACGTGAGGCGCAGGCAGTCCGTGGGCAGGCCATAGTAGTAGGCGTACCCAAACGCTGGCGGCGGGTGCACCCGTGACAACTCCCCGCGGACCTCAGCGAAGTCCCACGCAGCTTGTTCAAGGCACTGCTCCACGACTGCCTGCCAATTGGCATTTAAGACGCGGGAGCGCTCGTTGCTCGGGTGCGGGTCTGGATTGTCCAGCAGCGCCTGAGTGAGGATCAGGAGCGCATCGTTGAAGACGCTGAGTTTAGACGGCAACGGCGGCCTCCGCTGTCTGGATCACGTCACGTGGATCAACGATGGGGAAGCAGGTCATCGCGCTACCCGGCGAGGCATTGAGCACGGTCACCGGCTCATTCTTCAGCTCGTCCGCCATCGCCTCGAAATGCGGGATATAGCGGTCCTGATAGCGATGCGGCGGGGTTTCTTTCTTGTGTTCGTCGTGCCAGTGGCCGGGCCGCATATCGAATCCTAAGAGGATTATCCGCTCGGCGCCGGCAAGGTACGCGATGTTCAATGCGTTCGATCCGGAGCACCACCCAGCGATACGGGCCGGGTCTCGCGACAAGCGCGGCCCGCCGATGTGCATGATGCGCCTCACTACCCGCTTGCAACCCGTGAGTGGGGGAAGATCGGCACGCATGAGAAGCAGGGGGCCGATATAGCTATGCAGGTTGCGGCGGTGCCAGAGGAACCAGTCGTAATCGGCGGAATAAGTGATGTCGGCCAAGGGCGCCAGCTTGTAGGCGTTATTGACCGCGATCACTCGGCCTTGCGACCCCAGATAGGGAACAAGATCAACCGGCAGCGACGGGCCGCCCCCGATGATGAAGCACGTCTCGCCCTTCCATGATCCGGGCGTCACTGACCATAGCTTCATGCGACCTCCATGCCACCGCGGAGATGGTCCCATGCATCGCCGTTTCGCACCTCATCGGGGGACCACTGCGTATAGGCGAGATCGTAGGCCCATTGTGTTCTGTCCGGCATTGGAGGCGGGCTTGTCGGATCGTGCCCCGTTACCGGCCACGCCATGCTGCCTGGATCGCACGTCACTGCCGGGACACCAGCGAGTACGGCATCGACGGCAGAATTAGAGTTGTACGTGACGAGCCAAGAGGCATTCTGCAAGTCCTGCGCTATGTCACACGTTGGGTCGGAGAAGATGCGCTTTGCCAGCAGGCGTTCCTCGCGCACTCGCATCCGTTCCCCGTAGGTCATCACATCGCGGAAGGGGTACATCGCGTTCTGCGCCTTCGGGTGCCGGCGGACCTTGACGGCACGGCCGGCGCTCTCGATCTCGGTCGCTACGCGAATGCACCACTCGAATGTGTTGAGCCCGCGTAGAGACTGGTCCCCCGGCTTTTGCCCCGCGATCAGGACGTGCTTTCCCTCGTGGCCTCGCCATGGCTGCATGACCCCGGCGAAGTATTTTTCCCACCGATCCGAAGGGGAATTGCTGTTGCGGAAATCCGCGTATCCATTGAGCCCGTCGAACCCGATGCTGGTCCAGTAATAGCGGTCCCCGACATACGCGCGCTCGAATACGAGATACCGCCTTCCCGACGCAACATCGGTTGGGAATCGCACGCCCCACACCACTGCCAGGTCACACGGCGCAGATTGCCCCGCGGGCAGGACGACAGGCTCTATACCGTGGCGCCGGAAGCCCTCGATCGCGTTTGGGATCTGGTTCTGATCAGGACCAGGACGCCCCGGCTGCATATAGCGGCGCATGTAGAGGTGGACCTTCATGCCGCGAGCCTTTTCATCACAGCGCGCTTTTCCGGCGTCATCTTCTGCAGGGCGAAATGACAATCCCCGCAAAGGCCGCCCTTGACTTCCTCATTCAGAAGCGATCGCCGAAACGATGCGAGGCTGGCGTTCGTGTAGGCGAGGAACAGATTCGGCTCGTTGTTGAGATCGGCCATCACGTAATCAGCGTGCTCAGCAGCGTCCGACCGGAAATTGCAGCACGGGACGATCTTGCCGTTGTGGTCGATGTAGACGCTCCAGACCGGGACAAGGCACGGCGACGTCCTCTCGTAGTCGCGCTTGACGTCGACAAGCCCGCCGCGGCTCGTTCCATCGAGCGAAAAGTTTCGGCCGTAAAGACGGATGTCCATGTCTCTGTAGGCGAGGCGGTATTCCAGGCGCTTGCCCGGCTCATCGATCTTGAGCTTGCAGGGGAAATCCAGCTTCTCGAGCATCTGCCGCGCCCGCGAACGGATGCGGTCGTGGCTATAGCGCTCGTTGTTCTGCAGGTAGACTTGCAATCGCAGACTGCGCAGGCCTGCGTCGTAGAGTTCGGCGAGGTATTCCGGCGTCAGGTAGTCGCCGTTGCTGTTCGTGTGGAGGAGCGCCGAGGGGAGCTTTGCGCGGGCCTCACGGATGCGATCCAGGATGCACTTGTCGGCCAGCGGCTCATTGTACCGGCTATAGCTGATCTTCTCCGCGTACCCGATCGATGCGAGCTGATCGATGATGGATGAATACAGGGCCGGCGCCATGTACGTGTTGGAGCTGATGCGGTCGATGTAGGAATTGGGGCAGAACCAGCAGCGCCGGTTGCAATAGGAGAAAACCTCGATCTCCACCATGCGGACGGCGCGGCGGAACAGAGCCGCCGCTTCTCTGCTGTCCGTCACTCGCGTGAGGTGTGCTGGGTCGAGAGAGCCCCAGTGCTTCATTCGCCGGCCACTTTCTTGGCAAGCCATGCCTCAGCGCTTTCCTTGGTCGAATGGCCCTTCGAGAGGACGTCCGTGCCGTTGATCACGCACCATTTGGCGGCGCCCTTGAATTCGACCCGCGCTGCCGACAAATCGGGCTTGGGCAGACTGTTCTTGTCGAACGGGATCTCGCGAAGCACGTGGCAGCGGACGGAGTGCGTGCCGGGGTCGACGGCGACGACATAGAGTTCCACGTAGAACTGGTGCCGCTCGTGGACGATCTCGACGATGTGGAATGGTGCGATGCCATCCCGGCCGCTTCGCGCTGCTCGTGCCCACAGGTAGGCGGGATGCTTGACGTCGGCCAGCGTATGCGCCTCCTTCGCCGTGGCGATCCAGCGGCGCGAGCCGTGCTCGGCGAGCTTCACGTCTTGCACGGCAGCCATCACAGGACCTTTGTCCATTACTCAGATTCCCTCTTTCTGTTGCTAGGAGTCGGGAGAGACTGAGCGTCCCTCCCGAGTTGGATCAGTCGGTGTCGGTGGCAGTGATCTGCACGCCATCCACCACGTCGACGGCCGCGCCGGCCGCATTGATGTAGGTGCGGTAGTGACCAGTGACGCTGGTCTTGTTCGGCAGCTGGTTGACGACCTGGACCTCGATGATGTCGCCGAGGTTGAGCCCGATATCCTTCGGGAAGTAGCCGGCGGTGCGGACGGTGCTCATGGCATCCGTGGTCACGTAGACCCAGATCGCCGGGAGATCGGACCCGAGCGAGGCGATAGGCGACATATAACGGGAATTGAAAGCCATCTCGTGGCTCCTTTCGATGCTGAATGGAGGGGATCGGAGAATGCCGGCAGGCGATCTGGATGCCGCCTACCGGCTAGTCATCTCAGGTGCCGAAGTGGCCATCGAGCGGGAACGGCGCCAGGGTGTCGTCGTGCTTCAAGATGAAGACACCTTCATCGATCAGCAGCTTCGAGCCCTGATAGGAGGTTGTGCGGGCCCAGGAGTAATCCTGCTCCTCATTGCGACCCACAGCGTTCGACATCTCGCCCATGTTGAGGGCATGGCCCGCGGCGCCCTTGTGGAACACGATGCAGTGAGCCGCCGACGTGCCCTTGCCGGGCAGGTTCGGGTGCATGGCCCATTTCACATCGTTCCAGACGCGCCACTGCGTCAGCTTCATGAAGGGCTTGTCGGGCACCCAATCAGACGAAGCGAACTGCTTGATCGCCATGCAGTTGTGCCACGCCTTCGGGGTGAGGAGGCCATAGCGCTCGCCATCGCGCGGAACGAAGTTCTCGTCCAGCACGATCGTCGCCTCCATGAGGCTCTGCGACCACTCCGAAAGATTGGTCGCGACCGACGTGGAGTCGTAGGCCGACGTGTCGAGCTGAGCCAGGATGAGCTGGTCGGTGCGGTAGTTCATGGCGGTGACGCCACGACGCTGCATCGACAAGCGCTGGTCCACGCTCGATGAGTAGATGTTGAAGTTCTTCTTCCGAGCGAGGTGGTGATACTCTTTGAGCTGGCAGCTCTCCGAGGTCTGCGTGTCGTCCGCGACCGGGATGAGACCGTTGGCGCCGCGCTCGACAGCGGCATCGGCGAGACCTTCGATGATGAAGATGAAGTTGTCGCCTTTGACGTTGCCCTTGGTGGTGACGGTGCCGCGCAGGAGGGACTGCTTCTGCTCGAAGTTGCTCGTGAACTCCGAGTTATAAAGACTCTGAAGGACGGTATTGTCCATAATTCGCTCCATCAGCTGGATGCTGTTGCTGGGGGAGCGGCGTCACATCGGGTACCCGTCCGCGCTCGCTACGGGGTGCCAAGATCCGAATGGATCATGGGCCGCAGCCTGCATGGCTCGGGGCGAGAGATATGCCGCGTGGGAAGTGGCATTCGACCGGGCCGCGGTGATCGCGGGGTGCCGGCCTGTAAATTGCCAAACGGCCGCCTTAAGCGACGGCCAAATAATAACGCTTGAAAGGTACTAGTTCAGGGCTCCGCCCGTAGTATGAACGGTCCGGGCGGCGCTTGCCGGGTCGATTGTCGTATCGATCTTCGGCGGCCCCATCTCGCGGGCGGACTCGGGGTCGTATCCCAATTCGTCAACGAGA
>JAEZKB010000259.1 GCA_023415605.1 Pseudomonadota bacterium
GGGTCCCCGTTTAACCCCCCCCCCCGCCGCCCCGCTCTGGTGGTGGGAGATGCACGACCCCACCGACCCCAAGCATTCGTATTGGTCAGTCGCACATGTCTTCGAGTGCGGCGTAGTCGAGGATTTCGATCTCGCTGATCGATTTGAGGCGGATGATCCCCTGGTCCTTGAAGGTGCGCAGGATGCGCGACACTGTCTCGAAGGTGATGCCCAGATAGTCGGCAATGTCGTTACGCTGCATCGGCAGTTTGACGAAGCGATCGTCGCCCTGGCGTTCGATGAGGTCGACCAGCAGCGCCGCCATCTTCTCGTTGGCAGTGCGGCGGCCGAGCACCATCAGGTGGTGCTGGGTCCGGGCCAGGCTCTTCAACGCCAGTGTCAGGATCGAGCCGGTAACTTCGTGACCCGAGGCCGAGCGCAGCGCGCGAATTCCGGTCCCATCGACGCTTTCGGCGTAGCTCTCATGTTCGTCGCCGGCCTCGAAGCCGAAGATTTCGCCGGCGGTGTAGAAGGCCGTGATCTGCCGGCGGCCATCGGCAGTCAGGCGGCAGACCCGTACGGTGCCGAATTCGACCAGGTAGAGCGGCCCGGCCGCATCGCCCTGGCTGTAGATCGGGGCGTCGGCGGCATAGAGGGTCACCGCTGCCGGCTGCATGGCGAGGAGGAGGGCGGTCACACTACCCGGCTCGTTGGCCTTGGCCTCGGCGGGCTTTGCCCGGAAGGTCGATTGAATGTGCATGTACCGCTGTCCTCTTCTTGGATGCTGAGAGGATGACGGAAAGGCTCATCGGGCGAAATTCCGGTCGGAATCTTAGGGGGATTACTTAGGGGTTTTACCGCCTAGACCGCCACCGAATGCCGGCCGGCGCCACCGCTGAGATACGTGTCGAAGGCCGAGGCGATGGAGCGCACGAAGGCCTTTCCGCGCTCGGTGACGGTGAAGCGGGCGCCGTCGAAATTGACCAAGTCGTCGCCGTCCAGCATGGCCGAATAACGCATCTCCTGCAGCACCGGGGCTGCCGCCACTCCGAAGCGCTCGGTGAGTTCATCGACCGGAACGGCAAAATCGCACATCAGCCGCTCGATCACCCAGCCGCGCAGTCGGTCTTCGTCGTCAAAGGCAAAGCCCCGCGCAACCGCGATGCCTTTGTCGGCGACAGTGCGCAGGTATTCGCCGGTCGCGGTGATGTTCTGCACATAACCCTGGGGCAGGCCCGAAATGGCCGAAGCACCCAGCCCGATCAGCGCCGGCGCGCGGTCGGTGGTGTACCCTTGGAAATTGCGGTGCAGCTTGCCCTCGCGCGCCGCGATGGCCAGCGCATCCTCGGGCAAGGCAAAATGATCGATGCCGATGGCCTGGTAGCCGGCGGCGACGATGCGCCTGGCGGCGACTTGGCTCTGCTGATAGCGCTCGATGACACCCGGCAACGCCGTTTCATTGATCATCTTCTGATGCGTCTTCATCCACGGCACATGCGCATAGCCAAAGAGCGCAATGCGGTCGGGCCGCATCGAGAGCGCCAGATCTACGGTACGCTCCAGCGTCTCCAGCGTCTGGTGCGGAAGGCCGTAGAGTACGTCGAGGTTGACTGAGGTGACGCCGCGGGCTCGCATGCCGTCCACCACCGCCTTGGTGTCCTCGAAACTCTGGATGCGGTTGATGGCGGTTTGCACCTGGGCGTCGAAATCCTGCACGCCGACGCTGATGCGGGTGACGCCCGCTGCTGCGAAGGCGTCAAAGCGGGCCTCGGTCATGTCGTTGGGGTCGATCTCGATCGAGAATTCGAGGTCGTCGGCCGAAACGAACAGCGTCCGTACCTTGGTGGTGATCGCCAGCAGATCCTCGGGCTTGAGCATGGAGGGCGAGCCGCCGCCCAGATGCAGCGCCTTGACGTGGCCGCGCCCATCGAGCGCCGCCGCTACCGTTTCGATTTCGCGGTGCAGGCCGCCGAGATAGGTAGCGATCGGGTCGTAGCGCAGCACCTGCTTGGTGTGGCAACCGCAAAACCAGCAGAGCCGGTCGCAGAACGGCACATGCAGATAGAGCGACAGTGGCGTCGAGGCCGGCAGTTCTTTCAGCCAGCCCAGATAGGTCGCATTGCTCACGCCGGCATGGAAATGCGGCGCTGTCGGATAGCTGGTGTAGCGCGGCACCGGCTTGGCATAGCGACGGATCAGATCGTCAGACATGGGCATGAGAAAACTGGCCGTGTGGTAGCGCGACTTTCGCCCTAGCGATCGCAGTGTTCGCATTCGCTTTCCTTGATCGAAGTCAAAATGGCCCGTCGTGACCGTGCGAGAACAGCCTCACAGGATCGTCGGAGACCAGAAGATGGACATGCAGAGCGTCGATGCAGCCATTCCAGCCCAGTGCACCACGTGCCGCGTCCGTCATCGCGGCATCTGCGCGGTGCTGACGTCCGAAGAACTGCACCGGCTCGCTGGACACTCGCGCCATACGTTCCACGAGCCGGGCGAAGCGCTCACCATGGAGAGCGACGAGGTTACCGGCTACGCGACGGTGATCGATGGCGTCATCAAGCTCTCGCGGGTGCTGCGCGACGGCCGTCAGCAGCTTGTCGGCCTGCAGTTTTCGGCCGACCTGCTCGGCCGGCTCTATGCCAGCGAAAGCCCACTGACCGCCGAGGCTGCCTCGAACGTCGAACTCTGCCGCATGCCCAAGCTGGTACTCGAGAGCCTCGTGGGGTCGAGCGCCGACCTGAAGCAACGCCTGCTCGATCAGTCATTGCAGGATCTCGACGAAGCACGCGAATGGATGGTCACGCTGGGCCGCAAGACCGCCGCCGAACGCGTCGCGAGCCTCCTCCTCCTCATCGCCGCTCGCAGCGTCGGCAAGGATAAGCCGCTTGAAGGCTCGGTGACCTTCGACCTGCCGCTGGTGCGCAACGACATGGCTGATTTTCTCGGCCTCACCATCGAGACGGTATCGCGCCAGATCAGCAAGCTCCGCAATGAAGGGACGATCGTCATTTCGAGCCACCGCCACGTGGTGGTGCCCGATGTCGAGCGCCTGCGCCGCCGCGCGGGCTGACTTTGATGCAGGTCAAGGCGTCGCATCGCGCCGCCGGACCAAACTCCCTCGGTGTTATCGCCGGAGGAGTTTTCCATGCAGACCTCATCGACCCAGCACCCCGCTGATCTCAGCGGCGCCCTGAGGGATGCGTTCGAGCGGCAGCTGGCGCTCTGCGACAGCCTCGAAACCATCGCCGATTCCCTCCCCGACCGCCTCGACCGGCAGGAATGCCTGCATATGTCGCGGCTCATCGGCCCGCTGCTCAAGCAGGCGCACGACGCTGAGGAGCAGTTCCTCTTTCCCGAAGTCGCCGCCACCCTGGGCGATCCGGCCATCATCGAGAAGCTGCGGCTCGAACACATCGAAGACGAATGCTTCGCCGAGGAAGTGCAGTACGAATTGCTGCTGATCGGCCAGGGCCGTCCGCTGCTGACTCCCGAAGCCACCGGCTACATGCTCCGCGGCTTTTTCGAGGGCATCCGCCGCCACCTCCGCCATGAGCAGGATTTGCTGAGCCGGCTGCGGGAGGGCAGGTAGGGGTTTTATTCTTGAATCTGCATTGCCAGCCGCACGGCCACTTGCAGCGCATCGTCGGCCGCCGGGGTCACGACCACCTGCGAGCACCATTCCACCAGCCAGGGATGCGGGCGGTCGGCCATCAGCACGACGGGATGGGCTTTTATGCAGAAGGCGATGCTCTCATAGGCCTGGCCGGTAAGGGCCTTCTGGTCGATGACGCAGCAATCGAAGCGGCGCTCCGTCATCCAGTCCATGGCGGGCAGCGTCTCGCGGGCGGTGACCTCGAAGCCCTCAGCCTCGAAGGCAAAGACCAGTGACCCCCGAAGATCCTGGTCGGGTGCGACAACGAGTAGGCGGCCCGATCCCATTTCGGCCCATGCTCCCTGGTACTCTGGACTTTCAGTCGGAAAGCCCAAAAGCGTTAGCGCATCGGCCGGTTTCGGGATTTGCTCTAGATCAAATTCGCCCGGGCTGATCCGCGCGCGGCCTGCACCGCGTCACGATCGAATAAGGGGAAGGGTGACGAGCGACGGCTCAGCCCAGGTCGATATCCATCACCATGCGGACGAGGTCGGGGAGGCTCCGGGCCTGCATCTTGCTCATCAGGCCGGCGCGATAGACCTCCACCGTGCGCGGGCTGATACCGAGGTCGAAAGCGATGGTCTTGTTGGCCTGGCCGGCAACGACGCCGCGCAGCACCTGCAGTTCGCGTTCGCTGAGCGTGCCGACCCGCTGCCGCACGGCCTCCGCCGCCGCCTCGTTCTTGACCCGCTCGGCGGCATGGCTCACCGCCCGCGAGATCGAGTCGATCAGCACGTCGTCGCTGAACGGCTTTTCGATGAAATCGAGCGCGCCGTTCTTCATCGCTTCGACGGCCATCTGCACGTCACCATGGCCGGTGATGACGATGGCCGGCAGCAGGGCGCCCTCATCCCGCAGCCTGCGCAGCAGCTCCACGCCGGACATGTCGGGCATCCTGAGGTCGGTGATCAGGCAGCCGTTCTTGATGTTGCCAGCCACCGCAAGGAAGTCGGTGGCGCTTTCGTGCATGCGCACCGCGAAGCCGGCGCCCGAGAGCAGGAACGCCAACGAGCTGCGCACGGCCTCTTCGTCATCGACGATGTGAACGACAATATCAGCTATATTCAACGGAGGCCTCGGTCAGGATCGGCAGAGTGAAGGTGAACGTAGCGCCCCCGGCAGAGTTACGCCGCACGGTGAGGTCGCCGCCATGCGACTCGATGATGCGCTTGGAGATCGAGAGCCCGATGCCCATGCCGCCCGCCTTGGTGGTCACGAAGGGCTGGAACAGCTGGCTGGCGATTTCCTCGGAAATGCCCGGCCCGGTATCCTCGACTTCCACCTGCATGCGATCCGCCGAAATCGGGCGGGTCCGCACCACCAATTCCCGGCGCTCGCTTTCGCGCATCGCCTCCATGGCGTTGCGCATCAGGTTGATCAGCACCTGCTGGATCTGCACCCGGTCGGCGACCACCATACCGCTGTCCGGTCCGAACTCGAATACGGACTTGATGCCGCGCTCGCGCGAGCCCACCAGCGCCAGCGCCCCGGCCTCCTCGACCAGGTGCTTGATGTCCTCGGGCGCCTTCTCGGTGTCGCCGCGGGTGGTGAACTCGCGCAAGTGCCGGATGATGTCGCCGGCCCGCAGCGCCTGCTTGGCGGTTTCCTCGAGGGCCCCGCGAATGCGCCGGGCCTGCTCGCCCTCTGCGTCGGCCAGCATACGCCGGCAGCCCTGCACATAGTTGGCAATCGCCGAAAGCGGCTGGTTGAGCTCATGCGCCAGCGTCGAAGCCATTTCGCCCAGTTCGTTGAGGCGCGCCAGCCGCGCCAGTTCCGATCGCGCCTGGCCCAGCTGTTGTGCCGATTCCTCGCGGTCGGTGAGGTCGCGGATGAAGCCGGTGAAATAGATGCGCTCGCCGCGCCGTACTTCGCCCACCGCCAGTTTCATCGGGAAGGTCGAACCGTCCTTCCGGCGACCCACCACCACGCGATCGAGACCGATGATGCGCTTTTCGCCGGTCGTGAGGTAGCGCGACAGGTAGGCGTCGTGCTGCTCCCGATACGGGTCCGGCATCAGCATCGAGACATTGCGGCCGATCACCTCGTCGGGCGCGTAGCCGAACTGCCGCACCGCCGATGTGTTGAACGACTCGATCTTGCCGTTGACGTCGATCACGATCGTGGCGTCGAGCACGGTATCGAGGATCGATTGCAGATGCTCGTCACGTTCGAGCAGCGTCTCGGCGGTTGCGGCGGCGCTGCGGCGCAGCGTCAGCACCGAGCGCAACAGCCAGTAGATCGCCGCCAAACCCAGGACTCCAAAGGCGACGATGAACCCCGCCCGCACCGCGCCGCCGAAGAGGTCGTCCGAAGCCAGCGCCATCAAGGCGGCAAGCACCATGGCAACCGCCGCGACGGCTGCCACGATCAGGTCACTCTTGCCGAGTGCGGTGCGCAATGCCCGCTTCATCTGATGGCGATTGGCTGTGGGGGCATATCCCTCTGTCGCGCCACACGGGCGAGGGCGCAAGAGTGGGCGGACGTTATGCCTATCAAAATGTACTCAGCCATTCGTCGTGAGCGAGCATAGTCACCGTTATCCTGGCGTGATGTCTTCGTGCCGCCGCCATATCTCGCAAGAAGCAGATGACGGTATTTGCGAGGGGCAGAGACAGCGGATACCGAGTTTGACCTCGATCAAAGACCGGTGGGGCGCTCTGGCGCGATGACGGTCCGGTACAACCCGTACCGGAGAGTCAGAATGCCCGCCGAAGCAATCCCCGTGGTCATCTTCATCTGCTGCACCTTCGCCGTCGCCATCGGCGCCATCGCCTATGCGCAGAGCACCGCTCCCAAAGACGTCACCAGGCAGTGATGATCCGCGAGATCGTCGTTCATCTCACCGGTTCGTCCGAGGACGCCATCCGGCTCGCCTACGCCGATGGCATGGCGCGGCTCTTCACGGCCCATCTCACCGGTTTGCAGGTGCATGTGCTGCCCGAGATCCTGTCGCTGACCGATCCCTCGGGCTCGGCCTTCCTGCGTGAGCTCATCGTCCAGTCCGACAAGGAGGCCGAGGCCGTCACCGCCCGGCTCAACGAGCAGCTTTCGGCGCTCGGCCCGCATGCCGAGCTGCGCCGGCTCGATCTCTTTCCGGGCCAGATCGGCAATATGCTGGCAGCCGAATCCCGCACCGCCGATCTCTTCATCGGCACCCGGCCGTACGGCGATCCGGCGAAATCCGCCCACATCGAGGAGGCGGTGCTCTTCCGCTCCGGTCGCGCTTGCGTGTTCCTGCCGCCGCAGATCGGGTCCGAAGCCAAGTTCGGCACCGTGCTGGTGGGGTGGAAGAACACCCGCGAAGCGGCGCGCGCCGTCGCCGAGGCCGTTCCGCTGCTGCAGCAGGCCGACAATGTGATCGTCGTGCTGGTCGAAGAGGCCGGCTATCGCCACGGCGATACGTCGGCAACCGATATCGGCCGCTACCTGAGCCGCCACGGCATCAATGCCGAAATCCGCGTGATCACCGACTCACCGGTCCCAGGCGCCGCACTGCTGCGCGAAGCGTCCGCCAGCGGCGCGAACCTGCTCGTCATGGGCGCCTATGGGCACAGCCGCCTGCAGGAACTCGTCCTCGGCGGCGCCACCCGCGATGTCCTTGCCAATGCCACCATCCCGGTGCTGATGGCGCACTGAGCGCCGTCAGGTGACCAGGGTCACCAGCCAGTAGGTCACTGCCGAGACCAGAGCGGCGGCCGGCAGGGTGACGAACCAGGCGATGACGATATTGCTGGCCACCCCCCAGCGCACTGCCGAAATCCGGCGAGCCGCACCGACGCCGACGATGGCGCCGGTGATGGTGTGAGTGGTCGATACCGGAATGCCCAGCCAGGTCGCGCCAAACAGGGTAATGGCGCCGCCGGTCTCGGCGCAAAAACCCTGCATCGGCGTCAACCGGGTGATCTTCGAGCCCATCGTATGCACGATGCGCCAGCCACCCATCAGCGTGCCCATCGCCATCGCCAGCTGGCACGAGATCACCACCCAGAACGGCACGTAGAAGCTGTCGCCCAGCATGCCCTGCGAATAGAGCAGCACGGCGATGATCCCCATGGTCTTTTGTGCGTCGTTACCGCCGTGGCCGAGCGAATAGAGCGAGGCCGACACGAACTGAAGCACCCGGAAGCTGCGGTCGACCTTGAACGGCGTCGAGCGCACGAAAATCCACGAGACCATCAGCACCAGCATCAGCGCCAGGATGAATCCCACTGCCGGCGACAGGAAGATCGCCCCTATGGTCTTGATGACCCCCTCCAGTACCACGGCATCGAACCCGGCTTTGGCGAGACCGGCGCCGACAAGGCCCCCGATCAGGGCATGCGAACTGCTCGACGGGATGCCGAGCACCCAGGTGAAGACGTTCCAGCCAATGGCCCCCACCAGCGCCGCAAAGATCACGCCCGGGTCGACGACGCTCGCCGCCACGATGCCTTTGCCGACTGTCTCGGCGACATGCAGGCCGAAGAAGAAAAAGGCGATGAAATTGAAGAACGCCGCCCACAGCACCGCGAATTGCGGCCGCAGCACACGGGTGGAAACGATGGTGGCGATCGAATTGGCCGCGTCATGCAGCCCGTTGAGGAAATCGAACAGCAGGGCCACGGCGATGAGCCCGACAATGATCGGAAGGGCGACGGTTGCCGTCTCCATGCTCAGACGTTCTCGATGGTGATGCTGGTGATCTCGTTGGCTACATCCTCGATGCTGTCCACCACCCCTTCGAGATCGATGTAGAGTGCCCGGCCGATGAAGAAGCGCACCGGCTCGCTCTTGCCGATATCCTTGTAGAGGGCTTTGAGCCCGGCATCGTGCAGGTCGTCGGCCTCGGCCTCTAGCTTGACGATGGCTTCGGTCAGCGTCGCGATACGCGCGGAATTGGTGTTGATCCGCGGCAGCAGGTCCACCGTTTCCGCCATCAGCTTGGCGGCCCGCACGGTGATCGCCGCCATGCCGCGCATATGTGGCTCGAACGTGCTCAGCTCATAGAGCTGGATGGTCTTGACCACCCGCTGCATCTTGTCGACGGCGTCATCCATGGACTGGATCAGTCCGGTCACGTCACTGCGGTCGAACGGGGTGATGAAGCTCTTGCGCACCGCCTGCATCACCTCGCGAGTGATGTCGTCGGCCTGGTGTTCGAGTTCGATGATGCGCTTGCCGTGCCGTTCGACCTCGCCCCCCTCCGCCAGCATGGCCTCGAGCACCGTCGCGGCTTCGACCACGATGGCCGCATGGCGCGCATAGAGGGTGAAGAACTTCTCTTCCTTGGGCATCAGCGCCCGGAACCAGTCCAGCATCGGCCGTCACTCTTGTCACAATCCTTCCCTAACTATCCATTCCCGCACAAGGCTGCGAGGCCAATACCGGGAAAAGCGTCGGTATCTTCCGGATGGAAATCCGAGATCGGCGACATCAGCGCGTTTCGGCCCGCAGCTTGCCATCGGGGAATTGCGCCGCGAGAAACGACACGAAGCTCGTAACCTTGGGGCTCGAGAGCCGCGAAGAGGCGTGCAGCACCCAGACTTCGATCGGGCGGTTGAGCACCTGTCCCCAGCTGGCGAGCCGGCCGGCGGTAACATCGCCCTCGACCACCGACCAGGGCAGGATGGCGGCGCCACGCCCGGCCTGCACCGCTTGGTAGATCATCAGGATCGATGAGAGCCGCATTGCCGGGCGCGGCTGATAGGTTACCGGGCCGGCCCCGGCGTCGACCACCCAGTCCCGGACTTCCCCGACCCGGCTCATCAGCACCGCATCGACCGAACCGCCGGCTGGCGGCCGCTCGACGCCGGGCGCCGCAACGAGCACCAGTTCGTCGGTGAACAGGCGCCGCCCCACCATGCTCTCGGTCGGCTTGGGGTTGGTGCGGATGACGAGGTCATAGCCTTCCTCGACCGGGTCGACGAAACGGTCGTCGGCGTTGATTTCGACCTGCAGCTGCGGGTGCAGCTGCGAAAACAGGGCCGCCGCCCGGCTCAGCGCCACATGGCTGAACAGCACCGGCGCCGAGATGCGCAGTAGCCCCGAGAGCTGTCCCCCGCCATTGCGGATGTCGTCTCCCGCCTGCGCCAGTTCACTGATCAGGCCGCGTGTGCGGGCAAACAGCGCCTCCCCTTCGGCCGTCAACCGGAGATGCGTGGCACCACGTTCCACCAGCCGCACCTGCAGCGCCTCTTCGAGTTCGCTCACCTTGCGCGACAGCGTCGCTTTCGACCGTCCGGTGCTCCGGGCTGCTTTGCCGAGCCCGCCATGCGTCGCCACCAGGACGAAGTCAGCCAGGCCCTCCAAGTCCATCTGTCTCAAATCTGATACCCCGTGTCCCGATCCTGGCGTCTCATCGCCAAAACTGAAACACACTAGCTTGTTCCTGTCCAAGGAGAAAAGACATGAACAACCAAGCCATCATCCTCACTCGGTTCGGCGGCGCCGACACCACCGAACTTTCCACCAACGAGATACCCCACGCCGCACCTGGCATCGTCGTGGTGCGTGTGCGCGCCGCCGGCATCAACGGTCTCGACTGGAAAATCCGCGAGGGCTACCTCCGCGATGTGATGCCCACCGTCTTCCCCGCCGTGTTGGGTCTCGAGCTGGCAGGCGAGGTCCACGCCGTGCCGCCCGGCTCCCGCTTTGCCGTCGGCGACCGCGTCTTCGGCCTCGCGGCTCCCGGCAACGGCGCCTACGCTCACTACGTCGCGGTGCCCGAAGCCCTTCTGGCCCTCACCCCGGCCGCCGTCTCCGACCCCGTCGCTGCCGCGCTGCCGGTTGCCGGTCTCACCGCCTGGCAGATGCTGCATGCGGCCGGTGTTCCCAAGGCCGGCAGCACCGTGCTGGTCCATGGCGCCTCAGGCGGCGTCGGCACATTGCTGGTGCAGATGGCACGCGAACTGGGCCTCACGGTCATCGCCACCGCCTCAACGGCTAGCCGGCAGCATCTCATGGACCTCGGCGTCGCCACTGTCATCGACCGGCTCAATGACAGGTTCGAAGACAAGGTCGGCAGCGTCGATCTGGTCATCGATCTCGCCGGTGCCGATGCGCCCGATCGCTCGTGGCAGGTCCTGCGAGCGGGTGGCGCCATGGTGAGTTCGGCGCGCTTCGATATCGCCGCGCCTCGCAACGATGGCCGCCGCGGCATTCCCTTCCAGATGCAGCCCGACAGCGACCGCCTCGTGGCAATCGCGACCGCCGTGGCCAGGGGCCAGCTCGAGGTGATTCTCGACGAGACCGTGCCGCTCGGCGGCATTCCAGCCGCAATCGAACGTAACCGCATCGGCCATGGTCCGGGCAAGACCGTCGCCGACTTCACCCTCTAGCCTTCAAGGATCACCCCAAAATGACCGATCTTTATCCCGCCCTCCCCGCCGATGATCTGAGCCGCACCGTCACCATCGTCCACGCCGACGATCCCGGCCTCAGCCATCTGGGCGTTGGCGCCGGCACCTACACTATCCTCATCTCTGGCGAGCAGACCGGCGGCGCCTACACGCTGATCGACATGCTTGTTCCAGCTGGCGGACCGCCACCGCACCGGCATGATTTCGAGGAGATGTTCTATATGCTCGAAGGGGAACTCGACGTGACGTTCCGGGGAGAGCAGCACCGCATCGGTCCGGGTCAGGTGCTCAACATCCCCGCAAATGCGCCGCATGTCTTCCGTGTCGCCTCGGCGACGCCGGCTCGGTTCCTCTGCCTCTGCCTGCCGGCGGGACAGGAGGAGTTCTTCGAGCTCGTTGGCGAGGTCTTGCCGACCCGTACCGCAGCACCCTCAGTCCCCAGCCCCGAGCGCCTTAGCGAAATTCGCGGGCTGGTGATGGCCAACGCCCTCCGCTTCCGGAGCGAGTTCCTGCCGCCTAAGGCCTGAGGCCACCGAACCGGCAGCGACCATCACGCGGTGGTCGCGGCCGCTACTCGAGGAATTTGCTCGCCAGCCAGCCGGTCTGCCCGTCCTCGGCCTGGACGCGGCTCCAGCTGCGTTCGGTTTCGAGCACCGTGACCCGGGTGCCCTCGCGGACCACGCCGACGCGAGTGCTGCCCTTGTTGGCGAAAGCGCGCAGGTTGACGGCATCGGCAGTAACCACGGCAGAAAGAGCCGCACCCTCCAGCGCCGCAGCAGTCGCTACACCAGTATCGGCGCCCGCTGGCGTCGCCGAGATGTCCGCTGTCTTCGGCTCCGACTTGCCTTTCACTTCCACCCGCACCGAGCGGGAGATGTCGAAATCCCGCGGCGTCAGCGCGGGGAGGACCTTGGGTTCTACGGCCCGCTTCAGGGCCGCGACGGTCGGTGTGTCGGGTTTGGCAGCGCTGGCCGAGGTGGGAGCCTCGAACAGCAGGATCACGCTGCCGGCGATCACGGCGAAGCTGCCCAGCAGCGAGGCGAGGTACCGGAGCACGGGGGCGTACTGACGTCTCATGGTCAAATTTCCGCGGATCAGAGCGGAGGGGGGGCGGGGGGCGGGGGGGGGGGGGGGGGGGGGG
>JAEZKB010000261.1 GCA_023415605.1 Pseudomonadota bacterium
CTAACAAGTCACATTGGCGACAAGCCAGTTCGGTTTTCCTTGGGGAGGGGCGGCCTCGTGACCGACATCATTCAGCAGATCATCGGCGCATTGATCGCCATCGTCATCGCCTTGGGCGGTTGCGTGGCCTATTTCTGGGGCACCAACTGGCTGCTCGACAAGTTCCTCGCCTCGTCGGAGACGATGAGCGGCAATGAGATGACCCGGCGCGATAACCTGCGCAGCCAGATCCGGCCCTGGCTCTTCCTCGCACCGGCATTGTTGTTTCTCACCGTTTATCTCGTCTACCCGGTGATCGAGACCTTCCGCCTCTCCTTCTTCGACAAGACCGGCCGCAACTTCATCGGCTTTTCCAACTATTTCTGGCTCTTCGGCGACGGCAATTTCCACCAGTCGGTGATCAACAACATCCTCTGGCTGATCATCGTGCCGAGCCTGGCCACCGCCTTCGGCCTAGTCATCGCCGTGCTGGCCGACCGGCTTTGGTGGGGCAACATCGCCAAGTCGCTGGTGTTCATGCCCATGGCCATCAGCTTCGTCGGCGCCTCGGTGATCTGGAAGTTCGTCTACGACTATCGCGGCGATGCCGAAAACCAGATCGGTGTGCTTAATGCGCTGGTCACCTTCTTCGGCCTGCCGCCGCAGGCCTGGATCACCATTCCGTTCTGGAACTCGATCCTCTTGATGATCATCCTTGTCTGGATCCAGACCGGCTTTGCCATGGTCATCCTCTCGGCGGCCCTGCGCGGCGTGCCTGAGGAGACGCTGGAGGCGGCCCGCATCGACGGCGCGAACGGCTTCCGCATCTTCTTCGACATCATGATCCCGCAGATCTGGGGCACCATCGTCGTGGTCTGGACCACTATCACCATCGTGGTGCTGAAGGTCTTCGACATCATCTTCGCCATGACCAACGGCCAATGGAACACCGAAGTGCTGGCCAACCTCATGTTCAAGTGGATGTTCGTCAACTTCGACTATGGCCGCGGCTCGTCCATCGCCGTGATCATCATGCTGGCCGTGCTGCCGATCATGATCTGGAATATTCGCCGCGCCAACGCCGAAGAGGGGACCCGCTGATGACCACCGCAGTCGAAACGGCCACCGTCGCCCGTCCCGCCGCCAACGCGGTGAAACTGGATGTCGGCAAGCTCTTCACCCACCTGGCGTTGCTGTTCCTTGTGATCCTCTGGACCTTCCCCACCGCGGGCCTGCTGATCTCGTCGCTGCGCGACAAGGACCAGCTCGCCGTTTCCGGCTGGTGGACGGCACTCTCCACGTCCACCTCGCTCGGCGTCACTCGTATCGGCACCGCCGACGATCAGGTCGAGGAGGGCGGCCGCTTCGTCATCCGCGGCAACGTCTTCGGCACCGATACCAACAAGCATCTCGAAAGCTTCGGCCTCTCCAATGCCGAGCCCGCTGCCGCGGCCGCTGGCACCTCGCTGCCGATGCGCGAAGGCGGCGAGATCACGGTGCAGGAAGACGGCGCATTCGAATGGGTCAACACCACCCGCTTCGAGCACACCCGTGGCCCGCGCATCTTCTACGTCTCCGGCATCGCTCCGCGTTTCACCCTCGACAACTATGTCGAAGTGCTGACGGCGAACGGCGTCGGCCGTAGCTTCATCAATTCCTTCACGGTGACGATCCCCGCCACCATCATCCCCATCCTGATGGCGGCCTTCGCGGCCTATGCCCTGGCCTGGATGCGTTTCCCCTTCCGCGGTGTCATCGTGGCGGTGGTGGTTGGCCTGCTCGTCGTGCCGCTGCAGATGTCTCTGATCCCGCTGCTCTCGCTCTATAACGGCATCGCGCAGACCTTCGGCGCCGAGGACGGCAAGACCTACCTGGGCATCTGGCTGGCGCACACCGCATTCGGCCTGCCGCTCGCCATCTACCTTCTCCGCAACTATATGGCCGGCCTGCCCAAGGAGATCATGGAGTCCGCCCGCATCGACGGCGCCTCCCACTTCAAGATCTTCACCACCATGGTGCTGCCGCTGAGCTTCCCGGCGCTGGCTTCGTTCTCGATCTTCCAGTTCCTCTGGGTCTGGAACGACCTTCTCGTCGCCATGGTTTTCCTTGGCGCCCAGGAGAGCAAGCTCGTGCTCACCGGCAAGCTGGTGTCGCTGCTCGGGTCGCGCGGCAACAACTGGGAAATCCTCACCGCCGGCGCCTTCATCACCATTGTGGTGCCGCTGATCGTCTTCTTCTCCCTCCAGCGCTACTTCGTCCGCGGCCTCCTCGCTGGCAGCGTGAAATAGAGCAGGGCGGTCCTCTCGGAATCCACCCAAGGCCGGCAGCGATGCCGGCCTTTTCTCTGCAAGGTAATCAAGCCGGTGGTGGTCATGCCCCGCCCGTCGCGTGCCCAGAACCGCCTGAGCCCTCGCCTACTCAGGTGACGTCCCACACTCCAGCGCCTTATCCAGCAGGCGCTGCAAGTTGGCTGCATGGCGGAAGGAGGGCTCCAGCGTCCTCCCCTGCCGAACCGCATGGATGAAGCGCTCATAGTTGGTCGGTACTGGGTCCACCGGCACGTCTGTCCATGTCTGCGTGTGCCGTGCCTCGCCCAGGCAGGCGCGGAGGCGCGATACCCGGTCGGCGCCTGGCTGCACATAGCCAAAGCTCACCTCCAGTGCCCCGCGATCGCCGAACACCCGCAACTGCACGTCGTCGATGTAGCCGGTGGCCATGCGCGTGGCATGGATCACCCCAAGCGCGCCATTGTCGAACTCCACCGCCATGGCGAAGCTGTCATTGGCATCGAGCCGGTACTCGCCGATGCTGCCGCCCTCCGCCTTGGGGAAGGTCTTGAGCCGGCAACTCATCTGCGCGATCTCGGCCGCGGTTCCGTAGGACGCGAAGTCGAGGATATGGATGCCGACATCGCCCAGCACGCCGTTAGAGCCATGTGCCCGCGACAGCCGCCATAGCCAGGTCGGCGAGGTTTGCCAATCGCCCCAATGCTGGCTTGTGAGCCAGCTCTGGAGATACGAAGCTTCGACATGCCGGATGGTGCCCAGCTCGCCCGCCAACACCATCTGGCGGGCGCGTTGCAGCGCCGCTACATTGCGATAGGTCAGATTGACCATCCCGACGAGGCCTTGGCTTTCCGCGCGGTCCGCCATCTCGGCCGCATGGGCATAGTGCGTCGCCAGGGGCTTTTCGCAGAAGACGTGCTTGTTGGCCTTGAGCAACTGCATCGTGGTCGCATAGTGGACCCGGTCCGGCGTCGCATTGCTCGCCGCGTCGAACCCGCCCCAGGCGATCGCCTCTTCGAGCGTCTTGAAGCGGTTAGGAATGCTGTTGGCGTCGCAGAAGTCAGCGAGCCTCTGCTGGTCCTGGTCGACGCCGCCGACAATTTCTACCCCCGGCATGACGCTGAAGTTATTGGCATGGAACTGGGCCATCCAGCCCGTTCCGACGATGAGCAGTCGCGTGGTGGTTGCCAACTGATACTCCTTGGGCATCGAAAGGGAGGAACCACCGGACTACCTTCGTAGTTGCACCTGCATGGCAGACATCACTCACAACGACCGATCCCTCGCCGACGCCGACAAGCTGGTGCGCCGTGAGGCGCTTCTCGGGCAGCTCCGGCCGATCGAGGATATTGTTTCAGCCGCGAGCCAGGAAATCGCGAAGCACCGTGCCGCGTGCAAAGCCGCCGAAGAGAGCGGCCGCGCCGACATCGAGCAGCTGCGGCGCGCCCGCGCTGCCGCCGATGGTGTGGAAGAGCTCGTTGGCCGCTTCGGCCTCATGGCAGACGACATGTCCGGCCAGTCCAAGGCTGTAGACGAAGCCCTGACCCAGCTTGAAGACATGCTCGCGGACCTGCGCGAACAAATCCGCGGCGTGGTCAGTCGTCTCGAAGACCTCTCCTAACAGCCTGCTTGCCGGTCAATCGGCAGGCGTTCTGCTGCATCCATGCCAAGCTGCAGAAGTTGGAGTGACGTACCCGCGCGGCCGGAACGATGGCGCCTTAACCGCCTGTCAACCACACTGATTTTCCGGGCCTTAACCACGCGACTTCACCGCGGCTTTGGCATTTTGCGCAACACTGCGCTCACCATCCTTTGTGTTCGTGAGTAATAGCAGATGTCGCGTTGGGTTCGCGCCGCTTCGATCGGCCTGGGTATCCTTCTCTCCTTCTCGTCGGTTGCGCCGGCTTTTGCCGCCAACAACCTGTCGTTCATATTCAATCCGCCCAAGGGCATGACCGTGACGCACGGCAAGCCGACCCACGGCTTGCAGCTGCGCTCGGGCAAGGTCCGGCTGGACTCGCAATATCTGCGGCAGGTCGTCGGCTATGCCGGCAAGGAGAGGCCGGGGACGATCATCGTCAATACCGGCAAGAAGTTCCTCTACCTCGTCCTCGGCGACGGCAAGGCCATGCGCTACGGCATCGGCACCGCCCGCTCGGGTTTTGAGTGGAGCGGCACCCACAAGGTCACCAACAAGCGCGAGTGGCCGTCATGGACGCCGCCGGCCGAAATGCGCAAGCGTCAGCCCGGCCTGCCCAAGCACATGGAAGGCGGCATCAACAATCCGCTCGGCGCCCGCGCCCTCTATATCGGCTCCACGCTCTATCGCATCCACGGCACCAATGAGCCCTGGAGCATCGGCACCAACGTCTCATCCGGCTGCATCCGCATGGTCAACGACGACGTGATCGATCTTTACGAGCGCGTGAAAATTGGCGCCAAGGTGATTGTTCTTTAGTTAGGAATTTTAGGCACTATCCGGGCTTATCAGGGGCCCGGATAGTCGCCGTGTTGCATCGCTTCAAAGACCTGCTCAAGCGTTTCCAGCGCGATGAACGCGGTGCGTTCATGGTGCTGTTCGGCATTCTCGCCCTCGTGCTGATCGCCACCTCGGGCGCGGTCGTCGATTTCACCAAGATCGAACAGGCGCGTACACGCGCCCAGATCGCGCTCGACGCCGCCGCGCTCGGCCTGCAGCCGCATGTCTTCGACACCTCGCCGACCTGGACGTCTCAAAACTTCAGAGACGAAGCCACCCTGTTGCTCATCGAGCGGCTTGCCGACACGAGCATCACCGCTACAGTCGACAACGCGACGATCAACGTCCGGAACGGTCAATTGATCCTCGAGGCAAGGATTACCGTCCCCACCAACTTCGTCTCGCTAGTTGGCGTGCCCAATGTCAGCGCCCGGCTCGTGGCCGAAGCCACGCGCAAGCGTCTCAACCTCGAAGTCGCCATGGTGCTCGACAATTCAGGCTCGATGTCCAGCTACAGCCGCATGAGCCGCCTAAAGACAGCCGCCAAGAGCGCCACCGACATCCTCTTTGACAACAAGACTACTCAACCGAACGTCTTCGTTTCGATCATTCCATTCACCCAGTACGTCAATGTAGGCACGGCCAATCGGACGGCCAGCTGGATGAGCCAGACCGGCGCCTCGTCCGTGTCCCATCTCAACTTCGACAACGATGACAACGACGCGACGCCCTTTACCACGACGGTGAACCGTTGGAGCCTCTACGATGGATTCAACAATGAGCCTTGGGATGGCTGCGTGGAGGCGCGCGTCGCGCCGTTCGATACCACCGACGAAGTGCCCAATAATGCCGTGCCCGATACCATGTTCCAGCCGGTCTTTGCGCCGGACAGCCCGGTCGACGACTACATCAGTGACGACGGAGGCTCGTGCACGCGGGTTGCGCCAACGTGGGTCCGCACGCGAACGAAGGCCGGCTGCGGGTACAACAACTGGCAATCGGTCCAAACAAACTACGGGAACTGCAGCAGGACCCCGTCTGAGTCATATTCCGGCACGGACGTGAATGGGGCGGCCGTTGCAAGCGCGCCGAGTTCCCAGCCGGCAGACAACTCTGTCTATTCTTACTACAATACCGCCAGCTGCTCGACGACCTACGACGGATATTACGTCAGCAACACTAACAGCTACACATTCCGCCAAATACGAACGTGTACCTACGACTTCTCGGAACGGGAGCTACAGGAGCGGCTGTGCAAATATACCAACCGCAGCTATTCGGGTGATGGGGCTCGCTCGGACTGCCCCCGCGCCGCGATCCTGCCGTTGACCAATGTCCGCCAGACCGTCAAGGACCGGATCGATTACATGGAAGCCAACGGCTCCACCAATATTGAGCAGGGGTCGATCTGGGGCTTCCACTCGCTTTCGCCTACCGAACCGCTGACCGAGGGTCGTTCCTATGACGACGCTACGTCGAAAATCCTCATCATCATGACGGACGGCGAGAACAACCCGAACTACTCCAGTTACAGCAGCAACCGCTATGGCGTGTCGGGGTGGAACGCCTGGGGCTACCGCCTCAACAAGCGGCTTCTCACCGAGTCGACTACTCCGAAGGACTCCCTCGCGACGCAATCGGAAGTCATCGCCGAGGTGAATCGGCGGACTGTCGCGGCCTGCGCCAGCGCCAAGGCAAGGGGGGTGAAAGTCTACACCATCGGCCTGTCGGCCCCCAACGACAGCACCATCCAGATGTTGAAGGACTGCGCATCCCCCAGCGAAGTGTCAGCCGGGGTTACCCGGAACTACTGGTACTTCCCGAGTGATAGCGACAACCTTACCGATGTGTTCGAGGAGATCGCCGAGCAGCTCTCGGAACTGCGCCTGGCGCAGTAGTCAGTGGTGGGAGGTGGTCAGCCGGAAACGGCGGCCACCGGGGAATGCGTTGAGCGCCGCGCGCTGCTCGTCCTCGGTGAGACCTTCGAACTCGACCTCTAGAATGGCTTCTGGCTCGTCCAGCGGCGCGATCACCTCGTCATTGCGCGGCAGGCGCACGCCATGGCTACTGGCCAGCCAGAGCCGGGGGTAGGGATGGTGCTTGGGGGCGGAGACTGGCTTCTGCCGTTCCATGTTCGACTCCGTTCTACTAGTACAGCAACGCCGAGCCCCCACTCGCAGTTTCCGCACAGGACCGTGAGAATCCGCCAAAGCGCGTGAACCACGCTCCAACTTCGCGTTCATCCGCAGTTCATCGACCGGGCAACTTCGTGGCAGCAACCCGCCACCACCCCTCTGCGTTCTCCCGCGGACTAGCTGAGGAGTATCAGTTCGATGGGCCACGCCCGCTACTTCGTCATGCCCCATTCCGAGCATTGGCTCGTGACACTCGAGGGCCGCACCATGGCCCATGTCGCTACCAAGAACGAGGCGATCAACAGCGCCATCGTCATGGCTGACTTGATGGGATCGATGGGACACGACGCCGACGTCATGCTCGACGATGGTGAAAAGCTCTCGCTGATATGGACTTACGGCCAAAGCAAGTTCCGCGGCGCGCACCCGCGCAAGGTTGCCGCGCCGAAAAAGCGCAACCCGCGTTCGCACGTTAAGCCTGTCGCGGTCCCGGCATGAGCGAGACCCTGCCACAGGCCATTTCACTCTGGCGCCACCCTAGGCGCTGGGGCTTTATCGTGTTCAACATCATCGCCATCGTGGCCCTGGTGAGTTGGATCGTCGCCAGCCAAAACGACATTCAAACCCTTGGCGTTTTCGGCTTGCCCTTCTACGCGTTGGGCTATGTCGGCATCGCTTTCCTGATGCTGGCTTGGATCGCCGCGTGGATCGCCTGGATCTGGATGGTGGTGCGCCGCAGGCGCCTCAGGGCCTAGTGATGCGCAGCCTCGGCCACAGTGCGGCTGAGGAGGGAGCGCGCCGCCGACTGGTAGATCAACTCGTTATCGTGGCCGGGGCCTGCAACCCGCACTTCGCTCCGTCCGCCCTGCCGCGACGTCGCCGAAGCTCGGCTCACCGCTTCAGCCATTGCCGATTCCAGCGTCGAGAACGGGCCGTCGGACCGGCCGTCGAGGTCGATGAACCAGCGGTCGCGGACGAAGATAACGATATAGATGGACGTCGCCATAATTCTACTACCCCACGCGCCGCAACCGCGCATAACGCCAAACGCGCGGAAAGGTTCAATCCTTTCAGGTATTAAGCTTAAGGGCCGTCGGAGTCGCCCGTCTCGGGCGCATACCCTCGTGCAACTACGGATCAAGACGTAGGTTTGAACCTCTTGACGTCAGCGCCTGCTTTGAGTCCGGGCCGCTCATCATGCCGCGGCGCAGGAGGGCAGGATGTGCTGGATCGTCCGTAAGAAGGGAAACGGTCATGAACATCTTTCCACTCCGCCGCCGTGAGGCACTGGCACAGTTGCGCTTGCCCACCGATACATTCGACGACCTCACCGACGATGACGACTCTCCTCCCGCGGCGGAGGGGGATGCTTCGCCTGCAAAGGTCTCCCCAGCCAACGAATTGGCCACTTCGCTGGTCGAGCGCGATATCGCCGAGGCCGTCCGCGCCGACAATCCGCCGCCGCCCGAACCAATCGAACTACCGGCGCCGCTGTCGCAGCGCCATCTCGAAACGATCGACCGCATGGTGATCCATCTCAAGACCGACGAGCAGCGCCTCGAAAAGCAGATCGTCGACGCCAAGCGGCAATTGGCCGATACCCAGTTGGCGCGCCGCGCCTATGAGCGCAACAGCGCCGAGTTGCGCAACGGCATCAACGTCCTGACCCGTCTCGCCAACACCACGCCGGCCACTCGGCGCCCGCGCCGCGCACCACCGGCGACCCCGCCGGCCGCCGCCGCTTCCGATGGTCTCACGCCACAATCGACAAATGACGGCGGTGCCACGGTCATGGCCCTGGCCGATCGCCCCGCTTCCCGCCGCCGCAAGGTGCACTGAACCGAACGACGTACGCCTGCTGCGCCGCACGTCTCCGCAGCAGGCGTCCGCTGGCCTCAGCGATCAAAACTGTTGAGGGAAGTGGTACCGCCTCCCCGGTTCGAACGGGGGACCCCTAGATCCACAATCTAGTGCTCTAACCAACTGAGCTAAGGCGGCACGAAACGCGGCGGACCATAGTTAGAACCGTCGGCCCTGACAAGCGCAGATTTCACCTCTTTCGCAAGGGTCGTTTTACCCCTTGCGGCTTAACCATGCCAGCGTTTGGTCGCGCCGCACGGGGTGGCCGATATGGACCCCCGGAAACCCGCACTATATTAGGGAAGAGTTAAGTTTTTTGTCCCGGTTGTGCCAGTCTGGCACGCATTAGGGTGTTGTAAGAGCGTGACTGCTGAGTGGATCAAATCGCCGACGGCGCGTCGCGTCCTGCTGCACTGGGCCGACGCCCGGCCGGCCTGGCTATGGTCCGCGGACGGCGAAACCCTGCTCTGGCGCAACACCAGCGCGCGCTTCTTTCATGGCCGGGTCAAAAAGCATGGCGTGAAACTGGCGCCCGAAGCTGCCCCCATCAAGGGGCAGATCGCCCGGCTGATCCGGCTCGGCTCCATCGGCCGGCCAAGCCTCTCGCGCATCCAGTTCCTGGCCGGCGAGCGTCCCATCTCCACCACCTGCACGGTGACCCCGCTGGAGGTTCCCGCTGGCGGCTTGGGCTTACTGATCGTCGGCGTCGATCCGATCGAGCCCGAACTGCTCGGCACCCAGACGCTGAATGGCGCAAGTGAAAGCCTGCTGCCGGCTGGCAGCGACTACATCCTCATCGACGACGACGGGCAGGTGGTCGCCGGCTCCGAACGTGCGCTGGAGCGCTACGCGCCATGGCTCGAAAGCGAGGGCGTCCCGGATCTTCCTGCCGGAGATAGCGGCACGGTTACCATCGGGGACGAGACGCTGACCCTCACCCGCTACAATGCCAGCCCTCGGGACGCGCTGCTGTTGCTCTTCGAGGGGGCGGTCCCGCATGCCCGTAGCATTGACGATGTCCGCGCCGAAGAAGGGCTGCGCACCGTCGAGGTCGCCGAAGCGCAGCCGACGGATGAGCCGCTACTGCCCATGGGGCTTCCGCCGGCCGAGAGGGTCGAACCGGTCGAGGCCGCCACCATCGATGAGCACTGGGTGGAGCCTTTCGAGCCACGCCCGGTCGTGCCCGGCCTTTCCAATCTGTTCGACCGCCTTGCCGACGACGAGGGCCTCTACGCACCGCTCAACGAGAGCGACGAGACCTATGACGGCCCATTGCACGAAAACGTGGGCTACGTCCCGCCCGACCAGCGGGCGCAGCCGGAGACGTCCGCCGAGGCTGAGCCCACAGAATTCGTCAACGCCCTCTTGACCGACCCGGACGGGCCGCTCGAAACCGCAACCGTCGATGAGACTGCTGACCAGCCGCAGCCGGAGCCGGTCGAAGCCGAAACGGCGTCGGAGAAGCCACCCGCGCAGCTTCCAGAAGACGACGTGATCGCCGCCGTCATCGCCTTTGCCGATGACGAAGAGGATCGTCCGGTCCAGAAACAAGCAACCGTCTGGCGTGTCACCGGACGCGGATTCATCCCCATCGCCAAGGACGAGCCGGCTGGTGAAGCCCCCGCCGACCTGTCCCAGCCGGTGATGGAGGCGCCGGTCGAGGAGCTGCCGCCTGCCGAGCCGCTCCCGCCGGAAGTCGTGGAAGAGGCGGCCGCCATCACCGAGGGCGCCACGCCCGACACCGACACGGTCGAGCGCGTCTCGCGTTACAATTTCGACGAGCTGAGCCGTATCCTCACCGACCGCGTGGGCACCGAGCCGCCGGCCACGGGCGATGCCGCGGCCCTTTCCGAGCCGGCCCGCAAGGCAGGGGCCGAAGGCTCGCTGATCAACCTTGCCGCCGACACGTTCGTGCTCAACCGTCTGCCCATCGGCATCATGGTGTTTCGCGATCAGCAGGTGCTGTTCGCCAACCGCGCGCTCACCGATCTGACCGGCTACGACGCGGTGGAAAGCCTCCGCGCTGCGGGGCTCGCCGCCATCTTCCCCAGCGAGGATGCCAGCGCGGCGGGTCCGGTGACGCATCTCGTTCGCCGCGATGGCAGCCGTATGCCGGTCAGGGCGCGGCTGCAGTCCATCACCTGGCAGGGAAAGCCAGCGTTGATGCTGTCGGCGCTGCCGGGCGACGAGCCGCGCAGTCACGAATCTGCCGTACGCGCTTTCGCCGAAATCGTCGCCGATGCCCGTGAGGAAGGCTTTATCCACACCGATCGCAACGGCATTGTCAGCCAGCTGTCGCTCCATGCCCGGGTCGTGTTCGGCAAGACCGAGGCCGATCTGGTCGGCCAACCCATCACGGCGCTGATCGACCCCACTGAGGGCCCAGCACTTCGCGAATTCCTTGAGCGGCCTGCCCGTTTCGCTGAAACCAGCCGTCCAAGCCTCTTGGCCAAAGCCAGCGTGCCCAATGCCGAGGTGATCCTCTTCGCCGAGGGGCAGGCCGGCGTCGTCAGCGGTTATTTCGGCTTCGTGCGCGCTACCCCGGTCGCGCCCGTTCAGCCTCCGGCCGAGGCGGCTCAGCCGCTTCGCGAGGACCATGTCGAACCCTCGATGCTGGCGCGTTTGAGCCGTGGGATCCGCCGTCCGCTCAACACCATCATTGGTTTCTCCGACCTCATACGCTCGTCGGCCTTCGGCACCATCGAAAATGCGCGCTATCTCGAATATGCGCGTGACATCAAGACCGCCGGCAATGAGATCGCCACGCTGGTTGATGAACTCGATGACTATACGAGGCTGAAGGAGGGGCGCTATGCCGCCCGCCCGGCCGATCTTGATCTTGTTGCTTTGCTCGAAAGCTGCATGGTGCGTGTACGCGGCCAGGCCAACGCCTCGCGCGTCCTTGTCCGCAGCGCCATTTCCGAGCGCTTGCCCAAGATCCGTGCCGACCGCGCGTCGCTCGGTCAAGCGGTGTTGAACCTCCTTGCCAGCGCTATCGACCAGACCCCGGCAGGCGGTTCGGTTATCCTCTCGGCGCAGGTCGAGGACGATGGCTCCATCGCCGTGAACGTGCGCGACAGCGGCGAGCGCGGCGTCGATCTGGGCGAGCGCTTCGTCGTCTTCCGCGATGGCGTGGGCAAGGACGGCGAGGCGCTGGCGCCGGTGCGGTCCAGCGTCGGCCTCGCACTTACCCGCTCGCTGCTGGCCGTCAACACCTGTTCGCTTTCGGTCGATCCCTCAGGCGGCGTCGGTACACTGTTCTCGCTGGTCATCCCGGCCGATCTCGTCGCCGGTCACTGATCGGCTCACGCCGTTAAGTATCTGGTGAACGCGACGATTTTTGACGGTCTCCAAAGCCGACGCATCCGCTATAACAGGCGCGATTTGGGGGAGAAGTCTGCGCGACCATGGTCGACGTTAGCGGAGAGGCCAAGCCAGCCGACGGAGCGCTCGCGCGCGCTCCTCCCGCGACCGTCGGACCACCGGCCCTCTCCGCCGACGCTGCCGCCCAACTGGCTATCGAGCGCGGCACGCCAGTGCCTGCCGCTATTTCCGCGACCGAGCCCAAGAGGCCCCCAGCGCCCGTAGTCGGCGATCCGCTCTCGTTTACGGGGGAGGGGGGCGGCCGTGAGGCGGTAGCGGGTGCCCCGGCGGCGATAGAGATGCTGCGGCACGAGCCGGCGCCACTCGTCGAGCCGCTCACCCAACCCTCAGTCGCTGATACTCCCCCGTCTGATGTGAAAGCGATGGCCCCGGCGCCTTTGCCTGAACCTACGCAACGGCCCGCGGTATCAACTGAGCCTAGCCCCGAGGCAGAGCCGGCCGCCGAGCCCGCCCCCGCCGCCAATGCCCCACCTGAACCGTCCTCAGAGCCTACGGTTTCCGCTCCCGCCATCGGTGATCCGCCTGCCCAAGAAGGGGATCGCCGCGAGTCGGCGGGGGAACCGCCCACGGATGCTGTTGAGAAGACCCCACCGCCGGCGGCCGCCGAGGTGGTGGCGCCCATACCGCGCAACGCCCGCCCCGTCCCGCCGATCTTCGAATTCGCGGCCTGGCGCCTGCTCGAACTCGTCGCCACGGTAGTGGTCGCCGCCACAATCATCGGACTCATCATCCCTGGTTCAGCTCCAGCCGACCCCACCGTCCTCGCCGATCGCCTTGGCGTCACCATACCGCTCATCATCCTTGCGCTGCTCATCGCCGCCTTGGTCGGCCTGCCCATCGGCTACATCTCCGCCCGCGCCGGGGGTTGGGTCGATGTCGGTCTCCGCGCACTGACGACGCTGGGCCTCGCCATCAACCCCATCTGGCTCGCCATGCTGCTGGTGCTGGCCTTGGCGCACGGCCTGCAATGGCTCCAGCCTGGCGGCTTCATCCCCTGGAGCAATCCACTCGGCGCGCTAACATCCCTAGTGCTCCCGGCACTGGCGCTCGGCCTGCCGCTGGCCGCGGAGACTGCCAGCCGGTTGCGCGACGCGCTTGCCGCAATTTTGGCCGGTCCCGCCATGCGAACGGCCGATACCCGCGGCTATTCGCGCGCCGAAGCCATTCGCGACTTCGCCCTACGCCTCGCGCTAGCTCGGGCGTCTGCCCGCCTTTCCATCCCGCTGTCGCTGCTGGTGCCGATGAGCCTGGTCATTGAGGCGGTATTCTATCTGCCTGGCCTCGGCCGCCTGATCTTCACCGCACTGGCCGAGCGCGATTTCGCCACTCTGCAACTGGGGCTGGTGACACTGGTCGCCCTCGTGGCGCTCTGCCGCTTCCTCGGCCTGCTGCTCCAAGCCGGCTTCGATCCCCGTGTCGCGAGGCGCGTATGATCCCACGCGCGCCTGTCCGCATCAGTCCCGTCACCAGCCTCTTGCCCGGCTCGCGCCTCCGCATCGGTGTCGTCACCACGCTGGTGCTGTTGCTCGTCGGCTTCGTGTCGGTGGTCTGGACGCCGTTCCCGCCCGATCAGCTCGATCCTGCCGCGGTGATGGAGGGCCCGAGCGCCGTGCATCTCCTCGGCACAGACGGCATGGGCCGGGACCTGCTCTCAATGGTCATGAAAGGTATCCTCACGAGCTTCGTGGTCGCTGCTGTCGCCGCCGGCATCGGTGTCTTCATCGGGGTGCCGTTGGGTGTCGGCGCGACGCTGGGGGGTGTCTGGGCCGAACGCATCCTGCTCAGCGGCAATGGCTTTTTCCTTAGCCTCACGGCCCTCGGTGTCGCCGTCATCCTCACTGCACTGATCGGCCCGACGGCGCTTAACGCCATGCTGGCTATCGGCCTCTTCAACGTCGCCGTCATCGCCCGCGAAAGCCATGGCGAACTGGTCCGCTATCGCGGCAGGGACTACATCACCGCCGGCCGCCTCGCTGGTCTCAACGGCCTCGAACTGGCCCGCCGTTACGTCCTGCCCCGCTTCGCCCCCACACTGACCGCGCTCGCCATGACTCAGCTAGCCACCGGCGTCATGCTGGAAGCGGCACTGAGCTATGTCGGCCTCGCTTCGCAGCCGCCCGGTTCTAGCCTCGGCCTGATGCTGCGCGATGGGCAGGCCGTGCTGCAACTCGCCCCGCACCTGGTACTGGTGCCCGGCGTCGCGCTGCTGCTCATCGCGCTGGCGCTGACCCTCATCGCCACCGGCATCCGCCTCCATTTCGGAGAGGCGCGCAATGCTGCTTGAGGTCGCTGATCTTTCGATCATCACCGCAGAGGGCCAGCGCCCAGTCGACGGCCTCGGTTTCAGTCTCGAGCCCGGCCAGCGGCTGGCGCTGGTGGGCGAGAGCGGTACCGGCAAGAGCCTCGTCGCCCTTGCCATCGCCGGCCTGCTGCCTCCCGGCGCCACCATGACAGGTAAGATCAGTCTCAACGGCACGCCGCTGCCCACCCATCCGGCCGACCTGCGCAAGTTGCGTCGCACCCGAATGGCGCTCGTCCGTCAGGGCGATCCGGCGACTCTCGATCCCTCGAGGTCCGTGCGTCAGCTTCTGCCCGTCCTGCCACCCGAATTCAGCCTCGATCCTGATCGTTTCGTCTCGGAACTGCGTCCAGACGAAGTTCAACTGATGTTCATCGGAATGGCGATCTCGCGGCAACCGGACCTCTTGATCCTCGACGACCCCTTCGTTCCGCTCGATGCCGTGGCACAGAAGGCCCTCGTCGGGCTTCTCAAACGGCAGCCCACTGCCATGCTTCTCATCACCCACGACCTGTCTGCCGCCGCTGCTCTGGCCGACCAAGTCATTGTTCTCGGCGGGGAAAACGGCACCGAGGTCGGACCCTCCAGCGAAATCTTCTCCCGCCCGCAGCAGGATTTCTCCAAGCATCTGATTGCCTCGAGCCGCAGCCGCGCCCGCACCCTGATGCGCTCGCCCATCGGCACCGAACTGCTAGAAGTCCGAGACATTTCAGTGCGTTACTCCGACAGTGCCCGGATCCTGCTCCGCCGTCAGCCGGTTGCCGCGCTCGACGGCGTCAGCTTCACCCTCCGCCGCGGCGAGGCCTTGGCGCTGGTTGGGACCGCCGGTTCCGGCAAGTCGACCCTGGCCCGGCTGATCGGCGGTTTCGGTAAGGCGCACAAAGGCTTGCTGGCGTACGAGCGGCAAGCCTATCGGGGCCGCGACCTGCCCCGCATCTTGCGCGGCGAGATCAGTTTCGTCTTTCCCGATCCGCGCCAGGCCTTCAGCCCCCACCTCACCCTCGGCGCCTCCGTCACCGAGCCGCTTGCCCTCGACGAAATCCATACCATCGAGGAACAGTCCGACCGGCTGATGGACGTCCTGCAGGGCGTTGCCCTCGGCCCCGATGTTCTCGACCTTTATCCACGTGACCTCGGCCTCTATGATCTGCAGCTGCTGGCGCTAGCCAGAGCTTTGATCATTCGACCGAAATTGGTGGTGCTCGATGAGCCGGTGAAGCTTCTCAACGCCCGTCAACGCGTCGCCATGCTGACGCTGATCAACCGCTTGCGCGCCGATTTCGGCTTCACTGCGATCATCACCTCATCGAGCCTCGACCTCATGCGCCAGATCGCCGATCGCGCTCTGATTCTCGACCATGGCAGGATCGTCGACGAAGGCACGCCAGGAGCGCTGTTGGAGACGCCGAGGCATCCGGCGACGCAGGCGCTCGCGGATGCGCGCCCGCCGGAGGTGGGGATCGGGGTGGTGGCCCCGGTCGGCCGCTAGTGCGCCAGCGGCTTGCCGCTGTCGTCGAAGCGGTGGAACTGCTGACCTTTGGGCGAGAAGCTCAGCATGTCGCCGGAGTGATAGCTCGCCTTGCCTTCCTGCCGCACGATCACCGGCTGCTCGGCGCCGATATCGACATAGATGTAGCTGTCCGAGCCGAGATTCTCGGAATAGACCACCTTGCCGTTCCAGGTGCCGTTGGGCGTGATGTCGAGATGCTCGGGGCGCACTCCCACGGTAGCCGCCTGGTACTTGGCGGCATTGGCACCGGTGAAGAAATTCATCTTCGGCGAGCCGATGAACTGCGCCACGAACAGCGACTGCGGATTCTCGTAGAGCTCCATCGGCGAACCCACCTGCTGGACCACTCCATCTTTGAGCACCACGATACGGTCGGCCATGGTCATGGCCTCCACCTGGTCGTGGGTCACGTAGATCATCGTGGTATGGGGCAGTTGATCCTTGAGCTGGCCGATTTCCATGCGCATCTGCACGCGCAGCGCCGCGTCGAGGTTCGAGAGCGGTTCGTCGAAGAGAAAAACCTTCGGGTCGCGCACGATGGCGCGACCGATGGCGACGCGCTGCCGCTGGCCGCCTGAGAGCGCCTTGGGTAGCCGCTCGAGATATTTCGTGAGCTGTAGCTTTTCGGCGGCGGCACGCACTTTCTGGTCCAACTCGGCCCGCGGCGTGTTCTGCAGCTTCAGCGCGTAAGCCATGTTGTCGTAGACGGTCATGTGCGGGTAAAGCGCGTAGCTCTGGAACACCATGGCAATGCCGCGTTTGGACGGCGCCACGTCGTTGACCACGCGGCCATCGATTTCCAGCGTCCCCGCCGAGATCGTCTCCAGCCCGGAGATGCAGCGGAGCAGGGTGGACTTGCCGCAGCCCGAGGGCCCGACGAAGACGATAAACTCACCCGACTTGATGTCGAGATTGACGTCTTTGAGGATCTCCACTTGGCCGTAGCGCTTGTAGAGATTGGTGATCTTCAGGTCAGACATGGCTTCCTCCCCATGGGGCTCACACCCCGGCCAGTATTCCGATGTAGGCTGCGAACGGCCCCAGGCTAAGCGATCCGCCGACGGGTCCGCCCACGATCCCCGGCGCCCCGCTCGCCTTGGGCTCGATGCCCGGCGGCAGATCGTAGATCACCGACTTGTCGGTCATGTTGAAAGCGCAAAACAGCGTCTCGCCGCCGCCCTTGCGGGTGAAGGCGAGCACGCCCTCGGGCGCGTCATGCGTTTGAATGTCGCCCTTCTGCAGGGCCGGGTGCTGCTTGCGAAAATCGAGCGTCGCCTTGTAGTGCTGCAGCACGCTGTCGTTGGAATTGATCTGTAGGTCGGCAGCGCGGCTCATATGGTCGAACGGCACGGGCAGCCAGGCCTTCGGCGCTGTCGAGAAGCCGCCAAGATGCGCCGAGCTTTGCCACACCATCGGCGTGCGGCATCCGTCGCGGCCCTTGAACTGCGGCCAGAACTCGATGCCATAGGGATCGACCAGATCCTCGAACGACAGCTCGGCTTCGGTGAGGCCCAACTCCTCGCCCTGGTAGAGGCAGACGGAGCCCTTCATCGAGAGCAGGAGGGTGGAGGCGAGGCGGACGAAGGCGTCTTGCTGGCCGTGTGTGGCCCAGCGGCTGGCGTGACGGACGACGTCGTGGTTGGAGAAGGCAAGGCAGATCCAACCCTCCGGCGCGTCCCGCTCGGTGGTGTCGATTGCGGCGCGGAAGTGCTTGGCATCGAAGATCCCGCCCAGATAGTCGAAGGTGTAAGCCATGTGCAGCTTGTCGGTGCCCGAAGTGTACTGGGCCATGACTTCGAGCTGGTGCTGGCTGTCGCCGATCTCGCCGACCGTGGTTCGGCCGGGATACTGATCCATCAGCGCCCTGAGCTTTTGCAGGAAGGCCAGATTTTCCGGGCGGCTCTTGTCGTAGAGATGTTCCTGGAAATTGTAGGGGTTCACCGCCGGCGCCGGCGAAGCGTTGAAATCCTCGGGCTTCACCACCGGGTTCGATTCCAGCCCCTGCGAGTGGAAGTAGAAGTTGACGGTGTCGAGCCGGAAGCCGTCGACGCCGCGGTCGAGCCAGTACTTCATGTCGGAGAGCAGGGCGGCCTGCACGTCCGGATTGTGGAAGTTGAGGTCGGGCTGGGAGACGAGGAAGTTGTGCAGGTAGTACTGCATGCGCCGGCTGTCCCAGTTCCATGCGCTGCCGCCGAAAATCGAGAGCCAGTTGTTCGGCGGCGTGCCATCGGGCTTGGGATCGGCCCAGACATACCAGTCGGACTTGTCGCCGGTGCGGCTTTGCCGGCTGTCCTGGAACCACGGATGCTTGTCCGAGGTGTGTGAGATCACCTGGTCAATGATGACCTTGAGCCCGAGAGTATGAGCCTTTTCCAGCAGCCGGTCGAAATCCCCCAGCGTGCCGAAGATCGGATCGACGTCGCGATAATTGGAGACGTCGTAGCCAAAATCCTTCATCGGCGAGGTGAAGAAGGGCGAGAGCCAGATGGCATCGACGCCCAGATCGGCGACATAGTCGAGGCGTTCGGTGATGCCGACGAGATCGCCGATGCCGTCGCCATTGTGATCCTGAAACGAGCGCGGATAGATCTGGTAGATTACCGCGCCACGCCACCAGTCTTTGTCGAGAGTCGGCCCTTCGCTGGACTTCTGCTCGGTCATCGGCGTGACCGACATGATAGGAGGCACGACACTCACGAGGGCTGGTCTCCGGCAGTTTGCCAAAACGTTTTAGTAAGCTATTCTTAGCCAAGGAGCGGGCAAGTCGTCAACTCCGAGGGGAACGGCGTCGCGACCTCGTGTGCGCCTGAAAATTGTTGAATATCAGCGACTTATGGAACAGGTAGGCAAGCGGCGCGACGGCCGCTCGGCAGGCGCAGGGCGCAGCGTCACCATCAAGGATCTGGCGGCAGAACTCGGGCTCTCGATCACCACCATTTCCCGCGCCCTCAACGGCTATTCCGACGTCGGCGAAAAGACGCGCCGCCGGGTTGCCGAAGCCGCCCAGAAGATGGGTTACCGCCCCAACCGCAACGCCCAGCGGCTGGTGACGCAGCGCACCCATAACATCGCCTGGGTGCAATCCGACAACGACCGCAAATTCGTCGACCCGCACTTCGTCGAGGTGATGGCCGGGGTACTGCGGGGGGCGCGGGCAGGGGGGTACGACATCCTCCTCACCAGCGACACCCCCGAGCACGAGCTTTCCGTCTACGACCGCTACGTCAACGACAACTCCGTCGACGGCTTTATAGTCGACCTGCCGCGCGAGGGGGATCCGCGCATCTCATATTTGCTCGATGTCGGACGGCCTTTCGTCGTCCATGGCCGCGACGAACGGTCGGGCCAGTATGGCTGGGTCGACATCGACAATTTCGGCAATTTCTACAATCTCACCCGGCTGATGATCGCCAATGGCCATCGGCACATCGCCTTCGTGAACGGCGACGAGCACTTCAACTATGCCCGCCACCGCCGTCTCGGCGCGATGGCAGCGCTCAAGGACGCCGGGCTGCCGTCCAGCGCCATGAAGGTGTTCAACTCGCTGCACCCGATGGGCGAAGCCGGCTTCAAGCTGACCGAGACGGCGCTCGCCGACCGCAAGGTCACCGCCATCCTCTATTCCTCGACGCTGATGGCGGTGGAAGGGCATGCTGCGGTGCAGCATTCGGGCCGCGAAATCGCGGTCGCCACCATGGATGACGAACTGCACTATATCGACCTGTCCGGCTATGCCCGGCAGTTCACCATGGTCCGCTCGTCGCTGCGCGACGCCGGCGCGGCGCTGATCGCCGAACTGATCCGCCAGTGCGAACGGAAGGGTGAGCCGACGGGACACCTCGTCACCTCGAGCTACCACCTGGCGCAGGGGCTCGATGGCGCCGTGCTGAAAGAGCCGCTGCCGAAGGCGTCCTAGAGAAAGATCGATTCGTCACCGGCCGCCTTGGGCAGCGGCTCGTCGGCCGGAATCTCCCAGCCGAACAGCACCCGCTGCAGCGCCGCCGCCACATGCGCGGCCGTGAAGGGCTTGGTCAGCGCGTCGGAAATGCCGAGGCTGCGTGCCTTGGTCAGCACCTCGCGGCTCGGATAGGCCGTCATCAGGATCACCGGCAGGGCACCATTCTTGCCGAAGCGAGGGTCGCGCAGGATCTGCAGCAGTGCCGCGCCGCTCATCTCCGGAATGTACCAATCCATGAACAGCACATCGAACGGCGCGGCGATGAGCTGCAGCAGCGCTTCCTGCGCGGTCTCGACTTCGGTGATCTGGATGATGCCGAGCTTGCGGAGGGTTGCCGCCGTGGCCGCGCGCGCATAGGCATTGTCGTCGACGATCAACGCCCGAACGCGGTCCGGCACCAGCATTGGCAAAGCCCCCGATTTGCCGCGTGGGATAATAACTGGAAGCCATGCATGTCAACCGAGACTGACGACAGGCGCCGTTGCAGCTGGGCCGGCAGCGATCCGCTCTATATCGAGTATCACGACAAGGAATGGGGCCGGCCGGTCACGTCGGACACGCGCCTTTTCGAAAAGGTCTGCCTCGAGGGGTTCCAGTCTGGCTTGGCGTGGATCACGATCCTGAGAAAGCGCGAAAATTTCCGGAAGGCTTTTGACGGATTCGATATCGACCGAGTCGCCGAGATGGGCGAGGCGGATATCGAGCGCCTGCTGCAGGATGCCGGCATTGTCCGCCATCGCGGCAAGATCGCCTCGACCATCAACAATGCCAAGCGGGCACAGGACCTGCAGAAGGAGTTCGGCTCGCTGGCAGCCTATTTTTGGAGTTTCGAGCCCGCGCCGCGCAAGAGCGCAGTGGCCGCCGGGGACATTCCGCCTCAGACCGAGGTGTCCAAGACCATCAGCAAGGACTTGCGCAAACGCGGCTGGAGCTTCGTCGGGCCGACCACGGTTTACGCGTTCATGCAGGCGATGGGGTTGGTGAACGACCACGTCGAGGGGTGCTTCTGCCACGCCGAGGTCGAGGCCGAACGGGCAAAGCTGAAGCGGCCGGGAAAGTAAGAGGGCCTGCTACGCGCACTGATGCGCCGGGCCGCCCGTGAGCGCCCGGAGATATCAAAGAGCGAACAACGGCGGAGCAAAGCTCAATCGTTGGTTCGAGTGTCCCGTTGCCGGGACCGGAGTTTTGCTCCGCCGTCGTGACCGGGGTTTTTGGCGTTCACCGGGAAGTTCCGGGGCGTTTAGCGGAATGCCCCACCGCCGCAGGGTCCTTGTCCTGACCAGCCCCCGCTCTTCGCGCTTCTCCAGTCGAACCCCTTTTGATGGCGCCGAACTTGAGCCCCTTCGCGGCAGCAAATTAAGGCGACGGGGTACCTGAACCCGTCAGACCTTCCCGGCTTGGCCTGGGGTTCGCCGACGCTTGCCCCACCCAGCCTCACTGCACCAATCACTCGTCATGATCTCGCTTTCGGTGCGGCGATGGGGTTGAATCTATCTCAGCCATGACGCGCGGGGATAAGTCGGTGTGGATTTCTGACAAGGGTCTGAACGTGCTGCGTATTTCATGAACGGCGGATGACGCAAAGCTGACGAAGAAGTCCAACGGTTTGCATCACAAAGTGACCCCTTGAGCTTAAGCGCGGGTCATGAACTTCTGTCGTGTGATGGTAGGGCGCGTGTCGTCGGTTGAACCCCCAGTCGGGCTTCCTCCACCACTTGCGGGGGAGGATACCGGCCATTGGCCGGAGCAGGGGCGAGCCGCTTGCGCGTATCTCTGCGTCCGTTGGCTGACGGCAGCGCAAGGTGCATCCCCCTCCACCGCGCTATGCGCGGTGCCTTTCCCCCGCAAGCGGGAGAGGTTCGCCGACTGAGGGATTGGCTGCCCCACGCGTGGGATGCGTGGGGCCTGCCGTCAGGTCCGGAACATGAAGAGTGCGGTGAGCTCGAAGGGTGTGAGCTTGAGCACCGGGGGCTCCGGGAGCTTTGGCGGACGGAGTTTGGTCCGGAGGAAAGGAAGTCTAGGGATGTGCATGGTCGTTCCGGCTGCCGTTGGGCGCCGGTCTCTGTTTTGGGATTGCGATGGCGCTCAGGGCGCCATGCCCTCATGGTTCGACAGGCTCACCATGAGGGCGACTGAAAGCGATCCGGGCCGCTGCCCGTCACCACCGGTCGATGGCGCGCCACCATTCGGTGTCGGCCGGGATCAGGCCGACATCGCGGTGGAGCTTGGCCGGCAGAGGTGACCCGCGCGAGCGGGTCTCGTGCCGGGCGCCGGTCGAGGGCCGGCCGCTCATTAACGAGGCAACGGCTGCGACCAGTGCGATCGCGGCGCGCGGCCGCGGGCTCGGGATGGCGGGGAGGTAGGACTGTTCGGTGATATCGGTCATTTTAGCCTCAGGTAAGTCAGGATGGACGTTGTGCCGTCGTAGGGTTCCGGCCAGTAGGGCCCGGCCTCGGGCAGACCGAGGTCGCGCCGCAGATGGTCGGGGATGTCGTCGATCGACCCGTATTTGGGCCGGGTGATGCGGGCCAGGGCCTTCCGTGCCTGGAAGACCGCGATGGCCAGCTGAATGGCAGCAACGATGCTGTTCCGCCTTCGGCGGACGCCTTTCGTGCTGCTCTCCGGAGAGTCGAGCAGAGTCATGGCAGTGTCCGGACGCATTGCTGCGCCGGCTCCGTTGGGTTGCAGTGGAGACGGTGGATGGACCCGGGGCGAAGGCGACAGGTCGCCCGTGCTCAGAGTCGGTTAGTCACGTCAGTTGGGAAGTGTGGCGGCCCCAGCCGCCGGGGTCAGCGACTAAAGTCGGTTGACCGGGCCTGCATAGGACACGCCACACATAAAGGTACCGAGATGATTGCTCATGGAATCCTCCTTTGGTTGGCGTTGCAGAGGAGGGGCTCTTACGCCCACCCCGTAGTCTCGGCAAGCGAAGATGCGACAGGCTGTCGCATAGGCACAGTTTTGTTGCCGTTCCGCCACAGGTCCGTTTGCCTTGTCTCTCAAGGGCCTTTCCGCTAATGAGCGCAGGAATCTGGACCCGGACTTATGTCAGAGAAGACGAAGCGCATCGAACCGCGGCTCCCGCGGGGCTTTGAGGACCGTTTGCCCGCCGATATCGCGGCGGTGGACGAGATGATCCGCAAGATCAAGGCCGTCTATGAGCGCTACGGATTCGACCCCGTCGAGACGCCGCTGTTCGAATATACCGAGGCACTCGGCAAGTTCCTGCCCGACACCGACCGGCCCAATGCCGGCGTGTTCAGCCTGCAGGACGACGACGAGCAGTGGATGAGCCTGCGCTATGACCTCACCGCGCCGCTCGCCCGCCACTTCGCCGAGAACTTCAACGACCTGCCCAAGCCCTACCGGTCGTATCGGGCGGGCTACGTGTTCCGCAACGAGAAGCCCGGCCCCGGCCGCTTCCGGCAATTCATGCAGTTTGACGTCGACACGGTCGGCGCGGCCGGTCCGGAAGCCGACGCCGAAATGTGCATGATGATGGCGGACACGATGGACGCTCTTGGCCTGAGCGGGAAGTACGTCGTCAAGGTCAACAACCGGAAGGTGCTGGACGGGGTGCTGCAGGCGGCCGGGGTTGGTGCCGACGACCAGGCCCGTCGCTTGACGGTGCTGCGTGCTATCGACAAGCTCGACAAGTTCGGGCTCGACGGTGTCGAGCTGCTCCTGGGCAAGGGGCGCAAGGACGACTCCGGCGACTTCACCGAAGGGGCGGGTCTCGATCCCGCCGGAATACGGATCATCCTGGATTTTCTCGCCACGTCAGCAAAACAGGTTGTCGGCGACTACGCCAAGACCTTCATCAGCTGGCAGGCCAACGTCGGACAGACAGATATCGGGGCCGAAGGCATTGCCGAGCTGGATACCATGGCGCGGATGTTCGAAGCGGCAGGGTACAAGGACCGGATCGACATCACCGCCTCGATCGTGCGCGGCCTCGAGTACTATACCGGCCCGGTGTTCGAGATTGAACTGACCTTTGCCGTGACCAACGAAAAGGGCCAGCAGGTTGTGTTCGGCTCGGTCGGCGGTGGTGGTCGGTATGACGGGCTGGTGAGCCGCTTCCGCAGCGAACCAGTTCCGGCGACAGGTTTCTCGATCGGCGTGTCGCGCCTCGCCAATGCATTGAAGATGACCGGCAATCTGGGCGCCTCGGAGCCAGTCGGCCCGGTGGTGGTACTGGTGCTCGACAAGGACCAGACGCCGCGCTACCAGGCCATCACCTCGGCGCTGCGCCAGGCCGGCATCCGGGCCGAAATGTTCATGGGCAACACCAAGAACTTCGGCAAGCAGGTGCAATATGCCGACAAGCGCAATTCGCCTGCGGTGATCATCGAAGGCAGCCAGGAGCGCGAGGCCGGCAAGGTCCAGATCAAGGACCTGATCGTCGGCAAGCAGGAAGCGGCGGCCATCAAGGACAACGCCACTTACAAGTCCGAGCGGCCGGGGCAGTTCGAGTGCGACGGCGACGTCGATGCGATCGTCGCGGCGATCTCGGAATTGCCGGCCGTCAAGACGTGGCTGGAGCGCACTCAGTGAAGTCAGCCTCGGAGCGATACGCCGCTCTGGTGCGGCTGGTCGAGTCGCGCACGGTAACGCGCGTGACGCCGCCGCTGCTGCTGCCGGCGGGGCCGTTCTTCGACCTCGCAGGCGAGGAATTCGGCCGTAACCTGCTGCTGACGACCGCCAACAACGGCATCGAATATTGTCTCCGGCCCGATTTCACCTTGCCGATTGCGCAGGGATATCTCGAGGACGGTCTGATAGGCGTGCCGGCGGCCTACACCTATCTGGGCACCATCTTCCGCCAGGCTAATGGCCTGCCGGTGGAGCACGAGCAGGCAGGGCTCGAACTTCTCGGCCAGCCCGATGCGAGTGCGGCGCTCGACCAGGTCCTGACCTTTGCCCGCTGGGCGCTGGCCATCTACGATATCACCGCGCCGAACATCCGGCTGGGAGGCGTGGGACTGTTCGAGGCCTTCCTCGAAGCCGCCGACGTCCCGCCGGCCTGGCGTTCGCGCATCCGCCACCGCTTCGGCCATCCGGAGGCGCTGGGGCGATTGATGGAGCGCCTCAGCCATCCCACCGAACGCATCACGGCCCAGGCGCCGGACGGCCGCGAGACGGTGATCGAGATCGTCACCGACGCCATGCTGTCGGCGGGGTTGAGCCTCATTGGCGGGCGCACGCCCGAAGAGGTCGCCGACCGCTATCTCGAAAAGCAGGCGCTCGACGCCGCGCCGATTCCCGAGGCGACCGTGCAATTGCTGCAGGACTATCTGGCCGTCTCCGACAGCGCGCAGCGGGCGCTCGACACCATCGGCAATCTCTGCCGCGCCAATGGCTTCGATTTCGAGGAGCCGCTGTTCGAGGTGCGCAATCACGCGGCGGCGCTGAAGGCGCTTTCTCCTCAGGCCGACGTGATCTTCGACGCCAGCTTCTCGCCACGGCTCGATTACTACACCGGCATCGTCTTCGAAATGACCGGGCAGGACGGGACGGTGCTCGCATCCGGCGGTGAATATGACCGGCTGCTCGACCGGCTCGGCGCCAGCCAGCCGGTGACGGCCTCGGGCTGCGCCCTTTGGACCGACCGGCTGGAAAGGGAGGCCACCCGATGAGCAGCGGCGGACTGACGCTGGCCGTACCCTCCAAGGGCCGGCTCGAAGAAATGACGCGCAAGGCCTTCTCGTCCTCGCGCCTGACCATCGCGCGCCCGGGCGGGGCCCGGAGCTATGTCGGCTCGATCAAGAACCAGCCGCAGGTGACGGTGCGCTTCTACCCGGCGTCCGAGATCGCACGCGAGCTGATCTTGGGCGGCATCGATATCGGCGTCACGGGCACCGACCTGATCCATGAGGCCAGCGAGAACGGCGAGGACAACGTGCTCTTTGTCCGCGGTCTCGGCTTCGGCGAAGCCAATGTGGTGGTGGCGGTCCCCGACAGCTGGATCGACGTGCAGCAGATGGTCGACCTGGCCGACGTGGCCTCGGACTTCCGCGCCCGCCATGGCCGCTGGCTGCGGGTGGCGACCAAGTACGTGAACCTGACGCGCCGGCATTTCCAGAAATTCGGCATCGCCGAATACCGCATCGTCGAAAGCGCCGGCGCTACCGAGGCGGCCCCCGCCTCGGGTTCGGCCGACCTCATCGTCGACATCACCTCGACCGGTTCGACGCTCGCCGCCAATTCGCTGCGCGTGCTCGAGGACGGGTTGATCATGAAATCGGAAGCCAACCTCATCGTCTCGCGCACCGCCGACTGGACGCCGCTGCGCAAGGCCCAGCTCGAAGCGCTGCTCTCGATCATGGGCGGCGTGCCGCCCGGCATCTCGACACTGCTCTAGGGTGACCATCGACCTTCTCACGCTCGTGGCGCTCGGCGTCGTCGGCATGGTCGCAGGCTTCGTCGACGCCATCGCCGGCGGCGGGGGCCTGATCGCGCTGCCGGCGCTGCTCTCGGCCGGCATTCCGCCCATTGCGGCTTTCGGCACCAACAAGGTGCAATCGGTGATCGGCACGGCCATGGCGGCCACGACCTATTGGCGCAAGGGGTTTGTGTCCTTGCCCGATCTCGGCGTCGCCATCGTGCTGACCTTCATCGGGGCATTCCTGGGCGCGCTGACGGTCAAGGGTATCGACACTTCGCTCTTGTCCTACGCCGTGCCGGTGGCGCTGATCTGCATCGCGCTCTATTTCACCTTCGCGCCCAAACTCACGGACGCCGATAGCCATGCGCGGCTGAAGTTCGCCGCCTGGGTGCCGGTGATGGGCTTTGCCATCGGCTACTATGACGGCATTTTCGGCCCCGGCACGGGCAGCTTCCTGACCATGGGCTTCGTGACACTCTTCGGCCTGGGGCTGACGCGGGCGGCGGGAAACACGAAATTCCTCAACCTGACTTCCAACCTCGGTGCGCTGGCGCTGTTCATCCCCTCCGGCGACGTGGTCTGGCCGGTCGCCATAGCCATGGCCATCGGCCAGCTTGCCGGTGGTTATCTCGGCGCCCTCACCGGCATCCGCTTCGGCGCCAAATTGATCCGCCCCATGGTGGTGATCATCTCGATCGTCCTGGCGCTCAGGCTGCTGTTCTTCCGCTAGTCGCAGACGGGCATGGGGTAGTCGCCGGGCGGGTTGCGGTCGAGCCGCACGCCGGTGATGTGGGTCGGGGTGAAGGGTTCCTCGTCGCCTGCCAGACCCTGATAGACGTCGATGCAGCCGACATCGACCCAGTCGCTCATCTGACCGAAGAGCTTGATCACCGCCGGCACGCTGAACGAGATGTAGCCCGGATTGGAGTAGTGGCTCGGCCTGCCCAGGGTCACCTCGGTGCGGTCGACCGACTGGAAGGCCTGCCACCACGCGGTGTAGTCTGCAGGCTTGGCGCTGTCGCCCAGATAGGAGACGGCGCGGCCATATTCGCCATTGTCAATGGCGTTGTAGTAGGAGCGGATGATCTGCTCGGGGTTCGAGCGGTCATCGAGCGTCTGCGGCGACCCGGTATCCTTGTCGGGGGCGCTGAAGCACTTGGCGGGCGCAAAACCCTGTTCTTCGGCCTCGGTGTGGAGGTCGGCGCTGAGGATGTACATCGGGACGAATGGCGGCCGCTCCTGCTTGTCCGGATGGATCCAGCGGATGTTGATGCAGCCGCGTTCGATGTGGTGCTGGCCCTCTGCGTGCTCGTAATCGACCGTCACAGGGAACTGGTAGTAGATCGAGCCGGCGGCGCCCTCGAGCGCCATCTCGCCGAAGCTGACCTCGGCCTCCACCACGTCATCGAACTGGAACTGCCAGGCATCGAAATTCGGCGCCTCGGCGGGGCCGAAATAGCTGTAGGCGCGGGCAAACTCGCCGCGGTTGATGGCGTTGAAGTAGGAGAGCACCAACTGCTCGGGCGTCGAGCGATCATCGAGGTAGACCGGCTGCTCCGGCTCCATCTGCGCCATCGACACACTGGCGGCAATCGCCACCACAGCAATGGCCCCATAGGCGGCAAACGACTTCAACATCCACGCACTCCCGTTCACGTTGCGCCGCGCTTAGCGAGGCGAACATGAACGGGAGATGAGGGATTAGGGGAACTGTCCCGTTACAAACCTTTCGACGTCAGCACCACTGGCCGGCATACCAGCCATGACCAGTAGATCGCGGATATCGTAAGGCCCGAGGCTGGCTTCCCCGGCGTTCAGCGGACGCCGGCCCAGCGGCGCGAGAGCCCGCTCCTTTTCCGGAGTCCAGTTGGGGAACTGCTCCACGAAGGACAGTGGATCGCCCTTGAGCAGACCAGCAAAGACCGCGGCCACGATCGTGCCGCCCACCTTGCCCAGCCGTGACCCTGCCGGTTCACCGTTCTCGGAATAGAGTTCCGCCTCCTTGAGGATATAAACCCAAAGCGAGTTCTCGATCTCGTCCGTGACTTCGATCGGCTCCCAGCCCATGGCTTGGGCTACATCGGTGCCTGATGGCAGGTTGAAGCGCCAACCACGAAGAATGTTGAGCCGCGCCAATGGCTGTGGGTCAGGCCCCGGAATGCGCGAAACCGAGCTTGATAGATGCGTGTCTAGGGCTTCGGAGAGTTGCGGAAAATCACCGCGTGAAGCGATATCGAAGTACCAGTCCCATTCTATCGAGTGCTTGTGTGGCAGCAGACGTCCGCCGTGCAGGTCGTGGGCGCCTCCACCTGAGGGGTCAAAGATCGGGACTTCGAACGTCGCTCCCACGCCGTTCTGCAGCGGAAAGTTGATTTGGTAGCCGTTGCGGATCAGCGAGTGGCCGAGGCGATAGGCGGCGACGGAGAATTCGACGGGAATGTAGGGGTTCACTTTCCAGTTGTAGATCGCCTTGAGGCCGAGCTCGAGCCCTGCGCCAGTGCCGGATTCTCGAAGCGCCATGGCGAAGACCTCGGCAGGCACGATCCGCCGTACGAAATCGTTCCAGACCACGTATTGATAGAACCAGCGGACAATCCGCTGCGCCTCATGGAACTGGGCGGTGCGGCTGCGCTCGACGCCGTCGGTGTTGTCGATCGTGATGACCTGCTCGAGCACCCGGTTGTGTAGCCGGATGAACGTAAGCTGTAGCTGGGAGACGATGATGTTCTCATCGTTGCGTGGGTCGCCAATCAGGGCGACGGCCCGCACCTCGTTTTCTCGCTCTACGCTGCCGTCTTCCTTGAGACTGAACGCAGCATCGATCTCAGCCTGGGGTGGACGCAGCCGCGGCAGGTCGGGTTCAGTACCATTGATGCCCTTGCCTTCCAGCAGGAAGCCCGGCTTTCCAGGTTGGTACATGTAGGGCTGATCGTCGGGGCCGCGGCCATACAGACTATCCAGATCGAGCCGCGGCGTGCGAAAATTGGTCAGACCTTCGGGGTCATTCTGCCGCGTCAGGCTAGAGGCCGGGTCGAAGGTAATGTCATGGTCGATGAACTGGCCAAAGTAGGTGTAGCCCGCTGGAATGTTGGCGTTGCCGGGCCGTGCCGGCCCCGCGGCGATCATCTTCTCTACATAGGCATCGATTGCGGCGAACCGGTCTTGTTCAGTCCGGCCCGGCGGCACCCAAGGAGGGAGTTTGCCGAAGATACGGCCGAAGCGGCCATCGAAACTGGTCGAACGAGGGACATAGCCCGGCAGAATAGTATGCGCTGTCGCGTGCTTCATCTTCACTTCCCCTAAGATCATTCGGAAGCAAGTGAAGCGGAGACAAATTGCGAAGAGTATCGGGACGAATACTCAGTCGCTGCGGGACAAATCCGTAGTAT
>JAEZKB010000276.1 GCA_023415605.1 Pseudomonadota bacterium
GCACTAGGCCGCCCACCGGCCTCGGGAGGAGGAAGCGGCTCGATGGTCAGCGTGAGGCGAACTGCTCTTTGAGTTCGGTCCAGCGCTGCGCGCCGGCCTTCATTACCTCGTCCACCGGCGTTTCGCCGACCATGGCCTGGGCGAGCAGCGGGCGGAAGTAAGCGGACCAGACCGAGGAGAACTCGGTATAGGTGCCCGCCTTGGCGATGGATGCCTGCTGGCCCAGCGCGGCGACATCGGCCCACTTACCCCAGGCGGCGACCACGTCCTGATCGGCAAAGAGGGGCAGCTGGCCGAAACCGAGGCCTTTTTCGACGGCCCAGCGCTTGGCAACCGTATAGGGCTTGCCCGCCATGAAGTTCACGAACTTCCACGCCGCTTCGGCGCGGGCCGGATCAGCGGCAGTCTTCGCGGTGACCACGTATGACTTCGCAAAGCCGAGCGTCGAATGGGTCTCGCCGGGCATCGGCGCGATGGCGAACTGGCCTGCGAGGGGTTGGGTCGCCGCATCGTTGAGAGCGGCAAGCACATAGGTGAAGACGACGGTGAAAGCATGATTGCCGGTGTTCATCGCCGGGATGATGGTGGACTCATGCGGGTCCGGCTGCACGAGGCCCTTGGACCAGGCATCGGCGAGCCATTGCAGTTGCTTGTAGGCGCCGTTCTCGGGATCGGCGAAGAGCGGGTTCAGCTCGGCGTCGAAGAGTTCCGCGCCGCGGCCATAGGACTGGGCGACGAAGGCATCGTAGAAGTTGGGCAGTTCCTGATCATATTCGTAGATGATCGGCTTATCCATGCCGCCAGCCTTGAGCTTTTCGGCGGCCGCGGTCACCTCTTCCCAGGTGGTCGGGACAGCGATGCCGTTATCCTCGAGTATCTTCTTGTTGTAGATGAAGCTGATGGTGTCCGAGTAATACGGCAGTCCATAGACCTTCCCGTCATACGTGACATCGGTGAGCGCAAAGCCGGCGATGTCCTTGGCCAGTTCATCGACGGCACCGGCAGGCGCGACGGACTCAAGTGGTGCGATGAAACCCGTCGCGCCCCATGCTGGCAACCAATCCTGACCACCATAGACAACGTCGGTCGGTGTATTGCCGCGGATGCGCAGGATCAGGCTGTCGTTGTAGTCCGGCCAGGCATAGTCGGTGACGTTGACCTTGATGCCGGGATTTTCTGCTTCGAACTTGGCGACATTGTCCTGCACCGTCTCGAGCGAATAGTTCCAGACGACGAATTCAAGCGTAATGTCCTGCGCCAGCGCAGGCTGGGCGGCAAGGCCGACGGCAAGAGCCGAGGCGGTCAGGAGTTTCCTGAGCTGCATTTTGGGTCCATCCTCTCTGTCCATGGCGGCGCGCTCTGGTGGCGAGCCGTGCTCGACGGCGGAGGGCCGATTTCCCGTTGACACCCCGCCCGCTGGTCGGACTATATGAACCACTTGTGATCATTTGCAACCACTTTTGTGAAGCAGGCCGGAAATGCCCCAAGACGCCCAAACCAATTATGTCGGCGGCACATGGCGAGGCGACCCGGGGGGCGAGATCAGGACGCAGCACTCGCCCATCGACGAGAGCGAGATCGGCCAACTGACCTGGAGTTCACGGGAGTTGGCGCAAGAGGCGATCGCTGCGGCCCGCGCCGCCCAGGCCTCTTGGCGCAAAGTGCCGACTTGGGATCGCGCGCGAGCGATGCGCCGGATCGGCGATGCCATCTCGAAGCGGCGGGAACAGTTGGCTGCGCTGCTTACCCTCGAACAGGGCAAGCCCTATGCGGAGGCCTATTTCGAAGTCGGTAAGTCGGTGGACGGCTTCAACCTCGCCGCGGACCTGGTCAAATATCTCGAGGGCGCGACGATCCCCACCGAAGATCCCAGCAAGCGGGTGATGACCTTCTATCAGCCGCGTGGGGTCTACGCGGTCGTGACCCCGTGGAATTTTCCGGTCAACATCCCGGTCGAATACATCGCGCCGGGGCTGGCGGCCGGCAACACCATCGTCTGGACCCCTGCCCCGACGACTGCCCTCGTCGCCGCCGCGCTGGTCGAAGCCATCGAAAATGCCGACCTGCCACCAGGCATCCTCAACCTCGTCACCGGCGCCGGCGCCGTGGTCGGCGACGAGATCGTCTCGAACCCCGGCACCGATGCCGTGGGTTTCACCGGTAGCGCCGCGACCGGCAAATTGATCAGCCAGCGCGCCGCTGGCAAGCCGCAGCTCATGGAACTCGGCGGCAATGGTCCGGTGGTGATCCTCGACGACGCCGATCTCGAGCGGGCAGCGACCGCTACAGCCTCGGGCTCGTTCGTCAATGCCGGGCAGGTCTGCTCTTCGTCCGAACGTATACTCGTCCACCGCAAGGTCTACGATGAGTTCGCCGAGCGCATGGCCCAGAAAGCGCGCGAGGTGGTTATAGGCGATCCGCGAAAGGCGGGCACGACGATGGGGCCTCTCAACAATCCGGCGGTAGCGAAGAAGGTCGCCGAGCATGTGGGTGACGCACTCACCCGCGGCGCCAAAGCGGTCATCGGTGGCAAGCGGCCGGACCAGGCGCTCAGCCCGCTCTTCTTCGAACCCACGGTGTTGACTGATGTTTCCCGCGAGGCCCTGATCAACACGGAGGAAACCTTTGGCCCGGTGGCGCCACTCCTCGTCATCGATAGCGACGAACAGGCGTTCGAGCTGGCGCGCGACAACCGCTATGGCCTCGTCTCGTCGGTGTTCACCCAGGATATCGACCGGGCCTTCCGCTACGTCGAGGAGATGCCCACCGGCATCGTCAACATCAACGACACGTCGAACTACTGGGAACTGCACATCCCCTTCGGCGGCGCCAGCGGCAAGGATAGCGGCATGGGCCGCGTCGGCGGCAAGCATGCCCTGACTGCCATGTGCGATCTCAAGACTGCAACATTCACGGTGCGCTGATGCGTTGGGAAGAACTGACTTCGCCGGAGATCGGCGCCCTCGACCGGGACAAGACCGTGGTGGTCTTTCCCATCGGTTCGGTGGAGCAACACGGCAACCACATGCCGCTGGGCACGGACACGATCCTCGCCCACGAAGTGTCGCTGGCAGCAGCCGGAGAGGCCGGCGATGTCGTGGTGCTGCCGCCACCCTGGTACGGCTTTTCGGCGCACCATATGCGCTTTCCCGGGTCCGTGACACTGCGGGCCGAGACGTTGATGGCGGTAGCCGAAGACGTCGTCGCCTCGGTGGTCAAACACGGCTTCAAGCGCATCCTCGTGGTCAACGGCCATGGCGGCAATGGCGGGGTGATCGACGTGCTGGCCTCGACGCTGGGCCACAAGCACTATGGCCAAGCCCGCATCGTCACCCTTACTTATTTCGCGCTGGCCCGCGACTCGATCGCGGCGCTCCGCCAGTCCAAGACCGGCGGCATGGGCCACGCCTGCGAGTTCGAGACCTCGCTGATCCAGCACCTGCGGCCGGAGCTGGTAAAGATCGACAGGGCAAGGACAACCTATCCCGATCCCGGTTCGCGCTATCTCACGACCGATCTGATCGGCAGCCAGGCGGTGCGCGTCTACCACGACTTCGGCGACCTCTCGCCGACCGGCACGTTGGGCGATCCGTCGCTGGCCAGCGCCGAGGCGGGACAGGCCTTCTTCGACGGTTCGGTTACTGCTCTCGCCTCATTCATCGAGGAGTTTCGCGGCTGGCGCATCCCGGAGACACCCAAATCATGACGGACGCCGGGGGCCGTAATGGTTGACAATGGCGGACTGATTCTGCTCATTGCTGACCGCTTCGAGGACTACCCGCAATGAATACCAACGGCGCGACGCCGCAGCTCGCTTCCATTTCCACCAACGAGCGGGCGACGCCATCCCTGGTCTACCGCTCCCTGCTCCGCTCGATCCGCGATGGGCTGATGGTGCCGGGCGCCAAACTACCCAACGAGCGTGAGCTGGCCCTGCAGCTCAACACCAGCCGCACGGCGGTGCGGTCGGCGCTGGCGATGATGGAACGGCAAGGCCTGGTGCATCGCCGCGTCGGCTCAGGGACCTTCCTCACCGATGACGCCCAGACCGTCTTCGACCGCATGGACCAGACCAGCGCGACCCCTCACGACAGCGTGCCCTCGTTCGGCGAAATCGTCGAAGGCCGGCTGCTGTTCGAGCCCGCGATGATGCATCTGGTGGTCAACCGGGTGCAGGAAGGCGAGATCGCCGACATGCGGCGACTGCTCGACGAAATCCTGTCGTCGCCGACCTGGGAAGACTTCAAGGAGAGCATCTACGCCCTGCACCGCGCCATGTTCGCGGCGACCAAGAACAAGTTCCTGGTGCAGATCATGAGCTCGATTCTCGATGACCGCCGTGCGGTGCTGTTCGATGGCCACGACACGGACAAACCGGCTCCCGAACCGGTCAAGCACCAGACGCACAAGGATCTCAAGGCCATCGTCGACGCCATTGCCGACCGCAATGCCAAGCGCGCCGAAGAGCTGGTCTCGGACCACCTGATGCGGACGCTCGCCACCATCAACATCTGGCAGTAGGCGGCCAGAGCAAGCCGGGAGCGCGCCGCTACTCCTCGTCGTCGCCTGCGTCCTCGGTGGGAAGGGCGTTATCGTCGTCATCCGCTCCGGCGGGACCTGCCGGGATGACGTAGGCGCCGGAGAGCCAGCGATTGAGGTCGATATCGGCGCAGCGGCCCGAGCAGAACGGGTGGTGCGCCTGGGTCGAGGGCTTGCCGCAGACCGGACAGGGCCGGGTGGGCTTCAATCTGACGACGTTGTCGGCCATGGAGGCTAAACGCCCGAGAGGGTCGACTGGTAGAGCCAGTTGAAATGCACCGGATAGCCCTCGCCGGCGAGAAGTGACACGGTCTCGTTGAGCGGCAGGCCGACCACCGCGGTGTAGGACCCCTGGAGTTTTACCACGAAGGCCCCGGCAATGCCCTGGATGGCGTAGCCGCCGGCCTTGTCCCTCCACTCGGCCGAGGCGAGATAGCTCTCGATCTCGCGGTTGGAGAGCCGCTTGAAGCGGATGCGGGTTTCGACCAGCCGGCGACGGATGGAGCCGCCTACGGTCAGCATCGATACGGCCGTATAGACCCGGTGCGAGCGGCCAGAGAGCAGGCGGAGGCACATAGACGCCTCTTCCATCATCTCGGCTTTGGGCAGGATGCGGCGGCCGACGGCGACGACGGTATCGGCCGAGAGCACCAGGGCATTGTCGGCAATGCCCGAGGTCTTGGCCTTGTGCTGGGCGGCAATGGCCTTCTCGTCGGCGAGGCGCTGGGCCAGCTTGCGCGGCAGTTCGCCCTTTTCTGGCGTTTCGTCGATATGAGCGGGCACCAGATGCTCGGGCTCGATGCCGATCTGGTTGAGCAGCGCCAGACGCCGCGGCGAGGCCGAAGCCAGGATGAGTTCCGGACGCGCGGCCATCTAGCCTGCCCTTGTCTGAAATGACGACCAACGCCGCGATAACGCGACCCACCGCCTCATACTGGACTCGTGCGGCTTTGTGAACCACCCGCCCCTGCGGAGGCCACAAGCGGTTCGAGCCGGGCCCGCACCTTCTGCTGCAGGGTATCGCGCAGGGTGCGGTAGGCCGAAAGCACCGCCTCGCGATTGCCCTCGACCAGTGTCGGGTCCGGCATGGGCCAGTGCTCGGTGGCGCCGATCTCGAGCCCTCGGCGCGCCACCGCTTCCGGCGCATCGGCCGACAGCGTCACCACCAGATCGAAGCGGCTCGCAGCGAGTTCGTCCATGGTGTGGGGGGTATGTACCGACATGTCGATGCCGATCTCTTCCATCACCTGATGCACGAAATCGTCGGCCTTGCCGGAGCGGACCCCCGCCGAGCGGACGATCAGCCGGCCGGGGAAGAACTTGCGCGCCAGCGCGGCGGCGATCGGCGAGCGCACCGAGTTCATCGAGCAGACGAAAAGCACCGTGGGCAGGTCGCTGTCGCGCTCGTCGATGCGGCTCGCGAAGGGTTGCACGGCACAGATCAGGGTGAAAAGCCGTCGCGCGGTGTTGAGGTCCATCTCGAGCTTGTTGTCGAGCCGGGTGCGCAACAGCTCCGCCGCCTCGTTGTGCAACCCGCGTCGGGCCATGTCGACCGCCTCGATCTGGAACGGCGAGGAGGTCTTGATGGCCTCGTAATAGCTGTCGCGGATGCGGAAATAGTCGCGGATCAGGCGCCGGAACGGGGTCAGCGACAGGTAATGCGCAGCAATCGGCTCATAGGTATCCGGGTGGCGAACGTCGAGCACGATATAGTTGGCGACGATCGAGACGTGCAGCGCGTAGGGGCCCTTGGCTTTCACCCGGGCAGGAGCGAACTGGTTGCTCTCGACCAAGTCGTAAATGGCGATCCGCCACTCGTGCACCTCGTCCGGATCGGTCGAGGTGATGGTGTTGGGGTCCAGCGTGACCGCGACGATCCGGTCGGTCTTGGGATCGAATTCGCGGGGGGTAAGGGCCATAGGGGGTCCTACGAGGAGAGCCCTATCTGTTTAGCCGGATCGATACGGACCGTCCATGCGCATCGAGCCCCTCGGTCGCTGCCAGCGTTACCGCGGCAGGGGCCAGTTCGGCCAGCGATGCGGGATCACAACCCAGCACCGAGGTGCGCTTCATGAAATCGAGCACCCCGAGCCCCGAGGCATAGCGCGCCGAGCGGGCAGTCGGCAGCACGTGGTTGGAGCCGCCGACATAGTCGCCAATTGCCTCCGGCGTGTGATGGCCGAGGAAAATCGCGCCGGCATTGCGGATCTTACCCAGCAGTGCCTGCGGGTCGTCGAGCGCCAGTTCCACATGCTCCGAGGCGATGCGGTTGGCCAGTTCCACGGCCTCGCCCATCGAGGCCACGGTGATGATGGCGCCGAACTCCTCCCAGCCCTCGCGCGCGATCTGCTCGCGGGGTAGCAGCGCCAGCTGGCGCTCGACCTCGACGAAGACGGAGTCGGCGAGAGCGGCATCGTCGGTGACGAGGATCGATTGCGCCCCACCCCCGTGCTCGGCCTGTGCCAGGAGGTCGGCCGCGACCCAGGAGGGGTTGGCGCTCTTGTCGGCAATCACCAGCACTTCGGACGGTCCGGCGATCATGTCGATGCCGACGGTGCCGAACACCTGCCGCTTGGCCGCCGCCACATAGGCATTGCCCGGGCCGACGATCTTGCTCACCGGCGCGATGGTTTCCGTGCCATAGGCGAGTGCGCCGACGGCCTGCGCGCCGCCGATGCGGTAAATCTCGGTGACGCCGGCGATCTTGGCCGCGGCCAGCACGGCGTCGTTCACCTCGCCGCGCGGCGTCGGCACCACCATGGCGATGCGCGCCGATCCGGCGACTTTGGCCGGCACGGCATTCATCAGCACCGAACTCGGATACGCGGCCAGCCCACCCGGCACGTAGATGCCGACGGCGTCGACGGGGGTCCAGAGCGTGCCCAGCGTCACACCCAGGTGGTCCTGGTAGACGTGGTCGAGCGGCTTCTGCTTTTCGTGATGGGCGCGGATGCGGTCATGCGCCACGGTCAGCGCCGAGCGTACATCGACCGAAATGCGGGCCTCAGCAGCCGCGATTTCAGCTTCAGTGAAAGCCAAAGTCGACGGAGTCAGCGGCTGCTTGTCAAATTTGTCAGTGTACTCGATGACCGCCGCGTCGCCGCGGTCGCGCACATCGGCGAGGATTTTGGCAACAGCACTGCCGACCTCCTCGGAGGCCTCGCGCTTGGAGCCAAGAAGGGTGTCGAAATCCGCCGCGAAGCGGGCGTCGCGGCTATCGAGGCGGACCGGCATCAGACGGCGTGCTCGGGCTTGAGCTTGGCGGCCCAGGCGGCGCCGAGATCCTGCATGCGGGCTTCGAGGCACTCGACGCTGAGGCGCACGGTGCCGCCGCCGGCAAAGCTCAGTTCCACCGTGCCGGCAGGGTCGTTGGTCGGCGCAAAAGTAATGGCCAGCAGTTCCAGCGCACCTTCCTGCGACTCGAGGTTGATTCCCGCGGCCTGCACGGCCTCAACGCGGTCGAAATGCAGCGCCGTTCGCTTGCGCTGCCCCTTCTTGCCGCCCTCTTCCCAGGCGTAGCGGTTCATCAGCAGGGCGAAACGCTTGTCACCTTGGGCATAGCCCATGTCCCCGACCCGCACGATGGCGTCCTGGGTGGTGGCCGAGATCACCTGGAGGTCTTCGGCGTCAAGCGCAAGCAGCTTGAGATCGGTCATTTGGATGCGGTTTCCAGACTGGGTTGGTGCGTTGCCGCATGACATGGGCGCTCCCCCGCCGATCTACAAGCTTGCAACGCCAGGGGCAACCAGCATGGGCAGGTTGTGGTGAATGGGGCGGCTCACCGCACGCCAGTAGAGTTCCTTGCTGCGCGCAAGCCTCTGCGCACGTTGGAGAAAATTCCGCTTATCCCCGCGTTCTGCACCCGCATTAGAATACCCCCATCAACCCCGCGGTGGACGGGAAGCGCGACGAACGCTTGCG
>JAEZKB010000297.1 GCA_023415605.1 Pseudomonadota bacterium
TCCCAGCCACGCGATAATCGAACCGACCACCAGGAAGAGAAAGACGTTGGTCCAGAGGACAAACGGATCTTCCTTGCGCATGGCACCGAAGAAATAGACGGCGGGGGCCGACAATGCGGTGCCGAGCAACCCAGCAGCTAACCCGCCGAAGAGCGCTCCAACGACCACCGGAAGGACGAATAGCAAGGCAACTGCCGCGTCTGGCACAAGGCCATGTCCTGTCCACCGAACGGCAAAGACGACCAGCACCAGTCCAGAAACAAGGAGGTAGACCAGCCAATTCTTGGTCGAATACTGAGGCATACACGTCTCCATGCCCCGAAGAGCGTGCCTGTCTTATCTAGCAGAATTTTTTCGCGTTCTTCTAGTATCCAGTTGCTCCCGATTTCGAGCCCAGGTGATCTGCGGCCGCCGCCTCGATCGCGTGCGCGAAGCGTTTGACCGTTGCCTGGATCGAACTGGAACTGATCTCCGCCTGTTTGAATATCCACGTGCTCAGGATCGCCTTGCCTCCCATCTGCCGCATGTCGGCAACGGCAGGCTCCGGCGGCGACCTCTGGCTTGTGCCTGAGCAGGTGACGAAGAAGGCGGGAAAGGCCGATTTCAGCAATGGATGTGTTGCCAAGGCCAGAACCGGCGGCGCCGCGTGAGCTGCCCATACCGGCCCGCCTACGATGACCACATCGTAAGTCGCTCCGGCCGGCAACAGGACATCCACTGCTGGGACATGACGTGTGAAGATGTCCCACGCCATGGCAACTGGGCCATACCAGCGAAGGTAGGCCGCACACGTGACCTCCGCGAGATCGGCGTGTAGTTCGTCCGCCAGCAGCTTCGCCACGCGTTGGGTGTTTCCAGTATTGGAGTAGTAGATCACGACCGCGCGCATCGTCGTCCCTCCTGCTATCCTCCGAGTAGGAAAAGACCAGGGCGGGCCCGGCATTGATCTGGCTCAATGCCCAATCTCCCTCGGACATTATGCAAGCTGGCCAGGAGGTAAGCCATGACTGTCCGAAACCTGGATGCATTCTTTCGCCCCTCATCCGTCGCCCTTGTGGGGGCCTCTAACCGGGAGGGGTCAGTTGGCAAGATTCTTCTGGACAATGTCATGGGTGAGGGTTTCGAGGGTTCGATCTACCCGGTTAATCCCAAGTATCGCGAACTGGGCGGCCTGAGGTGTTACGCCTCCGCCGCAGAGTTGCCGGCAGCCGTAGATTTGGCAATCATTGCGACACCGCCCTCGACCGTCCCAAAGGTGGTGGGCGAACTGGCTGCATCCGGCTGCCGGACGGCCGTGGTCGTTACGGCCGGAGTGGACACCAAGTCCGGCCTACGTCAAGCCATGCTGGATGCGGCGCGGCCACATGCGTTCCGGATCGTTGGCCCGAATACCATTGGGACGATTGCACCATGGCGCAAGCTGAACGCCAGCTTCGCCCCAGCCAAGCCGTCGGCGGGCGGGATCGCGCTGGTCTCGCAGTCAGGAGCTATCCTGACCTCAATGATCGACTGGGCGGCGAGCGAAGGGGTGGGCTTCTCGCAGATCGTGTCATTGGGTGACATGGCTGATGTCGATGTCGGCGATTGCCTCAACTGGCTGGCAGCTGACCCAAATACCAAGTCGATCCTATTGTATCTCGAGTCCATCCCCTCACCACGCAAGTTCATGTCAGCTGCTCGGGCGGCGGCGCGATTGAAGCCCGTCATCGCACTGAAACCCGGTCGGCACGAAGCGGCGGCGAAGGCTGCGTTGACCCACACAGGGGCGCTAGCCGGCAGCGACGCCGTGGTAGACGCAGCATTGCGGCGCGCGGGTATCATCCGCGTTTCGAATATCGAAGGACTCTTTCATGCGGCGGAGGTCACATCCCGCTTCGACAGTCTCTCGCGAGGCCGTGTGGCGATCGTGACGAACGGTGGCGGCGCCGGGGTCCTTGCGGTCGATGAATTGCTGGACCGCGGGTGCGAACTGGCAGCACTGAGCCAGTCGACTATGACCGCGCTGGATGTCGCCCTGCCCAAAACGTGGTCCCACGCCAATCCTGTAGACATAATTGGCGATGCGACGCCGGAGAGATACCGGAGCGCGGTCGAGGCGGTCGCGCAGGACGATGGGGTCGATCTTGTGCTGGTCATGAACTGCCCCACCGCCTTGGCATCACCATCGGCAAGTGCCCACGCGGTGGCCGAGCTGGCAGAAGGGGGGAAGGTAGGCGGCAAACCGGTACTGGCCTGCTGGCTCGGTCAGGCGAGCGCGGAGCCGGCCAGGGACATCCTTCGACAGGCCGGCGTGGCGACAGCGGACACCCCACCCGCTGCAGCGGAAGCAACCAAGCTGCTTACCGAGTGGGCTCACCTCCAGAGCCGCCTCGAGCGCGTTCCGGAAATCCTGGAATCCGAGCCCCCGCGCCGCGAAGCCATAAGGAGGATCCTGGAGCAGGCTACCGGTGAAGGGCGGCGCATGCTGACCGAGACAGAAGCCAAGTCCATTCTCAGGGCTTCCGGGATAGACAGCCCTGAGACGATCTTGGCGAGGACGGCTGAGGATGTCGAGCAAGCGGCCAGCCGCCTTCTTGCCTTCCACCGGGCGATCGTCGTCAAGCTCTATTCCAAGAAGCTCACGCACAAGTCCGACGTAGGCGGCGTTGTGCTCGATATCACCACGGCCGCGGCCGCCCGAATAGCGGCGGAGGGCATAGCCCGCAGGGTCGAGTCAGTCGATCCAGCGGCGCTCGATGGCTTCACCGTTCAACCCATGGTGGAGCGGCCGCGCGCGCAGGAACTGCTGGTCGGCGTTCACACGGATGCCGCCTTCGGGCCTGTCGTGGTCTTCGGTGCGGGGGGGACGGCCGTCGAAGTGTTGCGTGACAGCGCCACCGGACTACTGCCCCTTGATGACGTGTTGGCCGGCGACCTCATCGACAACACACGAGTGGGCCGCTTGCTGGCGGGATACCGCAGTGAGGCACCCGCGGACCGCAACGCAATCATCAACGTCATGCTGGCGCTGTCACGACTTGTGGTCGAGAACCCCGCCATCGTCGCTGTCGACATCAACCCGTTGCTCGCGGACGCTGGTGGCGCCATCGCTCTCGACGCAAGAATCGAGGTCGACCCGTCGCGGATAAGCTTGAAGTCGCCGAACCCTGCTCTTTCAGTGCGGCCATACCCCTCCGGTTGGACCAGCGAGGTCGAGCTTGGCGGACGTAGGTTCTTCGTCCGTCCCATCCAGCCCGCAGACGCGCGCCTTTATCCTACCTTGATGTCGAAAATGACCACCGAGGATCTGCGTCTGCGTTTTCTTGTCCCGACCGCGCACTTGTCACAGGACACGATCACCCGCCTCAGCCAGCTCGACTATGACAGGGAGATTGCGCTGGTGGCGATCGATCAACGCGACGGCAGCCTGGCTGGGGTTGTCCGCTATACTGCCGACCCTGACCACGAGAAGGCGGAATTCGGAGCCCTTGTCCGCAGTGACCTGCAGGGCATCGGCCTTGGCTCGCATCTGATGCAGCGCCTGGTGGACTACGCCCGCGCTGACGGACTGACGACACTGACCGGCGTGATGCTGCGCGAGAATGCCAAGATGATCGACTTGGCTCGTCGCCTCGGATTCACGACTGACGACAGCAGCGGACCACTCGACGGCCTGCTCCAGATGTCGCTGCGGATCTAGAGCGCGATCCTCGACTTTAGCAGTTCCGAGGCGACCGCGTAGAGCAGAACAATCGTCAGCAGAACACCGAGCAGCGATAGCGGCAGCGGCGCCAGGCCGAGAACCGGCCCGGCATAGGTCCAGGGGAGTACGATGCCGACCAGTGCGATGGCCGTAGCGGCCCAGACGAGCAGACTTCCGGGACGGCTTGTGTAGAAGGGCGCAGCGGTTCTCATCACGAAGATGATGACGACTTCCGAGAGCAACGATTCAATGAACCAGCCCGTTCGCACCAGCTCAGGCTGATCGCCGGCGACACCGAGCAGCACCAGGAACGTGGCGAGATCGAACGCTGAACTCACAAGGCCAAAGCTCACCATTGCCCTGACGAGCCCGGCGAAGTTCCACTGGCCCGGTCGCTTCAGGGCAGAACCATCGACATTGTCCGAGGACACGGCCAGCAGGGGAATGTCGCTCAGCAGGTTGTTGACCAACACCTGCTTTGCCAGCAATGGCAAGAACGGCAAGCACACCGAGGCAACCGCCATGCTCAGCATGTTGCCGAGATTGGCGCTGATCGTCACGCGGATATATTTCAGGGTATTGAGGAAGGCCACCCGACCGAGCGACAGGCCCTGCACGATCACCGTCAGGTCGCGCTGCAGCAGGACGATGTCGGCGGCCTCTCGCGCGACATCGGTCGCCTCGTCGACCGACATGCCCACGTCTGCGGTCCGAAGGGCCGGCGCGTCGTTGATACCGTCCCCGAGATACCCGACAACATGTCCCATGCGCTTGAATGTGCGGACCAGTCTCTCCTTCTGCTCAGGGGAGACTTCGGCAAAGATAGATGTCCCGCGGGCCCGACGTTCGAGTGATCTCGCGGCGAGCCTCGACAACTCCGCGCCGGTAAGGACTGGCCCACCGATCCCCGCCGCTCTGGCCACATGCTCGGCCGCGTAGCGGTTGTCGCCCGTGATAAGCTTCAGGGCAACACCCTTGTCCTTGAGGTCGCGAACGGTGGCGGCCACGCCATCCTTGAGCGGGTCGATAAAAAGCAGGAAACCAAGAAGAATGAGGTCGGCCTCATCATCGACGTTGTATCGCTCCCGGGGTTCTACCTCTCGGACTGCAACAGCGATGACTCGCAGCCCCTCCGCGCTCCATCGCGCAAACCGATCCAGCTCATCCGCCATATCGGCCGCGGACATTGGCTGATCGCCCAAGGGCGTCCGACGCGACGTACAGAGGTGGAGCACGTCATTGACCGCGCCCTTGCAAATGAGTTGAGCCTTTCCGGTGCCGCTAATGACTACGGACAGTCTCTTGCGCTCGAAGTCGAACGGGATCTCGCCCAGCAGGAGGTGTTCCGGCTCAAATGCTGTGCCCGCCTTCAAGATCGCTTCATCGAGTGGGTTAGGCATCCCCTTCTGCAGCCGGGCATTGATGATGGCCATGCTCTTGGCGTCGTCGCCCGTTCCGCCGGCGATGCCTTCCGCCCGATGCAGGACGAATTCACCCTGCGTGAGGGTCCCCGTCTTGTCGGTGCACAGAAGGTCCATGGCACCGAGATTCTCGATGGCCGCCAGCCGTTTGACGATGACGCCAACCTTGGCCAGCTTCCTCGCCCCCGAAGCCAGCGTTACCGTTATCACTGCAGGCAGCAGTTCAGGCGTAATCCCCACAGCCAGCGCGGCCGCGAACAAGAGGGAATCGAGGAGCGGACGGCCCAGCACCAGATTGACGACAAGCACGACCAAGACGACGACGGTCATGACCTGCGTCATCAGTATCCCGAACCGCCGCACCCCCAGCGAGAAGGCGGATTCTGGTTCAGATCGGCGCACATGCTCTGCGACGTGGCCGTAGACCGTGTCCGCGCCGACCGTGGCACACTGCATTCGACCAGTGCCACTTCTGACAGCCGTACCCTGGAAGACCCTCTCGGCCTCACCGTCTTGGGCCTCTTCTCGGCTGACCTTGAAGACCGGCAGCGGCTCGCCAGTAAGGGCGGCTTCATCGACCGCCAGGAAGTTCGCGGAGAGCACCGTGCCATCTGCCGGGATTATGCTGCCGGCTGCCAGTTCGACAACGTCACCCGGAACGATGTCCTCCAACGGACGCGACACCAAACGGCCGTCACGCCATACGTTGACGGTTGTCGACAATCGTGCCCGCAGCGCCTCTACCGTCCGGCCGGCGCTGTACTCCTGCACGAAACTCAGGATCGAACTGGCGGCCACGATCGCACAGATGATCGTCGCCTCCCCCGGCTGCCCGAGAGCGAAGGTCAAGGCCGCCGCAGCGAGCAGAATGAGGACGAAGGGCGACCGGAACTGTCGTGCAAGCGCCGACAACGGAAGTGTTCCATGTTCCCGAAGGCCCGTCCGTCGCGCTCTCCTTGAGCCGGCCTCGGTCGAGGTCAACCCGGCCGCATCGTGCAGGGTGGCCATTGCCATCGTCGAACTCAGTCGGCCGGCCGGCGGTTGACACCGAAGTCCGCAACTGCGGCGCGGGTTAACCGTGGCATCGAGGGTGCGTGGAAAATGGACTTGCCCGTCATCGAGACCTCCCAGGCTAAGGGGTGCGTACTTTGAGACGCAAAACGGACCATTGATGCGGATCAACTTGGTGCGTCGGACCGACGTTTGACGAGGATCAAGGTGGATGGCCCCCCCGCCCGACCTAGTGCTGGCAGTGGTCGGATGCGGAGTGCGCATGATGGCTGAAGCGCCAACTCTCAATAGCAACAGTCCACTACGCGCAGGTGACCCCCTGGGCCTGACAACCACGCAAGCAGCGGACCTGCTCACCAAGCATGGCCCCAACGAACTAGCGAGCGACGCACCCCGAAACCTGCGCAGCACCGCCACTAGCTTGCTCACTGAACCGGTACTGCTCCTGCTCTTGGTCGCATCGTTCGTATACCTTGCGCTCGGCCAGGCAGCCGAAGCACTGATGCTGTTGCTGTTTGCCGCGTTCAGCACATCGCTAATGGTCATCCAGCAACAGCGTAGCGAGCGTGCACTCCGGGCTCTGCGATCAATCTCCGCACCGACGGCTACCGTCCTGCGCGACGGCCACGAAGTCTCGATACCCGCGCGGCAGGTTGTTCCTTCAGACGTGATGGTCCTGGTCGAGGGCGAACGTGTGCCTGCCGACGGAACCCTCCTTTCCGCATTCGACTTGGCCATCGATGAGTCGCTGTTGACGGGCGAGAGCGTGCCGGTTGTGAAGGCTACGGTCAGTGACGACTCCGTCCCGGAAGCCACAAAGGCATTCGCTGGCACTTTGGTAGTGCGTGGCCACGGCTACGCGACAGTATTGGCGACCGGCACATCGACCGAGGCGGGAAAGCTGGGACGATCCTTGCAGCAGATCGTCTCGACCAAGACGCGTCTGCAGATGGCCACCGATCGCCTGGTGCGGACCTTCGGCCTGCTCGCGGCTGCCGTTTGCATGGCACTGGCGGCGTATTACGGCTTTGCGCTGCATAGTTGGCTGGATGGCGCCCTTGCGGGAATAGCGTTGGGCATGGCGATGCTTCCCGAGGAATTCCCCGTGGCATTCTCGGTCTTCCTTGCGATTGGCAGTTGGCGATTGGCGCAGGTCGGCGTGCTGATCCGCGAGGCGGCGGCGGTCGAAGCGCTGGGCACGATCACCTGCCTCTGCGTCGACAAGACGGGCACGATCACCGAGAACCACATGAGGGTGCGTCTGCTCGATGACGGTCAAGCCCAGTGGGACCGTCGCCTTCACCCGGAGGCGATCCCACCGGGGCTTCTCCCCCTGCTCGAGGCGGCGTTCATGGCGTGCCGGCCAAATAGCCACGACCCCATGGATATCGCTGTCGGCGAAGCTTTCGGCAGTGACCTGCGGATGCCGCCAAAGGGGCATGTTCTCCTCAAGGAATACGCGATCACTTCAGATCTCCTCGCTGTAACCGAAGTCTGGCGGACTCCCGCAGGAGGTTGCCTGGTCGCGATGAAAGGGGCGGTAGAGCACGTGCCACGACAGTGCGGCCTTCCGGACGATCAGATCGACGACATCGTCGCCCGCGCTCACAAGCTGGCCAATGAAGGCTTACGGGTCCTTGCCGTCGGAGACTGCCGGTGGAGCGGTGACGTGCTTCCCGATGATCCGTCACAGTATCCTCTGATCTTTCGCGGGCTCATCGGCTTCGAAGACCCGGTCCGTGCCGGCGTGCCGGCGGCGGTGGCACAGGCCGGCAAGGCCGGAATCCGGATCAAGATGATCACTGGCGATTATTCGGCAACAGCCCTGTCGATCGCTCGGCAATCCGGTATCGACGACACGAAAGTGATCACCGGCGCCAAGCTCGCTGAGGCATCGGACGAGGCGGCCACCAGCCTCGTCGCAGAGGCGCATGTATTCGCGCGGGTAAGGCCAGAGCAGAAGCTCAAGATCGTCCGCGCCCTGCAGGCCGGTGGAGAGATCGTCGCCATGACCGGAGACGGGGTAAATGACGCATCAGCGCTGAAGGCGGCTGATGTCGGCATCGCCATGGGACGTCACGGCACTGACGTGGCGCGGGAAGCCGCTGATGTCGTGCTGCTTGACGACGACTTCGCCGACATCATTGAAGGCGTTCGCGTCGGCCGCCGGCTGTTCGATAACCTTCGCAAGGTGATCATCTACATCACCGCCGTGCACGTGCCGATTGCCGGCCTGGCCTTCCTACCGATCCTCATGGGCCTGCCTGCTGCCATCTGGCCGATCCATGTCGTTGTGCTCGAGATGATCATCGACTCGATGTGTGCCTTGACGTTTGAGGCGGCCCACGGAGAGCGGGACATTATGAGCAGACCACCCCGACCACCGAATGACTTCGTCGCAGCCTTTCCGCAGGTCCTGCTGGGACTGCTCGAAGGCGCCTTCATCCTCCTGGCCGTGATCACGGTCTATGCAGCGGCAAACTACAGCGGTGTCCCCGAGGACACCGCGCGCGCTCTGGCCATTGTCACGATGATCGTCGGAAACCTGGGGCTCGTCGTTGCCAATCTGTCGCAGCGATCGACCCTGGTGACCGGCTTCCGGCAAGTGCCGCTCTCGTTCCTTGCCATCAGTTTTACAGCAATTCTGCTGCTGACAGCGGCGATTGGCATGCCAGCGCTACGGCAATTATTTCAGTTTGGGCTGCCATCACTCGAGGAACTGAGCCTGGCTGTCGGCGCCGCCCTTCTGGCTGTGTTGGCGATCGAAGTCCTCAAGCTTGCTCCGGTGGTCACACGCACGACTGGATCGAGGGATCGTAAGCCAACTCCCGCTCAGCACACCGCAGGTACCGTTCGCTGAGACCCGGCCACAAGTCCGGGGTCATCGGCTTTTCGTCGAGCAGGTGTGCCAGGCAGATGCGGGCTCTCAAGAGAGCCCGGAAGGCGCCATAGACCCCCATGAGAGCAGAAGACGGCCTCGATCCGATCGTCTCCTGCAGTCGGTTCAGCAGAATGGGCCGCACCCAATCGGCGCCGAGCACCTCGCATTCCAAGCCAAGATAGTTGAGCTCGTCGTACGGATCGATCAGTCGCATCGTGTCGTCGAACTCGAGAGCGTCGAAGGCGATTACCCCGTCGCCTATGCACACGTGCTCCGGGCGAAGATCGCCATGGCCGTCGACGACGAGACCCGAGGCGGCGCGGTCCCGGATCTCGGCTTCGGCCTGACTAAGCCCACGTTCGACAGCATCAATAAGGGAGCCAATGGGGATTGAGGTGTACCTGCTCCCCATTGCCGGCAAGATTCGCCTCGTCTCATGCAACTCCATCCACAGATGGCTCAGATAGGTATCGGCGTGCCCTGCAAGCCGGCGCCCAAGGCTGGCCTTGTAGAAGTCGGCAAACCTCCTGGCCACGGCGTCGACGTGGACTGGCGTCAGCCGTTTGGCTAAGAGGCGCGCATCCATGCAGTTGGCGGTCTCCAGTTGGCTCATCTCGACAAGCCATTCGACCACGGAACCATGGCCGCCGAGCGTGAGCGAGCCGTCCCCGTGCTGCACGAGCGGTACCAGCGACCTGTAGACTCCCGGTGCCAGTCGTTGGTTGATCAGGAGTTCATTCTCGCAGGCCCGGCGCCGGGAAGCGAGATCGCGAAAGTCCATGCTCGGCCGCAGGCACGGCTTCTTCATCTTGTAGACCAGTCCTGAGGCGATAAAGACCCATGCCCAGTGCGTCTCCTTCGCAACCACACTCGCTGGGGCATGCGGGTAGGAGTTGGGATTGCGAAGAAACGCGACTTTCGCCTCAAGCGGCACGTCAACCATTCGAACCTGCAAATCAAGCTGCATCTCGTCTGTACGGTAGGACCGGCGCACCGCGATCCATTGATCCGCGTCAAAGCGACCGGGGCGGCGATGGCGCTCCCTGAGGCGAGAGGTGGAGCATGAAGGCGATGAGACTGCATCGACCCGGGCGTGCGCTGCAGTACGACGAGGTCGAAGTACCTGATCCCGGGCCGCGGGAAGTTTTGATCCGTGTCGAGGCCTGCGGCGTGTGCCGGACCGACTTGCATATCGTTGATGGAGATCTCCCGGCTCACATCCTGCCCTTGATTCCTGGCCATGAGATTGTCGGGCGTGTCGTCCGCGTCGGGGCCGAGGTCATGAACATTGCTGCAGGCGCGAGAGTGGGCGTCCCCTGGCTGGGCAGAACTTGCGGTCGCTGCGCGAATTGCCAGGCGGGAAGGGAAAACCTCTGCGACGCTCCCGCCTTCACTGGCTACGACATCGACGGAGGTTACGCCGAATTCACCGTGGCGGCCGCGGACGCCTGCATCCCCCTGCCCGACGCCGCTGATCCTGTTCACCTCGCTCCCCTGCTCTGCGCGGGATTGATCGGCTATCGCTCCTACCGATTTGCGCAGCCGGCAAAGAAGCTCGGGTTCTATGGTTTCGGTGCCGCTGCTCACATCCTCGCCCAAGTCGCAGTGGCCGATGGGCTCGAGGTTTATGCCGTGACGAAGCCCGGGGACCAAGTCACTCAGGACTTCGCGTTGAGCCTCGGGGCGGAGTGGGCGGGAAGCGCCGAAGATCGCATGCCTTGCTCTCTGGACTCGGCCATCATCTTTGCATCGGACGGCAGCCTGGTACCGGCAGCCTTGCGTTCGGTCCGCCCAGGGGGACGAGTTGTGTGCGCCGGTATCCATATGTCCGACATCCCCAGCTTCCCGTATGCGCTGCTCTGGGGTGAGCGTCACCTTCTCTCGGTAGCGAACCTGACGCGACAGGACGGTGTCGAATTTTTCGCGCGCACCGCGTCGATCCCGCTCACGACCCACGTGACACGCTATCCCCTGCACGAAGCCAACGCCGCGCTCTCAGCTCTGCGTAACGGCAGCTTGGTGGGCGCCGCCGTGCTCGTGTGTAGTTGACCGCGATCAAAGCCCGAGGAACCCCGGACTGATTGCATTAATGCAGCGGCCATCTGCCGCAAGATGGAGAGTGATCATGAAGGATAGCGAGCTGAGGCAGGACATTCTCGACGAGCTCGAATTCGAACCGAGCATCGATGCCAACGATATTGGCGTCACCGTCGAAGACGGTATCGTCACGCTCACCGGGCACGTCCCCTACTACAGCCAGAAGATGGCAGTGGAGCGCTTGGTGTCGGGCCTCAAAGGCGTTCGTGGCATCGCCGAGGAAATCGAGGTTCGATACCCGGGCGGCGCCTCGGGCATGGCAGACGACGAGGTGGCTGCGCGTGTAGTCAACCGGCTCAAGTGGAGCACCCTGATCCCCGACGGCAAGGTCAAGGTGAAGGTGCAGAAGGGCTGGGTGACTTTGAGCGGCAAGCTGGACTGGAACTACCAGAAAGTGGGCGCCGCCGACGCCATCCATGACATCAAGGGCGTCGTTGGGATCTCCAACGAGATCGAACTGGTCCCTCGTGTGTCCTCGGTGGATGTCAAAAAGCGCATCGAGAATGCGCTCAAGCGGAACGCGCTGCTAGAATCCGATGGCATCAAGGTCGATGTCACCGGCAACAAGGTCACGATCAAGGGCCGAGTGAAAGCGTGGAGCGAACGCAAGCTCGTCGAGCAAGCGGTGTGGGCGACGCCTGGCGTGACGACCGTGTCCGATCAGTTGATGATTGGATAGGTCAGAGGGCGGGCGCGGGGGATTCAACCGAAACCAGTGACACCATCCGCTCGGTTTCCTCGCGCCCGCATAGGCCAGTGCCTTCGGCCAACACCGCAGACGCCGCAGCAGCGACTCCGACCGTTGCCGCCTCGATGATCGATCGGCCGCGGGCGATCGCCAGCACGAATGCACCCACGAAACTGTCCCCCGCGCCCACCGAGCTTCTGACGGCGATGTCTGGCGGACGGAACCGGTGCGTTGCGCCTTTCGAAGCGACTGCGGTACCCTCCGCTCCCCTGGAGACGATGACACTCTCTGCGACTTCCTCCCGAAGCAGGGCCTCAGCCAATTTCTGCAGATCCCCCGCTGCTCGATATCCAAGCAGCTCAGTCGCTTCGATGTGGTTGAGCCGCAGGATATCCGGCCGGAAAGGGACGGCGCCCTTAAGCGCGGCGCCGTGCGCATCCAGCAGCGTCCGAGCGCCGGCGGCCCTCGCCTCCTCGATCAACCGACCATAAAAATCTTCAGGGAGGCCCGGTAGAAGGCTTCCCGTAAGCACCACGATGTCAGATTCTGCGAACAAACAGGCGACGGACCGTCTTATTGCTTCGGCATTGTCTGGCTGCGGTGGTCCTGGCAAGACGAAGCGGTAGTGTTGTCGTGTCTCATCTTCCATCACCGTAAAGGACGTGCGTGTTTCCCCTTCCGCAGGGAAGATGTGCGTAGCGATCCCCGCCGCATCGAGGAGCCCGGCCAGCTGCGCACCGGTCGCCCCGCCCAGCGCCATGAATGCCGTACTGGTCCCCCCGAGCTCGTGAATGACACGCGAAACATTCACGCCGCCACCCCCTGGATCGACCTGCGGGTCCGAGCAACGCAGCTTCACTTGCGGGACCAGTCGAGGCACGTGTGTGTAGACGTCCAGCGCCGGGTTCAGAGTGACGGTCAGGATTCTCTGTTGGTCGATCATGGGTCTTCGCCCGACGCATAGAGTGCGGCGACTTGAGCGAGCATTTCGACGGCCTCTGCCCGAGGCCTCTGGAAACTGTTGCGTCCGATGATCGAGCCACTCCCTCCCCCCGCGATAACCGCCAGAACGTCTCGGCGTACTTCGTCCTCGCCCTTGAGGCTCCCGCCCGAGAAGACGACGAGGCGCCGTCCGTCGAAAGCACTCTGCATGACGTGAGCGATCCGCGCGGCGGGACTCTCGAAATCCCGGCCGCTGTAGGCCGACTGCGAATTGGCCATTGCGATGTGAGCCGACGGGATCTTCACTTTGATGATGTGTGCCCCGAGCTGAGCGGCGATGTGGGCGCCGTAAGCAACGACATCGAGCGCCGTCTCGCCTTGCTCGTCCAACATGCCTCCACGAGGGTAGGCCCAAATGACCACCGGCAGCCCGACACCGCGCGCCTCGGAAACGGCTGCGCGAACCTCTTCGAACATCTCGTACTGGCGATCCGATCCGGGATAGATCGTGTAGCCAATTGCCACGCAGCCCAGTTCCAGCGCGTCACGCACCGTCGCCGTGATTGCCTCGTCCTTGACTGTGCTCAGCGCATTGGCGCTGTTCGCCTTGAGGATGAGCGGAACTTCTCCCGCAAAGTGTCCTGCCGCTGCTATTAGCGCGCCCAGCGGCGCCGCATAGGCACTCACGCCCGCCGCGATCGCCAGATCGAAGTGGTAGCGCGGATCATAGGCTGCCGCGTTCGCCGCGAAGCTACGGGCGGGACCGTGCTCGAAGCCTTGATCCACGGGAAGAATTACCAGCTTGCCACTGCCCCCTGTTGCGCCGTGCATCAGGATGCGGGCGAGATTGGCGAGGATACCGGGCCTCTCCCCAGCATAGTTGGCCAGCACACGCCGAACCGGATCGGGAAGCAATTTTCGGCCTCACGATGCAAGGGTTCGGCGCTGTCTGGTGGTGACCTCCGCCGCCTGCCCCATCGCCAGAGCACATCCCCGGATCACGGCATCTGCGCCGGTCTTGATGATGTGAACGGGGACATCGCCAAGGCGCGGTGCGATCCGCGCCGTGAGTTCGGCACCGAAGACTGTTTTGGCCGCGGGTGGCAGGATGTTCGCCGCAAGCCCGCCAGCGAGGAAGATGCCTCCCCGCGCACCGAAGGTCAGCGCCATGTCGGCGGTGAACTGTGCAAGATGCACCGCCATGACGCGTACGGCCTCGGCAGCGGCCTCGTCTTCACCCGCCAGTCCACCGGCCGCGATGGCGCGGGCGCCATGCAGCTTGGCCCCAACCTTCTTCTCTGCCGCAATATGTTGGTAGAGGGCGATGAGTCCACGTCCGGAAAGAAGCTCGCCTTGCATGGAGCCGAGTACGTTGTCGCGGAGCGAGGTCTCTCCCGCGTAGCCCGCAACTGGTACCCATTCCCCTGAACCGTGCACGAGAGCCGCGACCCCCAGGGCTGCTCCCGAGTTCACGACAAGTCGGGTGCCATGTTTGGAGGGCGTCCCCTTGTCCACCGCAATCAGGTCATGGGGAGCAAGATGGGGCAGCATCCTGGCCAATGCCTCGATGTCCCGGCTCATCAAGACGTTCGAGGCATGCGTCGCCACTCGAAGATCGTTCTTCGAGATCGTCCACCCGCGGGCTTCCACGTGGGCGGTCTCATCGGCCAGGTCACCGGTGAACGCAAAACTCGCCTTGTTCGGCCAAGCAGGTACAGACTTCAAGTAGCGCGTGACGGCATCCATGGGCATCTCGAAGTCCGCACTGTTCAACAGCGCGAAGTTGCTCACGGTCAGTTCGTCGATGTCAGCAATGGCAAGACTGATGTATGTGGCGCCGAAAGCCCCCACGAGGGCCAGTCTCGAATGATCCGTCATCGCTTCCTCCGGGATAGTGACAACACGATCTCACCGGCGGTCGCGGAAGAAATTGATCTGAGTCATCTGCCCGATTGACGCCGGTCAAAGTTGAGCGATCCCTCGCCGGCCATCCTCCCATCAGTCAGAACGGCACCCCGGAGGGTAGAGTGAGCAAAGCGCCTGTGATTTGGTTCGAGAGAGTCTCTCGCCAGGATGTCGCGCTCGTAGGCGGAAAGAATGCTTCCCTGGGCGAAATGGTCGGGCAACTCTCCGCAGAGGGCGTCGCGGTTCCTCCAGGCTTTGCGACGACGGCATCGGCCTACTGGGACTTCATCGGCTTCAACGATCTCCAGGATAAGATCGCCAAACTCCTTGACCTCTGGCGAGACGGGCGCGCGACCCTGCCGGAGACAGGAAGTCAAATTCGAGCATTGTTCATGCAAGGTGCTTGGCCGACGGCGCTCGTCCAGGCGATCGCCGAGGCCTATCGCGAGCTCTGCCGCCGCACGGGCGTTGACCAAGTCGACGTCGCAGTCCGCTCGAGCGCAACAGCCGAAGATCTGCCCGATGCCAGTTTCGCCGGACAACAGGAGACGTTCCTCAATATCCGCGGTGAGGCCGCACTGCTTCAGGCCTGCAGGAAGTGCTACGCCTCACTATTTACCGATCGGGCCATCAGCTATCGGCAAGCCAAGGGCTTTGACGATATGAAAGTGGCGCTCTCGATCGGCGTACAGCAAATGGTGCGCTCCGACGCCGGCGGATCAGGTGTGATGTTCTCGATCGACACCGAAACCGGGTTCGACAAGGTCGTCCTGATCAACGCGGCGTGGGGCCTGGGCGAGAACGTCGTGCAGGGTGCCGTCGACCCGGACGAGTACCATGTCTTCAAGCCTCTTCTTGCCAATCCCCGACTGTCCCCCATCATCGAGAAGAAGCTGGGCGCCAAGTCTATCAAGATGACGTATGGCGACGCAGGACAACCAACTCGCAACGTACCGACGTCGAAGGCAGAGCGTGCTCGATATGTGCTGACTGATCCCGAGATCCTCGATCTTGCGCGCTGGGGCGTGGCCATTGAACGGCACTACCGCTGTGCCATGGACATGGAGTGGGCGAAGGACGGCCTTACCGGCAAGCTCTACATTGTCCAGGCCAGGCCCGAGACGGTGCAGTCCCGCAAGCGTGCAGGCACCATACGATCGTATGAAATCACCAAGAAGGGTCCACTACTGCTCGACGGCTTGGCGGTCGGCGATGCTGTCGTTGCGGGCGAGGTCTGTCTGATCGAGTCGGCGGCCGACATCGGCAGGTTCGTCGATGGCTCCATTCTCGTCACCTCAACCACTGACCCCGACTGGGTCCCGATCATGAAGCGGGCCGCAGCAATCGTCACCGACCACGGCGGTCGCACCTCGCATGCCGCCATCGTCAGCCGAGAGCTGGGTCTTCCGGCCATCGTCGGGACTGGCGACGCGACCGAACTGTTGCATAGCGGTCAGCGCATCACGGTCTCCTGCGCGGAAGGCGACGAGGGGCATGTCTATGCAGGGACGGCCGAATTCAGCGCCCGAGAGGTCGATGCCAGCGACTTACCCAGTAGCGCTGTCCAAGTCATGCTGAACCTCGCCAATCCCGGAGCCGCGTACCGCTGGTGGCGTCTGCCTGCCGATGGTGTCGGTCTGGCCCGCATGGAGTTCGTCATCGCCAATTCCATCCGCGTGCATCCCCTGGCGCTCCTTCATCCCGAAAAGCTGAAGGACGACGGCACGCGCGATCAGATCGCGCAGTTGGCATCGGGGTACGACACACCTGCGGAATACTTCGTGGATAGCCTCTCGCGAGGTCTGGCGCGGCTGGCCGCGGTTGTCTTTCCACGGCCGATCGTCGTTCGCATGAGCGATTTCAAGACTAACGAATACGCCGGCCTGCTGGGCGGCGAGGCTTTCGAGCCCCATGAGGAGAATCCGATGATCGGCCTTCGGGGCGCGTCACGATACTACTCCGACAGCTACCGCGCCGCCTTCGAGCTCGAATGCCAGGCGATCCTTCGGCTTCGCGAGAAACTTGGCTTCGACAACGTCATAGTGATGATCCCGTTTTGCCGTACGCCCCACGAAGCGGACCTTGTCCTCGAGGTCATGCGGAACGCGGGACTGGAGCGCGGCAAGCAGGGCCTGCGGGTCTATGTGATGTGCGAGGTTCCGTCCAACGTGATCCTGGCTGGCGAGTTCGCCAAGAGGTTCGATGGCTTCTCGATCGGATCCAATGATCTGACGCAGCTCACACTGGGTGTCGATCGGGACTCCGGGCCGTTGGCCGGCCTGTTTGACGAGAGCGACCCCGCCGTCAGATGGATGATCCAGACCGCCATAGCGGAGGCCCATAAGGCTGGCGTGAAGGTGGGACTATGCGGACAGGCACCGAGTGACCGCCCTGAGTTTGCTCGCTTCCTGGTTGAATGCGGGATTGACTCAATCTCTGTCAGCCCGGACAGCTTCGTGGCGGTCAAGCAGATCGTCAACGCGGCCGAGATTGCCACTTCGGAGGCGGCGTAACATCATGCGCGATCTGGAAAGTGCCGAGCAGGCGCAACTCGGGCTCAAATACATCGAAGACGCCGTCGTCAACCTCCTGACCAAGCATCAGGATGGCATGACTGTTGCTCAGGTGGCCGATAGCCTCGGCCTCAGGACCGATCTGGATCCCGCACATCGGGACATGATTGCTGCAGGCGTGCTCGAACTGCTGATCAGGACTGGGCGCATCACCTGGAATGACGCCAAGAAACGCTACGTGGACAACCCGGACAAGCTGTAGCCGGCTGCAGCGGAAACCAACATGGCGGTCAATGCCTCGACCGATTGCCGCACCAGTGGCCGGGCAATCTGCCCCGCCTTCACGGACCCCGATCCCATGCAAACATCGGTTCCGCTGCCCGAGGCAAGCGCGTTACTGAGGATCGCGGCCGAGCGGCTGACCGGTCCGATGTCCTTGCGCCCTTAGTCGCTGGTCGGGCTGAGGCCTGCCCGGTGCCCCTCTCGCGCCGGTGGCTCGCAATAAATGCCGTGAAGGGTCGTCAGGATCCGCGCCACATCGTCAGAGGCAAGCCGATAGAGGATCATCTGGCCGTCCCGCCGGGTCGCCACCAGCTTGAGGGCCCTGAGTTTGCTCAGGTGCTGGCTGAGCGGGCTTTGCGCCAGCCCCACCATCTCGCTGAGCTGACTGACACTCAGTTCCTTCGTAAGCAATCGACAAAGGATCAGCAGTCGCTTGGGGTTAGCCATTGCTGCCAGCAGTTCTGCCGCTTCGTCGGCACGGGGCTCAAGTTCCGATATATCCATACTTGACATATTAGAATATTCGAATATCTATGTCAACGAAATCGTCAGTCCCTCTTATGGAGACAGCCATGTCCAATGTCGGAAGTGTTGACCGTATCGTTCGCGCCATCCTTGGCATCGCCCTCATCATCGTCCCCTTCCTGGCGGGTTGGCCGACCGTCGGCCTGGTGATCAGCATCGTAGCAGGCGCCGTCCTGCTGGGGACCGCGGCGATCAGCTTCTGCCCAATCTATGCGGTGCTCGGCCTCTCGAGCAAGCGCCGCCAGTCTACCGTGGGACGCTGAAATGACGGCTCCCACCATCCCATTCGAAGTCGACCTCACCCTCTCCCCGGAGGTGGTTCCCTTCTTCGATCCGGAAACCAACACCATCAGCTATATTGTCCGGGACCCTTCGTCAGACGCCTGCGCCGTGTTCGATTCCGTCATGGATTTCGACTACGCCTCGGGTCACATCAGCTTCGCCCATGCCGACGCGATCATCGCCCATATCCGGGCCAAGGGCTGGCGCGTGGAATGGCTCATCGAGACGCACGCCCATGCCGACCACTTGTCGGCAGCGCCTTACATCCAGCGCCACCTCGGGGGCAAGTTGGGCATCGGCGAGAACATCAAGATCGTCCAGGATGTGTTCGGCAAGGTGTTCAACGAGGGAACCGAGTTCCGACGCGACGGCAGCCAGTTCGACCGGCTTTTCCGTGACGGCGACAGCTATACCATCGGTACGATGACTGCCCACGTCATGCTGACGCCAGGCCATACGCCAGCCTGCATGACGCATGTCATCGGCGATGCAGCTTTCGTGGGCGATACGTTGTTCATGCCGGACGCCGGCTCGGCCCGCGCAGATTTTCCCGGTGGCGATGCCGCCCAACTCTATCGCTCGATCAAACGCATCCTGGCGATGCCCGCCCCGGTCCGGCTGTTCATGTGCCACGACTACGGTCCGAATGGCCGCGACATCCGCTGGGAGACCACGGTCGGCGACGAGCGGGCGCACAATATTCACGTGCGCGAAGGCACGACCGAGGCCGAATTCGTCGAATTGCGGCGGGCCCGCGACAAGACGCTGAGCATGCCTCGGCTGATCATCCCATCACTGCAAGTGAACATCCGTGGAGGCAAGTTGCCGCCCAAGGACCAGGACGGGCGCACGTTCCTAAAAGTCCCCGTCAACGCCCTCTAGTCATCAAGAAGGATCAAGACACATGTGGCCATTCTCTACACCTAACGCGGGCCTCAACTACCGCAGGATCGATCCTGACTTCGCCATCGCCGGTCAGATTCTGCCTTCGGACGTGAAGAAGGTTGCCGAGGCGGGTTTCAAGACTATCGTCTGCGCCCGTCCAGACAATGAAGAGCCCGGACAGCCGAGTTTTGCCGCCATCTCGGCAGCTGCCAAGGATGCCGGTCTCGAGGCAATCCACATTCCGGTCTCGGGCGGTCTGGGCGAAGGCCAGATCATCCGCATCGAAGACGCGGTGAGACGCCTTCCCACACCCATGTTCGGTTATTGCCGGTCGGGCGCGCGCGCGGGCTCGCTCTTTAGCGCGGCCAAGGCTGCGTTGAAATAGGACAGAGGACGAACGGCAGACTGCCGCCCGTCATCCCATGATCGCCCTCGCTCCCCTTCAGTATTTACTCGGCGCGCTTTCCGGCAGCGCCGTCGGCCTCAGCCTGGGGCTGTTCGGGGGCGGTGGGTCGATCCTCGCGGTGCCGCTGCTGGTCTATCTGGTCGGTCTTTCCGACCCACATGTCGCCATCGGCACCAGCGCTGTGGCAGTGGCTGCCAATGCGCTGACGAACCTCATAGTGCACGGCCGCCGTGGCAACGTGTCTTGGCGCTGCGCCCTCATCTACTCGACCGCCGGGGTGCTCGGCGCCGCTCTGGGATCTGTTGTGGGCAAGGCCCTCGATGGCCAACACCTGCTGGTGCTCTTCTCGCTGCTCATGTTCGTGGTGGCAGCTCTGATGTTCGTCAGCCGGAACCGCAAGGAGAACGCCAGGGTCATCTGCACCATGGAAAATGCGCCCAAGACGCTAGCCTACGGTGCAGGGACCGGAGTGGTCGCTGGCTTCTTCGGTATTGGTGGCGGCTTCCTGATTGTGCCGGGGCTGATTGCCGCGACGGGCATGTCACTATTCAACGCAGTCGGGTCGTCGCTGGTGGCAGTGAGCGCGTTCGGCATGACCACGGCGCTGAGCTACAGCGTGTCCGGGCTGGTGGACTGGCCGCTTGCCGCGGTCTTCGTCGCAGGTGGCGCGGCGGGGGGAGCCCTGGGGGCACTTGTGGCAGGTCAACTCGCGCGTCGGCGTGGAGCGCTAAATACTGCCTTTACGGCGCTCATTGTGGTCGTGGCGACCTACATGTTCCTGCGAGCGATGGGGCCATTCTGACGTCTGGGAGAAAGCAACATGGCACACGTCGTCGTCCTCGGTGCAGGACTGGGTGGCACCCTGATGGCCTACGAGCTGCGCGATCGATTGGGTCGCGAGCACCGGATATCGGTCATCAACAAGGGAGAAACCTACTTCTTCGTTCCCTCCAATCCCTGGGTTGCCGTAGGTTGGCGGGACAAGGAGGCGGTGAGCGTCGACCTCGAACCAGTGTTCCGCCGCCGCCACATCGATTTCTATCCGCAGGGCGCGCGACGCCTCGACCCTGCGGCCAAGACGATTGAATTGATGGATGGCGAAGTCGTTTCGTACGACTACGTCGTGATCGCCACCGGGCCCGAACTCGCCTTCGACGAAATCCCGGGGTTCGGTCCCGAGGCCGAGACGAATTCGATCTGCTACATCGATCACGCACTCGGGGCCAAGGCCGCTTTCGACAGGTTGGTTGCCAATCCGGGTCCGGTCGTGATCGGTGCCGTTCAGGGCGCCTCCTGCTTTGGTCCTGCCTACGAATTCGCGTTCATTCTCGACAAGGCACTGCGCGACGCAAGGTTGCGAGATCGGGTACCGATGACGTTCATTACCCCTGAGCCTTATATCGGCCATTTGGGGCTTGATGGCGTGGGCGACACCAAGGGGCTTCTGGAAAGCCAACTGCGCAATCATCACATCAAGTGGATCACCAACGCCAGGGTAGACCGGTTCGAGCCCGGTAAGCTGGTGGCCAGCGAGATTGCCGAGGATGGCAAAGTCGTAAGAACCCATGAGGTGCCATTCGCCTATGCCATGATGCTGCCGGCCTTTCGTGGAGTGGAGGCCGTCCGGGGGATCGAGGGTTTGACCAATCCACGCGGCTTCATCTTGGCCGACAAGTATCAGCGCAATCCGGCATTCCCGGATGTGTTCTCGATCGGCGTCTGCGTCGCCATCCCGCCCCTGGGCAAGACGGCGGTTCCGGTTGGCGTTCCCAAGACCGGCTTCATGATCGAGTCGATGGTCACGGCGACGGCGGAGAACATCGCCAGCCTCATCGCCGGCAGACAGCCCACCGCCGTCCCGACATGGAACGCGGTGTGCCTCGCCGACTTCGGTGACAGCGGCATCGCCTTCGTTGCCCAGCCGCAAATCCCGCCGCGCAACGTCAACTGGTCAGCTGAGGGAAAATGGGTACACACCGCCAAGATCGGCTTCGAGAAATACTTCCTGCACAAGATCAGGTCCGGCCGTTCAGAGCCCTTCTACGAAAAGCTAGCTCTCCAGGTATTGGGCATCGAAAAGCTCAAGGCTCCCAACACGCAGTAGCGTGGTTCCTGCTGCCGCACGGACCGGCGCGAGCATGACTAACCCTTCTGCAATGCGCGTTGGAGGAGCGCGGTCGAATAGAACTCATACGAGGCCGCCTTGTCCGGAAAATCGATCAGATGGACCGTGAAGCGGCAGGGAACTCCATTGTCGGGAAGGTTGTCGGCAAAGAATGCTGCGTAGGCCTCGGCATAGGCCTTCCGAAGCCGATCCTGCTCAGCGGCATATCCGGCAGGGTCGGCGAGGATGTTCGGGGTCTTCGGTTGAGCTCCGAACGCGTGCATCTCGATGAAATCGAGATCCCGCAAGGACGAGCAGATTCCCGCCTCGACCACCCACTTCTCCCAACACCTGAAGACCAGCGCGACTTCCTGATGGGGATCCATCGACACGAGTTCGCTCAGTCCGAGTATGCTCTTGGCTGAGTGGCCCCCTGTCAGACCAGCGAAATGGATCTTGAGGTCGCCATCTGCCTGTTCCTCGGTCACCAGCGCAGAGAGAACAGGCCGATCCCCTTCATAGTAATAGGTCAGCTTGCCGCGCCTACGGACATTGAATGGCATCGATACTTTTCCTGGAAACTTTGATCAGCGTGTCAGAAGCTCTCGCAGCCGAGCGGCAACGACGTCAGCCTCGCCCCTAGTCAGCGTCTGCGGATTCAATGCTATTGCGTTCGGCTCATCGGCCGGTGCACCGACCTCGATCCAGACATCGCCGTTCCTGAGCTCGTCGACCACCTGGTCGCGCGTCTTCCTGAATCCGGCATCGAGACGAACGATCGTGCGGGCGTGAGGCTGACCGGCCTCACTCGGAAAGCCGCGTTCCGTCGTTACTCCCGCAATCCCGGCGAGGTCTTTGATCCAGTTCTGGACGATCCCCTCGTAACCTTCGAGGATCGTGTCTTCGTCCTGATCCAGCGTGTACTGGACGGCGGCGAGCATTCCGGCGAGTTCCTCCTTTCCGACTTTCAGAGGTCGACCGATGCCCTGCGTTGGCGGTGACAGTCGGCGGCAACCGGCGATTAATTCCGTGGTCCCGAGGACCAGGCCAGCAGATTGCGGCCCACGGATACCTTTCCCCCCACTGAAGACGACACCCTCGCAACCGAGGTCCTTGGTATAGTGCCAGAGGTTCGAAACCGGTGGAATCTGGGCAGCGGCGTCAACCAGAACCGGGACGTGGTGCTTCTTGGCGATCGCAATGACATCCTCGATCGGAGGGGATTTCACTGCCAGCGCACCAGCGAACCAGACCAGGCACGCTGTACGCCCGTTTATGGCCGATTCGAACGATTTGAGGGTGTCGTCGCACGCGACGATAGAGGCGCCGGTTTGGAGAGTCGCGAAGTCATAGCCATTACGCTGGGACGTGAAGACGATCACTTCGTCCTTGGTGATGCCCTTGAGCATTGGGTACGCCATCGGATCGGGTTCCTTCGGCGCTGCCATGAGCGTTGCGACCGCGAGCACGATCCCACCCGCTGCGCCTGAGGAGACGAATGCCGCCTCATTCCAGGTGAGCTCGGCGATACGGTCGCCGACCCGTATTTGAAAGAGTGGCAGATCGATAAACGAGCCAGCAGCCGCATGCATTGCCTCGAGGACTTCCCCGGGCATGCGCGATCCACCAAGTTTGGTGAGTGTCGCCGACGCGTTGATAATGGGCTTGATACCCAGGTCTTCGTAAATACCCACCCGCAGAACCCCCTCGCGAGAATAGCGAATCCATTCCCTGGGCTTCAGGCTACCCATTCCGGTCAGCCGCTGCATTCACCGATTCTGCCCAAATGACGTGCTTGAGCTCAAAGGTGATTTCCCTTGATCGAACTTCGACGTCTTTCCTGGAACTCTCTTGCTCGCGGCTAGGCGACCGGTTCGCGTCTTTCGGGTTTCATATTCTCGACAGGTTCTATGTCTCCGGCACAACTGAACTTGGTTGCCGACATCCAGCGAACCGATCTAGTCGGACTGCCGACACAAGCAATACCAGCTGCCTACGACCGTCCACATTGGGCAAGAGCCTCTGTGCACGAGCGTGCACTCAGCGGCCGCGATCGAGGACGGCCTGAAGGGTTGGCGCACCGGCTGATGCCCTAGCTGCGCCGCAATACTCCCGAGAGCCCGGCGGCATCGACCACGGTATTGAAGATGGTGCCGTATTTGCGAACGTTGGTGTGGAGCAGCTCCAGGCGCTGTTCCGGCTCGTCGGTGTCCACGACAATCTCGTATCGGACGGAGATTATCCGCGGCGGCGCATCTTGCCGCGTTGCCGCCAGCCTGACCTCCACGCCCCGGAGCTCGAACTTGATCAGGGGCGTGACCCGCTCGATCCCCTTAAGGATGCAGGCGGCAATCGAAGCAAGAAAGAGCTCGGCTGGGTTGAAAGCGTCGTTCCGACCGTTCACGTCGGTATCAGCGAGCAGTTCCGCCTCTTTGCACCTCACGATGCTGCCGTGCGAGTCGATACGATTGGCCTTGACAGTGTATTCGAGCATAGCCACGACCCTTCTTGAGCATCCAATGTCCCACAGGGCACGGGCGGCACTTTGACCGGCGTCAAGTCTCTCCAAAGTCGGGTCAACGAAGATGGGGCTCTATTAGGAGGAGCTTCATGCCCAAGTTCATACACATCGACATTTCCGCCAACGATCCCTCCCGGGCCGCCGAGTTCTACCGCCGAGCATTCGGTTGGACGCTAACGAAACTCGAGGGGCCAGTTCCCTACTGGTTGATCTCGACCGATCCCATCAACCCTGACGCCGTCGGTGCCGGAATTGGACAGAGAAGCGAGCCATGGCAAACGGTGGTTCCGACAATCGACGTACCGTCGGCGGACGAAGCGGCAGCGGCGATCACCCAAGCCGGCGGTTCGATAGTGCTCCCGAAGACTTTGGTTGAAGGTGTTGGGCACCTCGTGACCTTCAAGGACACCGAAGGAAACATCCTCTCTGTGCTTGAGGCGGCGAAGTAAGGTCACGCTAGCCAGCCGGTACTTGCGCGGTTTCAGGCGGCGAACGCACCGCAACGGCCGTGCCGGAGCTGATCGTATCTGCCGGATGGAGGATTACCTCCTCCGCCTCCTGTAGGCCGGAGATGACCTCCGCCACCTCGGAGTTGCGCTCGCCGACCTCGATCCGCTTGGTTACGGCCCTCCCATCCTCGACCACAAACACCGCCCATTCTCCTTCCAGTCGGAACAGCGCCCCGATCGGAACAGTGATCACGTCCTCGCCACGCCAGCGAACGATGTGAGCGACGACGCGGAACCCGTGGCCGAGACGCCGCCATTCATCCGGCGGCGCCAACAGCCGCAGCGTAGCCGTGGCACGCTGCTCTTCGATCCCGAGGGCCGATACCTTGGTTCGGGCCATCGGCTCGATCCGAACCAGCTCGGCCTGCAGTGGACTACCACCCCAACCATCGATGGTGGCCTTGGCGCCTGGCTGCAATTGCACGGCATCGCGCGACAGGAGTTCGACGACCACTTCGAGATCTTCAGGATCGCCGACGGTAAGAAGTGGAGTGCCGGCCTGCACCACCTGTTCACTCTCGGTCAGCACCTGCAGTATCTGCCCGGAGACCGGCGCCTTGACTTCTACACAGCACGCACTTGGCTCCTGGACAGGTTTGCCCTCGATGAGGGCCGCCTGCGCGCTCGACAATTCGCGCTCTCGGACGAGCAGGGTTGCCTTTGCGCTTTGCAGCATCGTTGTGGCGACATCGGCTTCGTATTGGGCCTTCTCGAGAGCCTGCGCCGAGACAAGCCCCCTCTGCGAGAGCAGAACGGTCCGCTCCAGGCTGTCTTGGGCGAAGCGCAACTGCTTCTCGGCTTGCGCAATCTGGGCCGAAGCAAGCTCTACTGCCGCGCTCGCAGCCTCGGCCGATGCCTCCGCCATTCGTCGTGAACGCTCGTCGAGTAGTCCCGAGACGACGGGCCGAATGACGGCGACGACCGTCTCGTTGGCCGTCACACCATCTCCAGCATGCAAGCTGAGGCGCTGCAACTGACCGGCGACTGGCGCCGAGATTGAGAACACTTCGCGAATGCGACTCTCGCCCTCCTCCTCCACCAGGACTTCGAGGTCGCCAGGCGCTACCCTCGCCACCTCTATGATGACGGGGCGCGGCCACAGGGCCCAGGCTACCCCGGACGCGGCGAGCAATATGAAGATCGCAACCACTATTCTTCCAAGCATGGCGTTACTCGCGAGTCTTGAGGACGGCAATTAGGTCGAGGCGGTCAACGCGCCGGCGGACGATGAGACCGGAGGCGATGGCGGCGGCGCACACGACGAGGCTGGAATAGGCGTAGACATCCGGGCCAATCACCAGCGCCATGCGATAGATCTCGTTGGAGAAGCCGGCCACCATGCCGAGTGCGATCACATAGCCGATGATCCAGCCCACGGGTTGAGCCACGAGTGCAATGACGGCGATCTCACCGAGCAGCAGCGAGGACACCTCCGCCTTCGTGAAGCCCAGCACCCGGAGGCTGGCCATCTCGCGTCCCTGCTCGGAGAGCGAAATCCGCGCAAAGTTGTATACGATGCCGAAGGCAATAAGCGCCGCGAGGCAGACCAGCACGCCGACCATGACGTAGAGGTTCTGCGCCTGCGTCTTGCGGAACTGTTCGAGGGCGATGGACTGCAGCGAAATGTAGCCGGCAGAAGGCGTTCGCTTGAGCGCCGCGAAGAGTTCAGCCTGATGGTTCCGGTCGATCAAAAGCGTCGTGCCGGATATCGCGGCGCCTTCTCTCAGGATTCGATTGAGTGTCCCCAGGTCCATGTAGGCACCGAGGCCCATATAGCCTTCCACCATACCACTCACGATCAGCGAGAACTCGCGGCGATCGCCTTCAAGCAACCGGACCCAGACGACGTCGCCCGTTCCCACCTTGAGAATGTCGGCGAGTGGCTTCGAAAGGACCAATCCGTCGCCAGGCAGCGTTACGGGTTGCATCCTTGCGTCGATTAGCCGGTTCAAGTCGGCTTCAGGCGGTCGGCCGGTGATGGCCACCCGCCGACTGATTTGCCCTCGACCGATTTCCACGCCCACGGCGCGATACGGCTCGGCCCGCAGGACGCCGGGCAAGCGTTCGACCGCGAACAGAGCAGCAAGCGATCGCTGCTTCTGGAAGACGATGGTGGCGTCCTGTCGGTCCGTCTGGTTGAACGTCAACTGCATCATGTGTTCCATGGCGCCGACGGTCCACAGCGACCCCACGAGGATCGCCACCGACATGGAAATGCCCAGCATTCCCCCCGCACTGCGCCAGGGCCAGCGCAACAAGTGGCGCATCGCGATGAGGGACGTCTGCGGCAAGCGGATCGACATGCCAAGCTTGCCGCCCAGCAGCCTGCGGTACTGGGGTGGAGCCGGTGGCAGCATGGCGACGGCGGGCGGCATCCACGCCGCCTTGCGGGCAGCATTGAAGGCCCCGAGAACGCCGGCGCCCAATGTGGTGCCAGCCGCCAGGACATAGACGGCAGGATCCCTGCTGAAGACGAGCACGGGGAAGCTGTAGAACTTCGTATAGAGAAGGGTCAGTTGAGTGCCGAGCCAGGCACCGCCGGCAAATCCGAGGGCACACCCGATGATGGCGATGACCAGGACGAATTGCACATAGTGAACCGCGACCGCCCAGGATGAATAGCCCAGCGCCTTCATCAACCCGATCTGCTCACGTTCGAGTGCGATCAGCCGCGAGAGGGTTATGTTGACGAGGAATGCGGAGACCAGCAGAAAGATCGGTGGCAGCACTTGGCTCATCGCCTGCAAACCGACGAGTTCGGATTCGAGGAAGACGTGCGAGAGTTGCTGATCCCGGCCATGGGCGCCGCGGCTCCCGTACGGCTCGAGCAGGTCATCCACCTTTTCGATCGTGTCTGCTTCTGAGGCGCCCTTGAGAAGGCGCAGAGCGACATCGGTGAAGGCGCCCTCCAGGCCAAATGCCCCTGCCAATCCCGCTTCCTGCATCCACAGCACGCCGAATCGCCGTTCATCGGGCAGCATCTGCCCGGGCGCCATCGCGTAGATGAAATCCGGAGACAGTGCGATGCCGGTGATACGGATGCTGCGTATCGCCCCGTTTATCAGCACATTGATGGCCGAGCCCGGCGCCAGATGGTTGGCCTTTGCAAAGACCTCGCTGACGACAGCTTCGTCTGTGTCGTCAGGGAGACGGCCGTTCCGCAGGTAGATGCGGTTGACAGCCGGTTCGCCCGAAATGGGCAGCGACACCAGGAGGACCGAAACCGGCTCCGGCACCCCCTCGATGTCGGCAGTTGCCACCTTCTCTATCCGGCCCTCGACGGCAATCACTCCCTCGATCTCGGCAATGCGGTCCAACACAGAATGCGGAGCCCGCCCGACAGTGACGAATACATCACCGAACCTGTTCGTCTCGTAGTAGGCGTCGCGCGTGTCAGCGAGTGATTGGTAGGTGCCGACGCCGATAAGCATGGTGGCCACGCCGGCCGCCATCACCAGTGCGATTGCCGCGGCCTGAGCCCAGAGGCGGCGCAACTCCCGGAACAATTTCACGTGGAGGGCGCGCATCGATCACCAGCTCACTTCTGCCGGCCGCTTGCGAACCGAGTTCAATTCCGTCGCGGCGATGCCGCCGTCGGCGAAGTAGACGACCCGGTTGGCAATCTGCTTTATGGCTACGTTGTGGGTGATGACCAGCGTGGTTGCGCCGAGCTCTGCATTCACCTTTGCAAGCGCCTCGAGCACCATCACGCCGGTCTTGGAATCCAGTGCGCCTGTCGGCTCGTCGCAGAGCAGCAGTTCCGGTCTCTTGCCGATGGCTCGGGCGATGGCGACGCGCTGCTGTTCGCCTCCTGAGAGCTGAGCCGGGAAGTGGTCCAGCCTGTCCGCCAACCCTACGAGAGCCAGGGCCTCCTCGGCCCGCATCGGATTGTCCGCTATGTCGGCGACCAGCTGGACATTCTCCTTGGCCGTAAGACTCGGCACCAGATTGTAGAATTGGAAGACGAAGCCGACATGTTTCCGTCGATACCGCGTAAGATCGGCTTCCGACGCCTGGGTGAGCTTGTTCTGGCGAAACCAGACATCCCCCGCGGTGGCCGAGTCCAGACCACCTACGATGTTGAGGAAGGTTGACTTGCCCGAACCGGATGGACCGAGGATCACGGTGAACTCGCCCGGCGACGCTGCGAAGTCGACACCCTTGAGCGCCTGCACTTCGACCTCACCCATGCGATAGGTCTTTGTCAGCCCCTTGGTCAGGAGCAGATCACTCGCCGTCGCGTCGATTTTCTTCCCGCCGTCCATGTGCCTATGTCGGGTAGCCACGGCCGGCCGGCGTTGATCTCCGTCAACTGTCCGTCTGCGATGCGTAGTAATCCATGCCTGACGATGTCGGGCGACAGGCTGATGTAACCGTCCTACGCATAGTCGATAGCCCGCAGGAAACTGTCGATGAGCGTGAAGCTCTCTTGGTCATGCCCGATGCCGATGTGTCCCCCATCCGCATAGACCTGCACTCTCGCACCTGGCACATGCTCGCCTATGTAGCGAGCCGCCGCAGCGGTACCGAACCGGTCATCTTCATAGGAAACGGCCAGCGTTGGCGCAGTGATCGTCTCAATTGCCATCTTGGCAGGGTCGCCAGCGAGCCGCGCGTCATTGAGCAGACCGTCGGCGCGACGGCTTACGGGAAGGATCGAGTGCAGGATCAGTCGCGCTCGCTCCTGTTCTTCCGGGGCGGCAGCCTTCACCACCGTGGGATCGGTTGCCAATAGCGCCTGCGTGAGAAAGTCGGGCATGGTCGTGATCGCCAGCCAGAACAGGAAATCTGACCTCAGGATCGTCATCGCGACCTGCATCTGGTCGGGAGAGACCGATTGCACCGGCGTGGTCCGGGGGACGTAGCTCGCCGGAACCAACGGCAGCAATGCCGCGCATCGGTTGGGATGCCGGATCGCAAAGGCCATGGCGGACAGTGCCCCCGCCGAGCCGCCGGCGATCGCGACCCTCTCGATCTCCAACGCATCAAGTAGATCGACAAATGCGTCGGCCTGGTTCTCTGACGATGGATCTTGAGGGAATGAAGATCTGAGATAGCCGAAGCGGGACGGCGCTATCACGCGATATCCCGCTTGGCTGAATCGCCGTGTGAAGAGAAGCCCCTGATCGAAGCCGCCGCCGGTACCGTGAACCATCAGCAACGGCACACCGCTGCCGGCTTCGGCATATTCAAGATCGCCAAAGCGGGATGGAATGATCCGGCTCAACGCCGGCGCCACCCTCGCATCGGCCTCCGCCATCTCTCCGGAATAGCCTACGGCGACCGCGCCGCCCCCAACGCACAGCACCCCTGCAACTGCACCCAAGCCGAGCAAGCCGCGTCGCGAGATCATCATAGCCTCCACCGTTCGCGTCCCCCGATCTCTAGGAGGCCTCCGCGCGGTCCGGCGTTGACGTGGATCAATAGCCGGCGCCGCCGATCGCAAGGGCCGATTGACCGCCGTCAATTCTTGATATCGCTCCCCAGCAGCCTGCTGAGGTCCGCAGGGGAACGGTCACAGGAAGACGTTAGCTCTCTGTCGCGCCGACTGATCTATAACGCTTCAAGCTCGGCGCGGAGCCGGTTGATGAAGATGGACTGCGCGGCATTGAGCTTGGTCTTGGCGACCGACAAGGTGAACCACTCTGCACGGTCCACCTCCGGAAAGGACTGCAACCGTCCCGTCTTGGGCGGCCATTGCATCGCCACGACATTCGATTTCAGGCTGGTTATCGAGAAGTCACCATTGAGGGCCAGGCAATGCACGGTCTTTCCGCCCTTCTGCCTGACCTGGCCCAAATCTAGCGGCTGCCCCTCGGGTGGTGGAGAGCCCAGTTCCTCCTGGAACTCGCGTCGGGCCGCCTCCCAGGGGCGCTCGTTTTCATCGAGCTCACCCTTTGGGATTGACCAGGCGCCCTCGTCC
>JAEZKB010000006.1 GCA_023415605.1 Pseudomonadota bacterium
GTCGTAGCCATAGCCATAACCGGGGCCGGGCCCGGCGTAGCGGGCGCCGCCGTCGTAGCGGCCGTAGGGCTGGGCCATGGCCGCGCCGGCAGTGAGCGTCGCGACGGCGCCGGCCAGGATGAGCGTCTTCATAGGCGGATCTCCTCGGGGTCGATGCGACCCTTGAGGTGACGCTGCGCCTAGCCGCCTGAACGGCGCCGGTGGCGGTCGTTCATGGGGGGGTTAGGCAGATGAATGGGGGTTGGTGGTGGGGTTAGAACAGCACGTCTCCGACCGACATTCGGCCTTCGAACGCACGATGACCTTCCAACTGCACCCGCACGCGATAGAGGCCGTCGTTAAGCTCCCTCTTCACGATCCAGCGCGCGGCGCCACGCGGAATAGCTGACATTTCGTTTTCGAAGTTTAGCAGCTGAGCACCAGCTTCATCCCAGAGCTCAACTCTAACATTGATATCCCGTCGGTCCTCGCGAGGACTGAGGCGGAATATCACTCCTTCAGAACCTAAAGAAATATCATCTATAAATGCAAATTTCTTCTCAAAAACCTTTAGGTCATCTGACACTATAATCTTCGGAAGCCACCTCAACCCCTCTCTACCCAGCTCGTTTATTAGGAAGGCGCGTTCCGCCTCCGAGCGGCAGTATACCCATTGCAAGCAATCAGCGAGCTCTAGCGGCGAAGGCGTCAGTACCTCAGCACAGCGATGCTCGATCACAGATCGATCGCCCCCCGTCCCACCTTCAGAGAAAACCTTGTCGAACGGTATGGCGGCGAACTGAGCTTCAGTTTTCATAACCGGCACGTTCGCCATCTGCATATTGCGGTCAGAGAAGCAAACGTCAGGCAAACTGAGTACTCGCCGTGCATCAAGAACGAGCATCACCAAAACAGGCGCATGCGCGTGAGGGCCATACTGGCAGTCACCTTCCTTGCGGACTCCCTCGATGTGGAACTGGGTTGGAGTCCTCGGCCGGAAATAAAGGCGGACAAATCGATGCGCTGCAGCCCGCACATCGATTACCCCTGCGCCCGCAACGTCTCGTACGCGCGGGTTCATTGGATCCGCCCGCGAGCGAAGCAATCCGGAGTTCAGTATCGAAACAATGTTTTCGATAGGTCCGTGATGGAATAACCGACTCGGCCACTTCTCGCGATGGGGATAAAATCCCCCGCGAAGACGTCCCTCCCAGCCCGCTATATGCTCTTCGATGAAGGTTCGGCTTAGCGCCATGCAAACTCGCGCTGAGGCGAATTTGGAGGTACCGCGGCGGTGAAGCGGGCAGGCCTCAACTCAAGTGCAAGTTCCGGTCGCCCGTCCCCTGCCCGCTGTATCTCTACGGCTTTCACATCAGGCAACACGCTCAGGATCGAGAGCACCGGCTCGCCCCCGTCCGCGAAAGACCAGCCTGCTTGGTCCTTCGTGAGCAACCCCTTCAAGAGCCCAATCCAAGCCCCACGAAGGTCATCGCGCTCGAGAGTCCAAGACGCGTTTGCTGCCTCAATGGCCAGATCGTCTCCATCCGTTAAATGCGCAACGAATGGCCGCTCAGTGCCGAGTTCCACCATTTGATTTCCGGCGACATCCAAGATGCGACGAAGAGTATGCAGAAACGACTCGAATGAGCCATCCTGGAACGTCTCACTCTCGAAGACTTTAGCGACCGATTCCATATGCTCCGGCAGCCCGATGTCTTTCTCAAAGTCATGAATATATACTTCAATCGGCAACTTTGAGAGATATCGCTCCATTAGAGGGCGCACCAACTGCCAATCAAGTCCGCCGTTGCCACAGCCGAGTCTGGGGAAGGAGATTTCTCGGATCCCCTGTTCTTCATAGGCGGCGACGAACTTTTGAAGGCCGAGCTCAATCCACTCCAAGCGAGATGGATTTCTCCAGTGAACCTTCGTAGGGAAGTTCAAGACCCAGGGCGTAGAGCCTCTCCAAAGCCAGAGCTTTCCTGGCTCCAGAAGCTTTCGATCGCAAATTTCTTTGTACGCCTTGAACATCTCAGGCTCGCGCTCCTTGAAAGCTAGCGCGATGCCTTTGCCCATTACTCCGACGCAATTCACTGTGTTCACGACAGTCTGCGCCGTAGAATCGAGAAGGCTTGTTCGACGATAAATCAGCATTTTACGTCGCCTCGATTCGATATCTTCGAAGGGTCAGCCTTCTGGCCAGGACGAGTCAATCGACGGCCTCGCTGAAGGTTTCCGATTCCTGTTAACGAGGAGTGATAGAACATTTCGAGAACATATGCTAGGAGCGTGGACGCTCACAGCACCGCCGGGTCTAGCGAACGCCTCCCATGAGCGCAACGGATCTGATCCCAGGCGCGCCGGACAGCATCGAGAGCACGGGTGCGATGGGTCATCGCCTGCCGTTTGTCGGACAGCGTTCGGTCAAGGATCGAAGCCATCGATCATGGGAGGGTGCGGCCGCTTCGCCGGCGCCAGGAGGTCTGCGGGGCACGCGCGTCGGCGCCGTCGTGACCCCGCGGGCGCGCCACCTTCCCTAACGTCATCGGGGGGCCATTCCGGCCTACGCCATGCCCACGACCGCCATCAGAGCGGCGGGGCCCTTAAGGGAGGTACCTCGGGTGAAGCATGTGTTCCTGCGCGGCGCGTCGGCCGCAACCATCGCCGTGATGGCGGGCCTGTCCGGCGGCGGCGCGCTGGCGCAGACCGCCGCTCCGCCCGC
>JAEZKB010000129.1 GCA_023415605.1 Pseudomonadota bacterium
CGATGATCAGGTTTTGCGCGAGCTTCTCGCCTTCACGGGCTTCATACTGCCCATTCGCCGGATCGTCGTTGGCCAGCGGCGAGTCGTCGTTGACCACGACGCTGAATGTGCCGTCGACGGTGTCGCCATCCGCATCCCGGGCGGTAAAGCCAAAGCTCAGCGCCAGGTTGTCTTCGAACGACTGTTCCGGATGGTCCAGTTTGCCGAGCAGGGTGAACGTATAACTGCCGGTCCCCTGGTCTGAGAGGCTGACATCGAAGACCCACTTCGAGCTGTCGCCGGCATTTTCGCCGGTATAGCCCACGATCCGCGTGCCGTTTTCTAGGACGGCGAAATTGACCGTTGCGCCTCCCGAGGTCAGCGCCAGCGGCGTACCGTTGGAGGTGGCCGTGATCGTGGGCTGCAGCCCGGCGCTACCGCCATCTGCATCCTGGAAGTAGACGGCGCGACCGGTGAGCAGTGCGACATTGTCGGCGCTGCTGCCGCTCGCATCCTGCGGACCGGCGACAAAAGTCGGGTCGCGGTCGTCCGCGCCCCAGTCGATGAAGAGTGCGCCGGTCGCGGCAAGGCCCGCATTGACGTCGCCCACACCATCCGCGAGGCCGTCCGGCAGACCCGGATCCTCATCTACCACCCCTGCGGTCGAGGGAACCAGGACGACATTGGCGAGGAACGTGCCGCCATTGTCCGCCGCGCCGCGCTCCACAAAGCTCAGGCTGTTGGCGCCGGCTTCGCCCGTCAGATCAATCGTGTAGCGGTTGTAGCTGCTTGCCGAGGGCTCGATCGGGCCATACTCGACGCCATTCCAGACGACATAGAGCTCGGCGTCATAGCCATTCGGCCGCGCCGCATCGAACGAGAGCGTATAGACCTGACCATCGACGAGGCCGGGCACGATCTGGGTCAGCGTGACATTGCCCGGTGTGGCATCGAGGTCGACGACGCGACCACCACCGGCGGGGTCCTGCACGAACCAGTTGGCCGGGTTCCGCTCCAGTGCCGGGCCCTGGAACGTCCAGCCCGTCATGACGATGGTGTTCTGGCCGCCCCAGCCCATCGGATCCTGGAAGGTGCCATCGGTGAACTGGCCGTTCACGATGAGGTTCTGAGCAGCAGCGGGCGGAACGATCACGGGCTTGTCGTCTACCACGGTGATCGAGACGGTCGCCGAGCCGGAATGGAAGTCGTGGTCGGACGCACTCAGTGTGACGCCGGTGATGGTGATGCTGTCGGTGCCGACAAAGTGCTGAAAGGCGTCGGAGAGCGTCACCGTGACGAGCGGCGTCACAGCGTTGAGTGGGGTCGCGGTCGGGTTGGTAAGGCCGATATAGATCACCGGGCCCAGGTCAGAGCCGTTATGATGCAAGGTGCCGACGAGCTGACCGCCGACATTTGCCCAGGTAACAATGTAGGCCGGGTCGAGGCCATTGACGGCCGGCGCAGGATCAGTCGTCAGGACAACGGTGATGGCATCGGTGCCGGCGGTAAAGGTGATGCCGGAATTCTGGGCAGACTCCGAGTCCTGCGCGGCCGTCGTGCCCGTCGCCGCACCGGCCACGAGGTCGATACTGCCTTTCTCGGTGTCGAGATCGGCTTCTTCAACCGTCATGGCAGTCTGTCCGACCTGGACTTCAATGCCGGCGCCATCAGTGATGGTGACGGTATGGGTACCGCTGGCGGTGTCGCCGTCGCCGTCTTCAGTGGCGATGGTGAAGGTGACCTTGTCGTCGACGCCGTCGTTGCTGTCGTAGTCGACCCCGGCTTTGAGTGTCCAGGTCCCGTTCTTGTAAACGGTCAGGACGCCGTTCTGGCCGGCATCGAACGTCATCGACGTGGCGCCGTTCGGGAAATCGAGCGCCACCGGATCGCCGCCATTGACCGCGATGGTGAGGCTGACGATGCCATCGGTGGAGGTTGGCACAGTCCAGGTTCCCGCCGAGGAAAGCATATTCTCGGCGACAGTGGTTACGCCGGTAATGTCCATCTTCGGGCCGTCGTCCTCGAAGCGTATGATGCTGCCGAGGTCGACGCGGTCGGTACTTTCATCCTTGTCGTAGTCGACGACCTTCTGCTCGAGGAAGAGCGTGCCGACGGGCAGGGTTTCTGCCGAAAGGCCGGACTCGTCGTTGTCGAGCGCATCGTCATGTTCCAGTGCACGGAACTGATAGACGGTGACTTGGCCGCTCGAGCCATTGACGGCGACGACGAAGACAACATGGCCCGAGGGCTGCGTCTTGCCGATGACGTTGCCGCTACCGTCCTTTTCGAGGATGACGTCCTCGTTGGTGACCGCATCCTTCATGCCGGTCGGCACCGCCGTATCGATGTGGAGTGAATAGCTCCTGGTGAGGGACTCGTCGGCGCCGGTCACAGCATTGTCTGTGAATATGGCGTCGTTGCCTGAGCTGCCAGCGCGAGCGTAGCCGATCAGGGCGCCGTAGGTGGAGACGAACGGGTTCGCCTTCCCAACTTCATCGCCGGAAACAGCGTCGCCCGCGACCGAGCCCTTGGTTTCGTCCAGCGTCAGGAAGCGATTGTCACGGAGGTTGATGTCGGCAATCGGCTTGTCGTCGACGACATTGAGGGTGAAGTGGCCGCTGAGAGTGCCGCCACCGGCAACCGGATCGCCGTCGCTGTCGACATAGGTGACCAGGGCGCCGAGGTCGATATCGAGATCGTCAACCCACTGGCCGTCGACCTTGTGGTCGATCTGGTCGGCCAGGCGGATGTCGTAGATGCCCTCCGGGCTGACCGTCAGGGTGAAGACCAGACGGGCACCAAGGCCCGAACCCGCATAAAAGCCCATTACCTGGCCCAGCGAACCGAGGTTGAGCATCTGGACGTTGTTGATCGCCACGCCCTTCGAGGTGAGGCCCAGATCGGTAATGTAGGCATCGGCAACGCTGGTGGAGACCAGGCCAAACCTGCCCGCGTCATCCGCACCCGCAATGACCTGCGTGCCAAGCGGATTGTTCAGGAGGCCCGTGGTGCCAGTGGTCCCGAGCAGGTCGTCGAGCGGGTCCGTGGCCTGCGGATCGGTACCCGCGGAACCCGAGACGAAACCCAGCACGCTCAGATAGTTGTCGAGATGCGCCTCATCGAGCGAGGCCACGACCTTCCCGGCCAACTCCGGAATATCGTCAGCGACCGTCAGATTGACGTGGTCGGCGAGGTGGATAGTGTCGCCGTCCGCGTCGGTATAGGTGATGAACTGTCCGATATCGAGCGCCAGACTGTCGAGATTGGACGTACCGTTCTTATGGTCGATCTGGTCGAACAGCCGAATGTCATAAGCGCCCTCGCTGCTCACCGTGACGGTGAAGACAAGGCGCCCGTCGGCGGCGAAAAAGCCCATCAGCGTCAAGTGCGAGGGGCCGATATCGAGTTCGAAGGTTTCGACACTGATGATGGCGTCGCCGTTCGAATAGAGGAATCCGTTGGGGCCGAGCTGACTAAGCAGCGCCGTGGCATCGGCGTCCGATTTCAGCCCGAAATGACCGAACTCGTCCGCGCCGCCGTCAACGACGTCCACGCCGCCGATCAAAGCGCTGTTGAGGAAACCGTAGGTGCTGGCGGTACCGAGCAGACTGTCGAGTAGGCCGGTCGGGGTCTGGTCCGTGCCGTTTGAGCCGACGATGCGCAGGTAGGGCGGAAGCATGTGGAAGATGCCGCCGAGCGGGTTGCCGTCGAGGTCATCGGCGGCGAGTACTAGCGCGGCCAGCGGGTTGTAGTTCGAGAGGTCAGCTTCGTCGACCGACAGGTTCAAGGTCGCGCGCAGAGTCGGAATGTCGTCGACGACGTCGATAACGAAGCGGCCCTCGCTCAGCCCGATGCTGTCGCCGTCAGCATCGGTGAAGGTGACAAGGGTAGAAAAGTCGAGCTCCGCAGTGTCCGTCGTCGCCGGGTATCCGCCCTGGTGATCGAGCTGGTCGAACAGGCGGAAATTGTAAGCGCCGTCTTCACCCACGAAGAGGCCGAAGACCAGGCGGCCATCCGCGGCGAAGAACCCCATGGCCTCGCCCAGGCCCGGAATGGTGACGGACTCGACGGTGTCGATCGGCTCGCCGTCGGAGGTAAACTCATTGGCCCCGAGCCAAGCCGTCGCGGCAGCCTCGTCGACCAACTGGAACTTCCCCATGCCGTCAGCACCAGGATCGACCAGTGCGGTCAGCGTGCCCCAGACCGGTACGGTGCCGAACAGCCCGGTGACGCTGCCGTCGCCCTGATCGCCCGGGCTGGTGCCGTTCGAGCCGACCACGCGCAAGGCGGCCGGGATGTGAGAGAAGAAGCGGGTGTCGAAAACCTCGTCGAAAATCTCGACGATGGCGGCGCCTGGATTGAAGTTGCTGAGGTCGTTCTCGTCAGCGCGCCCGCCGGCCGTGGCTTCCGTCTCTTGCGGCGAGTCGTCGTCGATGGTGACAACGAAGTTGCCCGTGACGGTGTCGCCATCAAAGTCGCGTGCGGTGAACTCGAAGGTCAGCCGGATATCGTCTTCGGTATCGGCAATCGGGTGATCGAGGACATCCAGCAGTTCGAACCTGTAGGCGCCGGTGCCATCGTCGCTGAGCGTGACGGTGAAGACTTCGCGGTAGTCGCTCTCCAGCTGCGACGAGGTTTCCTCGTTGCCTTCGCCGTCATCGCCACCGCCACCATTCCAGGTGCCGACATAGCCGATGAGCTTGGTGCCCGACTGGTCGAGACGGTACTGCACCAACTCGCCGCGAGAATAGAGATCCGGGGCCACAAGCGGCTGGATCGTCGGCTGTTCGCTCTCCGGGGTATCGTACTCGATGCCGACACTGGCGCTGCCGAAGTAGACAGCGCGGCCATAGAGTTGGGTGTTGTCGGCTGAGTTGGACTGCGCCCCGTCCTGAGTGCCTTCCGTGTCGCCACGATCGCCGCGATCGGCGCCCCAGAGGATGTTCAGCTGGCCTGTGACGCTCGTGGCTTCGCCGGGCGCATCACCGGAACCGCCGGCCTGGCCGTCCTTGAGGCCGTCCTCGTCAACCGTCTTGTCCTCGGCCCGGTCCCCCAGAACCTGGCCGTCCTCGTCGCGGTCGAGCCACGGCTCGTCGTCCTCGACACCCATGTTGAAGGTGATGACGGTGGGCGTGGAGATGTTGTCGGTCACGGACACCGTGAACGGCATCGGCAGCACGTCGTCCGCCGTCTCGACGGGATGATCGAGCGGGCCCTCGAGGGTCATCGTCCAGGTGACGGTCGAGACAAAACTGCCGGGGCCTTCCACAACAGTCAGCTCGAACCTGATGATGGTGATGCGGGAATCATTTCCCGGGACATCGATGTACCCGACGAGCTCCAACGGGTTGGTCGTGTCCCACTTGATCTCGTAGCCGCTCGAATAGAAGAGCCCCAGAGGCGGATTGACCGAGAAGGTTAGGGGATCGCTGTCCGAGGCGGTGAAAGTGCCGCTCGCCGAAGGGAGATCGCTATCGCCGTCCGGGCGATTGCCGTCCTGCAAGCCGTCGTCTGCAATGATGTATGTACCGTCGCCGAGCTCGATCGTGGGCGGCAGGTTGTTGTCGACCTGGTCACCAAGCTGGACGCTCGCAAAGCCGAACTCGGTATTGGCGAGCAGACTGTTGATCCGGAAGCCGTCGCCGACAGATTGCTGACCCGGATCCGTGAAACCGCCATGTGCGCCGTCCGGGCCGGCTTCCGGCCCAGCGGCCGGCTCGATGCCGGCCGTCGTGAACATCAGTTCCACTGCCTCGGCAGGAATCTGGATGTCGCCGATAAAGAGCACCAGATTGGCGATGGCGCCGCCGGGGACGACGATGACGGTGCCGTCGGGTTGGACGAATTCGAGGTCGGCGCCGTTGGCGCGGACATTAGAGATGTCCGTATCAGCCGGCAGACGGGCGATATTGCCGTCCTCAAGCGCTATGGTGATCACCACCGGCGGGGTGCTGGCCGTGTTCTGCGCCACCTGGCGGACAGCTGCGGGATCATGGAGAGCTGCCGGCGGGGCAGGGGGGATTATGCCTTCGTAGACGGCGTCGACCGCCATTGGAACCTGACCGTCAATGCCCAAATCATTGCGGATGGCCATAGCTGAATCCCCTTAAACGAATTAGATGGTTTAACCGTTCCTTTACCCTGTAAATTACCGGTTATGCCCCCGCAATGACCGGTTCACATTGAGTATATCTCTGGGCATGCATACGCCGCTTTGCGGGCACTTAACCTTAATTTGGATGCATATAAGGTTATGCCCATGCGGTATTGGCGCAACAGATAACGCTGTCATGACCTGCTGCAAAGGTTAACGGCGTAACTTGACTTTACTTCGGGCGGTTACTTGGACCCACCGGCGGACAGTGGCTTAGCCGATGATGTAACCCACCAGCACCTGGCTGGGCGTGGGTGGCACGGCGACCAGTTTGGTGCGGCCGCGGCGGCTCTTGGTGTCGAGCTGGATATTGTAGTTGGTATGAGCCGATTTGGCCTCGGACAGCTGCTGGAACAGCTCCTCGATCGGGGTCTCTAGCGTCAGTTGCACCACGTCGGCATGGATGCGCTCGGTGCTGTTGCCGGAAATCATGCGCAGGAGCTGGATGAACTCCTGGTTGACCTGATGGAGTTTCTTCTGCCGGTTGATGGCGAAGGCCGGAATCGGCGCCTGCTGCAGTAGGCCGATGACATAGTTGGTGCTGGTACGGCCCACCAAACTCGAACGCTCGCCGTCGATGGTGTCGATGGCAAAGCAGCGCAGCACGCTTGCGGCATTGTCGGAGGCCGGGTCGGCATCCTCCAGCACCGAGGCGACCAACCGCGAGCGCTTGAGGCCGCGGCGTTCGGCGATCTCGCCGAGCAGGCGCCAGTAGAGCCGCTCGAGGCGGATGCCGCGGCGGCGGCCACCGGTGACGATGACGCGGAATTCCGGCGTCAGCTCGTCGCCCACGGCCTCGAGGTCATCGGGCAGGATGTCGCTCTCAGCGCTCACGCATCGCCTCGTCGCGGGCTTTGTTGATAGGCTTGAGCAGGTACTGGAGGATGGTCTTCTTGCCGGTGAGAATTTCGACCGTGGTCACCATGCCCGGCAGGATCGGCAGCGCGTCGTCGCGATAATGCAGCACCGATTCCGGCGTCTTGATCAGCACGACATAGTAGGTCTCGCGGGTGTTCGGATCGATGATCGAGTCCGCGCCCACGCTCTGCACTTCGCCCTGCAGCCCGCCGAAGATGGAGAAATCATAGGCGGTGAATTTGATCTCCGCCGGCTGACCAGGCAGCACGAAGGCAACGTCAGAAGGCTTGAGCCGTGCCTCGACGAGCAGCGTGTCTTCCATCGGCACGATATCGAGCAGGCGTTCGCCCGGCTGCACGAAGCCACCCACCGTGTTGATGGCGATTTCGTTGACGATGCCATCGACGGGCGACCTGATGTCGGTGCGGCTCACGCGGTCGCTGGCGCCGCGCAGCGCCTGCTCAGCCGAGGAGAGTTCGGCGAGGCGCAGGGTGAGATCGTTGAGGGCGTCCTGGCGAAACTGTAGGTCGGCCTGCTGCACCTGCAGTTCGGCCTCCGACACGGCCGATTGTAGCCGCGCAATGGATTCGATCACGGCGTCGCGCTGGCCACGGGTATCGCTGACGTCACGTTGTGCGGCGAGGAATTCGGTCTGCGATACTAGCTGCTTCTCGGCCATTGGCTTGATCAGCTCGAGCTTCTGTTCGGCGAGGGCATAGGCCTCTTCGAGCCGCGCCTTGTTTGCGAGTGCTTCGGAGAGTTCGCGGCTGCGCTGTTCGACGCGCTGCGCCAGCACGTCCTTGCCCTGGTCGAGCGTGTCGAGCCGGGCCTTGAGCAGCTTGGCTTCGTTGTCGCAGACGGCAGGCACCTCGGCGAGGACGTCAGGCGGGCAAGTGTAGCCTTCCGCGGCTCGCCCTTCATATTCAATCTGCAAACGCGCCACCTGCGCCTGCAGAGCGCGCACCTTGGCCTCCACTTCGCCGGCCGACGAGGTGGTGGTGGTGTCGTCGAGGCGAACCAGCTGTTGGCCCTTTTTGACCTGCTCGCCACGCCGCACCAGGATTTCCGCGACGACACCGGCCTCGGCGCTTTGGATCACCTGCGTCTTGGACGAGGGAATAACGCGGCCTTCGGCGCGGCTCAATTCGTCGATCTCGGCGGTCGAGGCCCACAGCAGGGCGGCGCCGAGGAAAGCCGAAACAAGGAGGATCACCCAAAGCCAGTGGCGCGGCGGGCGATCATAGTCGAGCGCGTAGGTGGGAGCCGCGAGATCGCGCGGCAGGACGGGCTTGTTCATGCGTCACCTCCGCCGCCTTGGGCGCGGAGCTGGGCCAGCACCTGGTCACGCGGTCCGTCGGCGGCAATGCGGCCATTGTCGACCACGATGATGCGGGTGACGAGGTTGAGGAGGCTGAACCGGTGCGTGGCGATCAGCACAGTGTGCTCCGGTGCGAGCGACCGGCTCAGATGGCCGATCAGTTGCCGTTCGGTGGCGAGGTCCATCGAGCTCGACGGCTCGTCGAGGAACAGGATCTTGGGGTTGATCAGCATGGTGCGCGCCAGTGCCACCGCCTGCCGCTGCCCGCCCGAGAGCAGGAAGCCCCGCTCACCGACGGGCATGTCGTAGCCGAGCGGATGCCGCGAGACGAAATCCTCGACGCCGGCCCGTCGCGCCACTTCGATCAGCCGTTCGTCGCTGGCTTCGGGGTCGGAGAGGACGATGTTTTCCTTGACCGTGCCGTTGAAGAGTTCCGGATCCTGCAGCACCAGACCCACCTGGCGGCGCAGCTCGGCCGGGTGGTACTGGCGGATGGAGACGCCATCGATGAGAATCTCGCCTTCCTGCGCGTCGTAGAAGTTGACCAGCAGGCGCCCCAGCGTCGTCTTTCCCGAGCCGATACGGCCGATTATGCCGACCTTCTCGCCGGCCTTGATGGAGAACGATACCTGGTCGAGCACATAATGCTCGGTACCCGGATAGGCGAAGCGCACCTTCTTGAACTCGATGTTCCCCGCCGAGATGGCGCGGGTGACGAAGCTCTTGCGCACGGTCCGCTCATCCGGGAGCTTCATGATGCTGTCGAGCGACGTATAGGCTTCGATAGCCGAACTGGTGCGCAGCACGGCCGCCGAGATCTGCGCGATCGGCGCGATGACGCGGCTCGAGAGCATCATCGCCGCGACGATCGCGCCCATCGAGATCTGCGCGTCGGAAAATGAATATGTGGCCCCGATCATGATGCCGATCGAGGCGATCTGGCTGACGACGGCCGTCATCTGGCCCGCAATCGACTGCAGCCACTTGATCTGGCTCTGCGTGTCGGACGAGGCCAGGATCGTCGCTTCCCATTTGTTCTGGAACTGGCCCTCGGCCCGCGCTGCCTTGACCGTCTGCGTCGCCGAGAGGGATTCCACAAGGATGGCGTTGCGCATCGAGGATTCCTGCAGCGCCGCCTTGACCACACCGGCCGATTTCCGCGCGATGATGATCGTGCCGACAATGGCGATCAGCGCCGCCGCCACAGGGAAGATCACCACCCAGCCGATCAGCATGGCGATCACCCAGACGAAAACGCCCATGAACAGCACATCGATGAACATCACCACCGTGTGCGAGGTGAAGAAATCGCGCAGCACTTCATATTGCGAGATGCGGTTGATGAAGACGCCGGTCGATTGCGGCCGCGCTGAGACCGACGCATTCATCACCTTGTCGAACAGCACCGAGGAAAGGCGAAAATCGATCTGCCGGCCGGCATAGTCGATGATAGCGCCGCGGGCGATCTTCAGGAGGAAGTCGAAGACGAACACAGTGAGGAGGCCGATTGCCAGCACCCAAAGCGTCGAGAACGCCTTGTTGGGCAGCACCCGGTCGTAGACGTTCATCGAAAACAGCGGCATGGCGATAGCGAAGACGTTGATGAACGTCGCCGCCAGCAGCACCACCCACACGCTCTTCCAATGGCCGGCCATGGCGGCGCGCAGCCAATGCTTCTGCTTGATGGCACCGTTGTCGGCGCCTTCCCAAGTCTCGCCCTCGCGAGTGGAACTGGGCTTAATCACCATCACCTGGTGACGGAAGCGCCACTCGGCGGTGTTGGTTTGGATTTCGTCTTCCTTACCGGTCGTCGGGTCGAACACGGCGAGCGCATGGCGGCCTGTACGCCCGATGATCACGAGGACCTGGCCCTTCTTGCCGACCACCATCGCCGGCATGTCAAATTCGGCAAGGTCGCGCAGCGCTACGCGCTTGGTCTTGTGCACAAGGCCAATGCGCTCAAGGGCCCGCGACAGCAGCGGCATGGTCAGGAAGCCGCCCTTGAGCGGCAGGCCAGCGGTCAACACGTCGCGCGACACAGGCCGGCCCCAGCGGCGGGCGAGATACTGCAGGGCGTTGAGGAGGGGGTCGATCTTAGGGTTGGCTGGGGGCACCTCGGCTGGCGCTTCCACCGCAGCGCCGACCGCTTCTTCCAGCGCCTTGTTCACCGCAAGGTCGTTGGCGGGTGCAGGAAGGTCATTGTCCCGCTCAAGCGTGGGTCCGCTGCCCAGCTTCCTTCCGCTAAATGCCTTGCCGATCGCCATAGCCGCCCTCCAGACAAAGACGGGTTACACAACTTTAGCGGCCGGTGCACGGACGGCGTTCATATTCGGTTAACCAGCGCGCGACCATCGGTCATCACCGATCAACTGGTAACCCGCAAGTAACTGTTCCCTTAAACTAGTCCGTGTACTTTGAGAGGTCGAGCTTGCCGCTGAGCGTCAACGGACGCACGTTGCGCTCGGGCAGGGCGCCCGTGTCCTCGATCGAGGCGGTGCCGATCAGATCACGCGCATAGGCGTCGGACTGCTTCGGAGCCGTCACGTCGAGGTAAGCGAGCAGCGACCCGGTCGCCGCCAGCAAGCGATACTCGGCAAAGCGCGCCGCAAAGCTGGCTGTCTCGGCTTGCACCTGAACGTTGTAGCGGGTGTTCTGCGCATCCAGCACATCAAGCAGCGAACGCTGACCGATGGTGAACTGCTCGCGATATGACGACACTAGCCCATCGGAGGCGGAAAGCTGATTGGCATAAGCACCGGCCAGCTCGTTCTGTCGACGGATGCGGTCCCAGGAGACTTTCACCGCCTCCTCAACTTCGCGGGCGGCAACCTGCTGGCCGAGAAGCGCTTCGCTTTCGCGGCGGATGCTCTCCTGTACCTTGGCGCTCTTGACGCCGCCGTCCCAGAGGTTCCAGCGCAGCACGAGCTTGCCCGAGAGATCCGTGGAATAGCCTGCGGTACCTGTATTGTCCTGGCCGACAACGCCGCGACCTTCGAGCGAAAGGCGCGGGCCGAGGGCACCATTGGCCTGGTCAACCAATGCAGAGGCGGCATCCACGTCGGCACCGGCCACGCGGATGCGCGGATTGTTGTTGATGCCGGCTTCCACGGCTGAGGCCAGCGTCTTGGGCAGATATTTGCCGACGCGCGGCGGTACCTTGGCGTTGGTGAAGGGTGCGCCGACATTCTTTGCAAAGCTGATCTTGGCCGCTTCCAGCGCTTCGCGCGCCTGGATCACTTGGGCACTGGCAGCTGCCAGACGTTCGGAGGCCTGCTGCCGATCCGCTTCGGTCAACTGGCCCGAAGAGATGGCATCGACCACATTGGCCAGCGTTTCCTGGTGAAAGGCGACGTTGCCACGCGCCAGTTCCACGATGCGGGCCTGCAGCACGATCTCGAAATACAGGCGTGCCACTTCGAGGCCGATCACTTCGGACCGTTCGAGCACGCGGAAGGAGGCACTGTCGATGCGAGCCGCCTGGCGATCGGCTTCGGAGTCACGGAAGCCGCCGTCGAGAATGTCCCAGGTTGCGGTCAAGCCGACCTGCGCCGGATAGAGCGGATCATTTTCGATCCCAGCGGCACGGCGCGACGGCGTGTTGGAAAGCTGGGCGCCGACCGAAGCCTCGAGGTCGAGGCGCGGGCCGTAGAGGGCAAGGGCCTGTTGCAGTTCCCATTCGGTCGCTTCGCGGTTGGCGATGGCCTGACCGATCTCCGGATTGGTTTCGATGGCAGTCTTGACCGCGTCTCGCAGCGACAAGGCTTGCGCGCTGAACGGCAGGAGAGCCGCAGCCGTGAACACCGTACCTAGAAGAAACTGCTTCAAAAGACGCATATCAGGCCCTTTGGTCCGCATGCAGCTTGCGCGACATGCCCGGCGTTTGCCGCCGGTATCCCTCGTTAAGTTCCCAGGGCGAGAGCTTCTTGTCCGGTCGCGAAGGCCAGGTACCCCTTTGTCCCGGCAAACCCACGTTCCGTCTCTTACCCCCAGCACGCAGATACACTCCGCGCACAGATGGTACTTTTACCAGTCGCTTTCCAAAGTCAAACGGATGACGTAGGGCCGCAGAAGCATTCTCAGGGTCGCGGCAATTGTGCAACACCGGCGGCTTGTGGCAAACATAGCCGGCGAAACACATGCATACGCCGATATGCATAGTTCAGATGGTATCGTTATCCAAGCATTGAGAGCGGGATGATCTCGACGAGATCTCCAACGCGCCGAAACGAATCATCCTCTGGCTGAATAATCAAAGCATCCGCCATGGCCAGCGAAGAAGAATGCGAACTATCCGTCTCGGAAATCGGATCCACCTGCAGGAAACCGAGTTGGTCGCGCGAAAGGATGCCGCGCACATAATGGCGGCGTGGGCCGTTGGCAGGCAAAGCTGTTGCCAGCGTTGCTGTCATCCGAGGAGCGAGCGGATCCTGGTGGCCAGTCATTCGCCGCAGCGCCGGCCGCAGGATGACGATTGCGGTGACCAGCGCCGACACCGGATTACCCGGCAGACCGAAGACCAGCGTCTTGGCGCGGGTGCCGAACATCAGCGGCTTCCCAGGCCGCATCTTCAACTTCCAGAAGTCGAGAGTGACGCCGAGGTCGACGAGGACTTCGCGCACATAGTCCCGCTCACCCACACTCGCTCCGCCAGTGGTCACCAACATGTCGACGCCGGCGTCAAAGGCAGAGAGCAGAGCGCCTTCCAGCGCTTGTTTGTTATCCGGCACGATACCTAGGTCGATCACGCGCTCGGCATAGGGCGTCAGCAGCGGGATCAGCCCATAGGAGTTTGAGGCCACGATCTGATCCGGCCCGGGCAGGGTGCCGGGTGGGACCAGTTCATCCCCCGTCGCCAGGATGGCGATCTTTGGTCGCCTGGTGACCACAAGCGTGGGTTGGTTGGCCGAAGCGGCGAGATTGAGCATTGCCGGCGTCAGCGATACGCCCGACGGCAGCAGCTCCTGACCGCGCTGGAAATCGTGACCCTGCCGCCGCACGCTCTGCCCCGGCCGCGGCGCCTTCTCGAAACCGACATGGTTGCCGGTGGCTGTCGCCTCTTCCTGCATGATCACCGCGTCGGCGCCGATCGGCATAGGTGCCCCGGTGAAGATCCGGACGCACTGGCCATGTTCCATCATTCCGACGAACCGAGCGCCAGCTTGCGACGTCCCCGCGAGCTTCAGTGGCCGTCCGGGCACCACTTCGGCCGCACGCACCGCATATCCATCCATGGCGCTGGAATCGAAGGGCGGCTGGTTGTGGCTGGCGACCAGAGGCTTCGCCAGTACGCGCTTGTGGGCGCGGAGCAGGGGAACGGTTTCGGCTTGCGGCGGATCGAGCTGCGCGAAGATGCGCTCCAGCGCCTCATCGACCGAGATCATGTCGTACTGCCAGCACGCTTGTAGTCGCCGGACTTGCCGCCGGTCTTTTCCACTAGCTGCAGATCCTCGATCCGCATGCCGCGGTCCATGGCCTTGGCCATGTCGTAGAGCGTCAGCGCCGCCACCGACGCGGCCGTCAACGCCTCCATCTCCACCCCGGTTTGGCCAGTGGTTTCTGCCGTGGCGACGATGTGCAACGCGTCGGCTTCCGGTTCGATGTCCACCGTCACGCTGGTCAGCGCGATCGGGTGGCAGAGCGGGATCAGGTCGGAGGTCTTCTTGGCCGCCATGATCCCAGCAATGCGGGCTACCGCGAGGGCGTCACCCTTCTTGAGCGTGCCATCAGCAATCGCTGCGATCGTCTCCGACTGCGCCACCAGCCGGGCCTCCGCCACGGCGCGCCGCCGCGTCGCGTGCTTGTCGCCGATATCGACGATCCGAGCCTCGCCCCGCTCGTTGAGATGCGTGAGGGCCATCAGGCGTCGGCCGTGCCCATTAGCAGCGTCCGGGTGGCCTTGGTCACGTCGTCCTGCCGCATCAGGCTTTCCCCGACGAGGAAAGTGCCGATATTGGCCTGCTCGTCGAGCTTGCGCACGTCCTCATGGGTGTAGATGCCGCTCTCGGACACCAGATGCACGCCCGACGGCACGCCGCCTGCAAGGCTGATCGAGGTACCCAGGGTCGTCTCGAAGGTGCGCAGGTTGCGGTTGTTGATGCCGATGAACTCCGCGTTGAGGCCAAGAGCCCGATCGAGCTCGATCTGATCGTGCACCTCCACCAGCGCATCCATCCGCCATTCCTCTGCGGCATCGAGCAGGTAGCGGGCAGTGTCGTCACCGACGGCCGCAAGGATGATCAGGATGCAGTCTGCGCCCCACGCACGGGCTTCAGCCACCTGATAAGTCTCAAACAAGAAGTCCTTGCGCAGAACGGGCAGGTTGGTCGCAGCTCGGGCCTCGATCAGATAGCTCGCCGCGCCCTGAAAGCTCGGCCTGTCGGTGAGCACCGAGAGGCATGCCGCGCCACCGGCCTCGTAGGATCGAGCAATCTCGGCAGGGTGAAAGTCCGGGCGGATCACGCCCTTGGAGGGGCTCGCCTTCTTCACCTCGGCAATCAGGGCGTACTTCTGCTCAGTCCGTTTCTTCTTGAGCGCTGAGAGGAAGCGCCGCACCGGCGGCGCATCATGGGCCTCGGCGACCACCTCGTTCCAGGGCTTCATGGCCTTGGCTGCGGCGATCTCCTCGCGCTTGTAGGATTCGATGCGGGAGAGGATGTCGGACATGAACTACCCGTTGGAGACTGAGACAAGGCGGGCGAGGGTTTCCTTGGCCTTGCCACTGTCGATGGTGGAGCGCGCTAGCGCGATGCCGTCTTCGATGGAGCTGACCTTGTCGGCCACCAGCAGCGCCGCGCCGGCATTGAGCAGCACGGTGTCGCGATAGGCGCCAGGAGCACCCTCGAACAGCGCGATCATTGCAGCAGCATTGTCTGCCGGCTCGCCCCCAAGCAGATCCTTGGGATCGGTCACCTTGAGCCCCACTTGTTCCGGATGCAGCTCAAAACTGCGGAGATCACCGTTCTGGATCTGGGCCACGAAATTGGTCCCCGAGGTCGAAAGCTCATCGAGACCTTCGCTCGAATGCACCACCCAGGCTTTGACCGCCCGGTTGGCAAGGAGAGCGGCCGCCACCGGCTCCACCCATTGCTGCGAATAGACGCCGAGCAGATAGCGGCGCACGCCGGCTGGATTGGATTGCGGACCGAGGAGGTTGAAGAGCGTCCTTACCCCCATCTCTCCCCGCGACGGGCCGACATGGCGCATCGCCGGGTGGTGGTTGGGCGCAAACATGAAGCCGATGCCCGCATCGGCTATGGTCTTGGCAATCCGCTCCGGCGGCAGGTCGAGCTTTACCCCCAGCGCTTCGAGCACCTGCGAGGCGCCGGAACGTGAGGAAAGGGCGCGATTGCCATGCTTGGCCACTGGAACACCCGCCGCAGCAACGACCAACGCAGTCGTCGTCGAAATATTGAGGCTGCCTAGGCCATCGCCGCCGGTACCGACGATGTCGATGGCATCTTCCGGCGCCTCCACCGGCACCATCTTTTCGCGGAGGATCGAGACGGCGGCGGCGATCTCGCCCACCGTCTCTCCCTTGACCCGCATGCCCATCAAAAAAGCGCCGATCTGGCTCGGTGTCGCTTCGCCGGCCATGATGGTGCGCATGACGCCGCGCATCTCCTCGCCGGTCAGGTCCTTGCGGTCGGCGATCTTGTGCAGTGCTGCCTTGATGTCCATCACGCCGCCTTCTTGATATTGAAGTCGCGGGCGATGTTGAGGAAATTTTGCAGCAGAGCGTGACCGTTCTCGGACGCGATGCTTTCAGGGTGGAACTGCACGCCATGCACCGGCATGGTTTTGTGCTGCACCCCCATGATCAGCCCATCGTCGGTCGACGCCGTAACTTCCAGCGCGTCCGGCAGGGTGTCCTGCTTGACGATCAGCGAGTGATAGCGCGTCGCCTCGAACCCGGCATTGAGGCCACGGAAGATGCCTTTGCCGGTGTGATTGATGCGGCTGGTCTTGCCATGCATAAGGTGCGGCGCGCGGATCACATCGCCGCCCATGGCCTGGCCGATGGCCTGATGCCCTAGGCAGACGCCGAGCAGCGGCGTCGTCGGTGCGAACCGCTCGATCAGGCTGAGACAGATGCCGGCTTCGTTCGGCGTACACGGCCCGGGCGAGAGCAGGATGGCTTCCGGCGCCATTTGATCGATCTCATCGAGCGTGATCTTGTCGTTGCGGACCACGGTCGGGTCGGCCCCGAGTTCGCCCAGGAAGTGGACCAGGTTGTAGGTAAAGCTGTCGTAGTTATCGATGACCAAAAGTTTCATCGGTCGTTCCTCAATGGCGGTATGGAATGGCGGCACGGCTCGTGCCACGCCATCGGCGTGCCCGCGCATCCAATACCTCGAGGAACAAATCCGTCACTGCCCGACCCTCGCCTCACCGGCATAGCGTAGCGCTTCCTCGGCAGCGCTGAAAAGGGCGCGCGCCTTGTTTTCGCATTCGAGCTGTTCGAGCTCCGGCTTGCTGTCGGCGACAATCCCGGCGCCAGACTGCACATAGATCTTGCCGTCGGCGATGATTGCGGTGCGCAGAATGATGCAGGTATCCATCGTCCCGTCGGCGCCGAAATAGCCCACGCAGCCGCCATAGATGCCACGCTTGGCCTTCTCCAACTCCTCGATGATCTCCATCGCCCGCACCTTCGGGGCGCCCGAGACGGTGCCCGCAGGGAAGCCGGCGCTGAGGGCGTCTACGAAGTCATGTTTCGGATCGAGTTCGCCTACTACGTTCGAAACGATGTGCATGACGTGCGAATAGTATTCGAGGAAGAACTTGTCGGTGACCTTCACGGTGCCGATCTTGGCCACCCGGCCGACATCGTTGCGCCCCAGGTCCAGCAGCATCAGGTGTTCGGCCAGTTCCTTGGGATCCGAGAGCAGTTCGTCCGCGAGTTCCTTGTCCCGCGTCGGCGTGGCGCCCCGCTTCCGCGTGCCGGCGATGGGGCGAATGGTGACCTGGCCCTTCTCGACTTTCACCAAAATTTCCGGACTCGATCCAGCTACCGAGAAGCCGCCGAAATCGAGGAAATACATATAGGGCGAGGGGTTCGTCCGGCGCAGCGCCCGGTAGAGCGCCGTCGGCGGCAGGCTGAACTCAGCCTCGAACCGCTGGCTCAGTACCACCTGGAAGATGTCGCCGGCGGTGATGTAGTCCTTGGCCTTGGCGACCATCTCCGCGTATTCGGCTACCGTCGTGTTTGTCCAGTCTGTTATAAAAATAAGAAGCTGCCGACGA
>JAEZKB010000090.1 GCA_023415605.1 Pseudomonadota bacterium
TGCGTGACGAGCGCGCAGATATCGAAGGCCAGGCCCTCGGGAAGGTCGCCCGCACCGGCAATCTCGTGATCGAGGCCTGGGCGCAGGGCGGCGAAGGGCTCGAAGATACGCTCGACGGCATCGCGGCCGAGGTCGAGACCGCCATCTACGGTGCCACGCCGCAGCTCAGCGGCGTCCTGCAGAATATCGGCGCGCCGACCACCCAGGTCGACCTGCCGGCCAGTGACGACAACAGCCGTCGCACCGGCATCATCCGGATCCTGTTTCCCGTCGTCTACCGGACGGCGCTTTCCGACCCCACCACCATCAGCAACTAGAGGAGGGCCGCATGGCCACCCACAAGGGTAATTCCGGCGTCGTCCGCGTGGGCGAGTCGCCGACGGCAATTGCCGAGATCACGTCGTGGTCGCTCACGGAAACTGCCGGGACGGTCGAGGACACGGCTATGGGAGACGCGGCCAAGACTTTCGTCTCCGACGATCTGCCGACCTGGTCGGCGACGGTCAACTGCCATTTCTACCCGGGTGATACCAATGGGCAGGAGGTGCTGCAGGTCGGCGACAGCCTCGCCTTCGAGTTCGGCAGCGAGGGCACGGCCAGCGGCAAGAACAAGCGCAGCGGCACCGGCATCATCACCAGCCGCCAGGAAGGCGATGTCGCCAACGCCGCTATCGTGCCGCTGATCGTCCAGGTGCAGGGCACCGGGGCCCTGACGCGCGGGACGTATTCGTCGTGACCTCGCTGCTCGAACGGATCAAGGCACATTCCGAGCCGGCCAAGGTTCGCCGCCTCGAGGTGCCGGAGTGGGGGACGCCCCCGGTGCTCGGCGAGAATGGCGAAGAGATCGAGCCCGGCAAGCCGCTGGTCATCACCTACACGATGGTGACGCTCGACGATCTCGCCACCGTGTCTGCGGTGGATGGTGACGAGCACTACAAGCGCATCGCCCGGATCGTCGCCATGAAGGCGCTCGACGAGAACGGCCAGCGGCTTTTCACCATGACCGATGCCGTCACGCTGCGGGAGATCGCCTCGCCGGCCGTGGTCAACCGCATCGGCATGTCGATGCTCGGCGGCCTGACCATCGAGCAAGCCGAAAAAAACTGAGAGACGATCCGCTGCGCCGCGCGGTGTTCCGGCTGGCGGATCGGCTGCACAAGACCCCTCAGGAGATCCGTGAGGGGTTCACCATCGACGACTTCATCTACTTCATCGCCCACTGCCAGCTGACCGAAGAGGAGCGCAAAAAGTGACACCGCAGATGCGCGTCATCATCTCGGGCCAGAACAATACCGGGCCGGTCTTTCAGCAGGTCGTCGACGACGCGCAGCGCGCCGGCAAAGGGGTCAAGGACTCGACCGGGGTCGCTGCCGGTGGCGTGGCCAACCTGGCCGCGCAGTTCAACGACATTGGCGTCATGCTGGCGTCGGGGCAGTCGCCGCTGATCCTGGCCATCCAGCAGGGTACGCAGATCAGCCAGGTGATCGGCCCGATGGGGGCCGCCGGCGCCGCCAGGGCGCTCAAGGAGGCTTTCCTCAGCCTGTTGTCGCCGGTGACCTTCCTGACCATCGGCTCGATCGCCGCCGGCGCTGCTCTGATCCAGTGGATGATGGGCCTGGGCGATGCCAGCGACTCTTCCGACCAGGCCATCGCCAAGCAGGCCGGCTCGCTCGACAGTGTGCGGTCGCAGATCCAGGACCTGCAGGGCGTCACGGACGCCTATGCGCGCGCGATCAGCGGCACGGCGGAGAGCCAGAGCATCGCGTCGGATTCGATCGTTGCCAACTCCGAGCGTGAGTTCAACGCCAAGAAGAAGCTGCTCGAGCTCGAGCTCAAGCGGCAGCAGATCCTGATCAAGACGTCGCAGCTCGAGCTGCAGAAGCTGGGGCAGGATCTCCGGCAGGAAATCGCCAAGGGCACGGTGGGTGTCGGCGTCGCCAACGATGTGGCGGGCGGGTTCTCCGATCCCAAGATCGGCCAGTTCGTGCGGTCGCCGGCCAATGACAACCTGCTGCAGCGCACCCAGGAGCTGATCGAGAGCAGTCCGCTCACCGACAAGATGAGTGAGCTGCGGCTCAATATCGAACTGGCGGAGATCGCCACGGCCGGACTTGAGGAGGCGCTCGGCGTCACGTTCGGCGAGAGCGTGGCGGTCTCGGTGGCCAATATTGGCGACAAGACAAAGTCGACCAAGGAGAACTTCGGGGCCTTCCTCGACCTGGTCAACGAAGGCCAAGCGGTGTTCGAGGCGACCCGCACACCGTTCGAGGTCCTCGGCGCGGAGCTGGGGCGGCTCGATCAGCTGCTCGCCATGGGCGTGATCAGCTGGGATACTTATCATCGCGCGGTCAACCGGGCGACGATGGGTGCGGCCTCCGATGCGCTCGGCTCGATCAGCCAGATCACCGGGGCCCTCGCCGGCGCCTTCCAGGACAACAAGGCCATCGCCGCGGCCAATATCGTGGTCAACACCGCGCAGGGCATCACCAAGGCCCTCGCCGAGGGCGGCCCCTTCGGTTTCCCGATTGCCGCAGCGATTGGCGTTGCCGGCGCCGCGCAGCTCGCAACGGTGCTGAGTGCACAGCCGGGCGGGGCGACGAGCGCACCGACCGTCAACGGCAGTGCGGGCGGAGGCGTTGCAGCAGCGGCGCCGGCGGCTGCAGCGCCGGCTGGGCCGAGCGTCTACCTGCAGCTGCATGGCTCGCGGTTCTCGCGGGAAGACGTCGAGGATCTGATCAAGCAGATCAACAGCGCTGTCGGCGACGGCGTGCGGCTCAAGGTGGCCTGATGGGCATCATTCTCTCGGAAGAGCTCAAGCTCTCGCTCGCGGCGGCGCCGAATGCCAACTATCCGATTGCCGGGTACCGCAACCTGGTGACGGCGGCGAACGTCTCGGCCGATAGCGAAGATGCCGACTACCCCGCCTCGAACCTCGCCAACCCCTCGACGGCCTCGCAGCAGGGGTGGCGGTCCGTATCGACCAGCGTGCAGTATGTCACCGTCGACCTGCAGACGACCGGGGAAGTCGACTATCTGGCCGTGGCCCGACACAACTTCGGCTCGGCGCAGATCGTCTGTTCCGTCGAAGGGACGGCGGACGGCGTCACCTGGTCGGAGCTAGTCGAGGAAACGCTGCTGGCGGATGACCGCCCGGTTATCTTCCGCTACGCCAGGCAGGGGCTGCTCAAGCCGCGGCTGAAGCTGCAGCCCAGCGGCACCGCGCCGCGGGCTGCCGTGCTCTTCGTGGGTCAGCTGCTCACCTTCCAGAATGGCCTGCAGCCGCATACGCCGATCGGCATGGGGCGGCAGCGCACTGTCGTGCCGGGCGAAGCGGAGAGCAGCGACTACCTGGGCAGCATCGTCACCAGTTCGCGCCTGCAGACGGGCGTGCAGATCAATGCCCTGACGGCCGACTGGGTGCGCGAGGAACTCGACGACTTCTGCGATTACGCCTCGAATCGCACGCCCTTCTTCTGGGCCGCCATGCCGGAGCGCTATCCGCGCGAGGCAGGCTATGTCTGGTCGCCGAACGACGTGCGCCCGGAGACGTCGCACCTCAACGGCCTCGCCAGCCTTTCCATGACGATTCAGGGTATCGCGTGATGGATGTCAGCCTCGGCAGCGACGGCGGCTGCACCGGGTTTCCGGGCGGCATGTTCGGCCTCGACTGGTCGGCCTGCTGCGTTGCGCATGATCTCGGCGGCTCGGATGGGATGCTGCTCGACTGCCTGCAGTCGGCGGTGCCGACCTGGGCATGGCCGCTGGTGGCCTCCGCTGTGGCCGCAATGGTGCTCTGGCGTCCGGTCTACAACTGGATGCAGCGCAAGGGCTGGGCGAAGTGACCGAACTAGGCGTCTGCATGCCGGATGATCGTGACCGTGTACTCGACAAAGACGCGGATCAGGACAGCAGGCTCATCTATGTTGCCCACGAGACCGTGTTCCTCGACGTAGGCAAGGCCCTCGTTAATGCCGACAGGCAGGGTGCACTTGATTGTGGCGGTGCCGAATTTAGCCGCGATGGCCAGGGCTTCCGGGTCCGCGGCGGTCAGCGGAGTGACGCCCCGGTTCTTGTAGTGGTTTTCGACGAACCAACGCCAGTTCACTACGGGGTTCCCGTCACCAGTTGCCTTTATCCCGAGGGAAGCGGCGTCGGCGCCGAAGTGCTTGGTCTCGAGCCCATTGCTGAAAGTTAGCGTCAGGCTTTCCAAGGCGACCGTGGCGCTGAACCTGCCCCGAATTTCAACCATGCTGACCCTCCCTCTTGCCCGCAGCCTAAACCGGAAAGGGCCGTGCTCGCTATGACCGAAAACCTCGCCCTGACCTTCGTTGAGGTCGATATCCCGGTCTGCTCGCTCACCTTCGGGGTGAGCCCGTGCACGGCGACGGGCAGCGGTGATGCCAAGTGCTTCAACTGCGTTTCGACGTGCCAGGATCTGGAGAACTACGCCGAAGAGACGGTCACCGTCCGGTTTGCCAGGCCAGCCGACTATCTCGACGACTTTCTCTCGGCGAACGATATCGACGCCATTCCGGCAATCACGTCGGTGGAACTCTCGCCGGCGATGATTTCGCTGGGCGAAGACCTCGGCCAGCGGGCGTCGCTGACGGTATCATTCCGGGATTTCCCCTGGTCCGACACCGGGCCGGGCTTCGACCCCTACCATGCCGAGCGCTCGTACAACCCCTATGAGCAGGGCACGTTCTGGCCCAAATGGAGGGCCAGAAACCCGTATTTGCGCGGCAGGGCGATCCGCGTCATCCGAGGCTTCGTCGGGCAGACGCTCGCCGAAATGGAAACCCGGCACTATGTCATCGAAAGCTTCGACGGCCCCACCGCCGAGGGCAGCTATTCGATCATCGCCAAGGATGTGCTCAAGCTCCTCGATGGCGACAGGGCGCAGGCGCCGCGGCTCAGCAACGGGTTCCTTGCGGCCGATATCGCCTCGGATGCGACGGGCTTCAACCTGTCGCCATCGGGCATTGGGGATGCGGAATACCCGGCTTCCGGCTATGGCGTCATCGCCGGCAAGGAGCCGGTGAGTTTCACCCGCTCAGGGAACGCGATAACGTTTGTCGAACGTGGACTCTTCGGCATCGCCGCACAGGCGCACAAGGCCCAGGACCGGTTCCAGGTCGCGATCTACGAGGACGCGCAGAACGCGGCCGACATCATCTATCGGCTCGAAACGAACTATGCCGACGTGCCGACGAGCCAGATCGACCTGCCGGCGTGGCAGCAGGAGATCACCAGCTACAACAACCGGCTCTACAGCGCCTTTATCGGCGAGCCGACGCCGGTCAAGACGCTGGTGTCCGAGCTGATCGAGCAGGTCGGCCTCGCCACCTGGGGCGATGAGGTCAACCAGCGTATCCGCCTGCAGGTGCTGCGGCCCATCTCCACCGATGCGGAGAGGTTCGACGACGAGAACCGGCTGCGGGGCCAGTTGAAGATTGAAGAGCAGCCTGACCGCCGCATCTCGCGCGTCCAGGTCTACTACGGCAAGATCGACCCGATGGGCGGGCAGGAAGACCCGCAGAACTATCGATCCTCAGTCGTCGTCGCCGATCTCGACGCCGAGGCCAACTACGGCTCGGCGGCGATCCGCACCATCTTCTCGCGGTGGATTCCGGCTGGGGGCCGCTCGACGGCGCTGCGCGTGGCCAACATCCTGCTCAGCCGGTTCAAGGACCCACCGCGGCGCGTCAGCTTCCCGGTGTTCCGTATCGGGCCCGAGAGCCCGGAGCTGGGCGAGGGCTGTATCGTAAATGCCTGGCCGCTGGTGGACGCCACCGGCGCCCGGATCGACCTGCCGGTGCAGATCGTGCGGCTCGGGGTCGACGATACCAAGCGCATGGTTGTGGCCGACGAGCTGCGCGTCGCGGCGGACACCGACGATCCGTCGATCCACGAGCTGACCTACGATGCCGACTATAACGGCATCGATCTGATCGAGGCTCACAACGACCTCTACCTGCCTCCGGCTGGTGGCGAGACGGTCAATGTCTATATCGAAGAGTTCGCCATCATCGGCGCCAAGGCATATGGGCTGCCGGCGCTCGATGTGGGCGACACCTCGGACTGGCCGACGGTCACTTTCAGCGGCACCCGCACCAGCGGCAGCGCCACGGTGGCAGTGGCCGATACTTCGGCCTTCAAGGTCGGCATGGCCGTCTCGGGGCCGGGTTTTACCGGCTATCGACGCGTCGTGTCGATCGTGCCGAATACCTCAGTCACGCTCGACGCCGATGCCTCGGCCAATGGCGCAACGACGTTGACGCTCTACACCGTCATCATCAACCTTTATCTGCGCGGCCGCATCCAGGGCCCGGGCGGGAACGGTGGAACGGGCGCCTATGTGCCGGCCAGCGTCCGCATCCCGCCCGTCGCCGGCTCCTCCGGTGGCACAGCCATCAAGACCCGCTATCCGATCAACCTCTTCCTCGATGAAGGCCTTGGCCGGGCGTGGGG
>JAEZKB010000078.1 GCA_023415605.1 Pseudomonadota bacterium
CGAGCTGCCATCCAGTCGAGCCCGGCACTCCCGGGACTGTCTCCTAGCCCTAATCGCAGGCCGATAGCGACGCGGGGGGGGCGGTCGAAGGCCGCCGCGATCGCAGCGGCGAGCATGTTGGTCAGCCCCGGCGCGAGGCCCACCGAGAGCAGGGCAGCGGATCTGTCGGGTGGAGGCAGCGCTTCGAGAGCACGGAAGAAGCCGTCGGTCGCGGTGAGATCGACATAGTGGATGCCTCGGTCAAAGAGGTAGCGGACAAAGCCCGTGCTCGTTTGATCCACGCACATCACCACCATGCCGATACCCGCGAGAGCGGCCGGCCAGGTCGGGGGCTCATCGACGTCGAGGCGGCGGCTGCTGGTGGAGAGCCGCTGCGCCAGCGCCGCGCCTTTTTCGGGACTTCTGCCGGCGACGACAGGCAGGAGCCCATGTCTCGCCAGGTCGCGGCAGAGTTCCTGGCCGACGGCTCCATAGCCGCCGACCACGAGAATAGCGGGACGCGTCATTGCTGGCTCCGCAACAGTCGCCAGCATGCGACCGCAGCAAGGATGCCAGTGGGGAGATGGGCCATGCCGGTGACTTCGAACAGCACGTCGTCCGGAATGCCGGTCACCCCGTCAGGAAACATCCAGCCAACCGGGCCGTGGGTGAAATAGACGATGTTCTTGAGGACGTGATTGTAGCCGCCCTCATAAATGCCCAGCATCGCGGTGCAGAAGACGACGATGAGGACCACGGCGAGCCGTGCCGCCACTCTGGCAGCGCCGGTGCCGTGGCGCGGTGCCGCATAGATCAGGAGGGCGACAAAAGCCGTGGCGATCGGGACGCCGATGAAGACGATGTGGAGGCGCCACGGCGTGTCGTAGAGATAGGCGCCCCACACATGATGCACCGTGGTGACGATGATCACCACCACTCCCCACAGGCCCGCCGAGAAATAGGGTTGGCCGGTGGAGGGACGGGATTCCGAATGGCTGGTCGTGGTCACGTGAAGACTCCTCTTGCACTGTTGCGGGAGGAGCCGCTACCACGATACCGAACAGAGTGTTCGGTAAGTTCCGGGACAGAGTTCAGGCTGGGTCCGATAGTGGACCCGCAGCGGCACCTGTCCGGAAAAACAGGAGGCGGAATGGCCATCGACCGGCGCGTGCAGCGCACGCGCACCGCGCTTTACGACGCGCTGGTGCACCTGATCAGGATCAAGCCCTATCGCGACATAAGCGTCGACGACATTCTGCGCCAAGCAGATGTCGGCCGCTCGACCTTCTACGCCCACTTCCGCTCCAAGGATGAGCTGTTGGAGCGCAGCCTGGAGCGGCTGAGGCACCTGCTTGTCACCACCATAGCCGCGCGCAGCGATGGGGAGGAGCCATCGTTCTGGCTGTGCAGCGACGTGCTGTTCGCGCATCTCGCGGAGTATCGCGACATCCACACCACGCTTGAGGGTGGAAGGGGTGGCGAAGTACTGCACGCGGCGCTCTCCCGCGTGGTAAGCGAGGTGCTCGGCACAGCACCGCCGCCGGGAACACGGGAGGTGCCACGCGACCTCTCATTGGCCTTCGTCACCTCGAGCTTCGCCGCCGTGCTGTCGTGGTGGCTGCAACGCCATCCCGACCGGGGTCCGGAGGAGGCCGAGGCCCTGTTCCGAAGACTGGTCGAACAGGGTATCGGCATCGCCGCCACCGGGGCGGAAGAGGGGCGGCGTTAACCCCCGGTAAACCCAGCCTCGCGGAACGGTCGGCAGCCGCGGAACCGCCGACAGGAGGCGCCATTTCGGATTTGGGGCAATCATGGCCCGGGTCCGCCACGCGATGCCGAGAAAGATGCTGCAAGGGTTCGTAGACAAGCTGATCGCCCTCTGGAACCTTCCGCCGGACCTCGACGGCACGGAGACTGAGGACAATCTTGCGCTCGAACGCGCCGACGAGCACCGGCAGTTCGGCCGGTCGCTGTCAGCACTGGCGACCGATATCGACCACGGCGGCCGGATCATGGCCGGCACGGTGACGGTCGTGGGTCTCGACGGCGTGCGGGCACTGATCGGCGAGGACTGGAACGCCATGGCGGCGCAGGTCGAGCGCATCACCGCCGCGGTGCTGGCGCGGCTGGTGCGACCGCCCGATTTCTGTACCCGGCACGACATCGACAATGTGCTGATCTGCTTTGCAACGCCCAACAAGCTCGTCGCCGAGCAGCGGGCCGCCACTGTCGCCCGGGCACTGGAGCAGGCGCTGAACCTCAATTTCGGCGGCTATGCCGAGCATTTCCACGTCGATCATTTCGTGGCCGAGGTGACGCTGGGCCAGGTGGTGGACCCCGCCGAGGACGACGTCGCCGATGCCATGCTGGTGGTGCTGCGCCGCATCCGCGACGAGGCCCGGCTGACCGGCCAGCCGGCACCCAATGCATGGATGAAGACCGCCCGGTTGCAGTTTCAGCCGCTCTGGGACGTACGGGAGTCACGGACCGGCGCCAATCGCTGCATGCTCGATATACCCGGCGCCGGGGCGACGCTCGGCAAGCTCGAAGCGCTGGACGGGTCGCCCACGGTCAACGAGGCGCTGGCGCGGATCGACTTCGTTACGCTGACCCGGGCAGCCGAAGCGCTGCACAGCGCCGCGCGCGAGCACCACCAGGCGACACTGCTGGTGCCGGTGCACTTCCAGACGCTCCAGCAGCGCAACTGGCGCAGCGATTATCTAAGGATGGCAGCGATGCTGCCCGCGGAGTACCGCAAGGCCATCCAGATCGAGATTCTCGGCCTGCCCGAAGGTATCTCGGCAACCACACTGGCGGGCTACGTGAACCTGCTCGATGTGGTGTCGCCTTGGGTGGTGCTGCAGATTTCACTGCAGACGGCGCCGCCCGGGGGACTGGGCACACTGGGGCTCGCCGGCTTTTCCTTCAACTTCGCCGAATTGGGAATGTTGCGCGGACTGGGCAGGGCGCTCTCAGCCCTCGTGCACTCAGCCGAAAGTGAGGGCCTCGCCAGTTATGCAGTGGGGGTCAACACCATCGGCCAGGCCGAAACCGCTCGTGATGCCGGCTTTGCCTATATCGGCGGCGCGGCCATTCACCCGACCGCCAACGAGCCGCGCTCGCCGGTGCGCTTCGCGCCATTGCCGCAGAAACCGGCGGGTTCGCGCCTTCTCGGGCTCCAGGTCTGAGTTCTTCGTATGGCGACCTAAGTCCGTATCGGCGGCACATGTGCCACTGGTAGGGTCGGCTCGGGGATCGAAAAAGGCGCCAGTTGCCGCACGAAGTTGAAACTCCCGGAAGTCGGATCACGTTGCTCAGATCGTCACAGCGTTGTGATTGGCGGGCTTTGGGCGCCCACCTTACCTAAAATCAACGCCTCACATTCGCCTCCTGGGCTGGGGAATTGTCGATGAATAAGAGACGGATAGTACTGGTCGATGACGATGCGGACCTCCGCAAGACGCTGGTCGACCAGCTCGCGCACTACCGCGAATTCGAGCTGATCGAGGGCGGTTCCGGGGCCGATGCACTGGCCAAGGTGCGCGATGGGCATGTGGACCTGATGCTGCTCGATGTCGGCCTGCCCGACATGGACGGCCGCGAAGCGGTGAAGATTCTTCGCCGCGAGGGGTTCAAGAGCCCGATCATCATGCTGACCGCGCAGGACAGCGACTCCGATCAGATCCTTGGCCTCGAATCCGGTGCCAACGACTATGTCACCAAGCCCTTCCGCTTTTCGGTGCTGCTTGCGCGCATCCGCGCGGCTCTGCGTCAGCACGACCAGAGCGAGGACGTGGTCTTCACCATCGGCCAGTACAGCTTTCAGCCGGCTGCCAAGATCCTCGAAGCCAGCGACGGCAACAAGGTGCGGCTGACCGACAAGGAAACCTCGATCCTAAAATACCTCTATCGGCAGGGCCCCAAGACCATCACCCGCGACGTGCTGCTCAAGGAGGTCTGGGGCTATAACAACCGGGTCACCACGCACACGCTCGAGACCCACATCTACCGGCTGCGCCAGAAGATCGAGCGGGACCCGTCCAACGCCCGGCTGCTGGTGACGGAAGATGGCGGCTACCGCCTCGTCCCGTAGTTTCCGCGCGGATGCTAACCTTCCGCGGTAACCACGCAACCTATGCACAAGTGGCAAAATGCTTTCCGCTGCCTTAACGGAAATGCTCTATAGGAAGTGTTGAGGGCATTGTCGGCTTCCCCGGCTGGCAAGTTGCCCACGCGCGGGGACCGACCAGGGCATGCAGCTAGACGACGCGGCGACGATACTTGGGCGCGCGGACTTCTTTGAAGTCTGCGACGCCGAGCAGCGCCGCCTGCTGGCCTTTGCCAGCGAGCGCAAACGCTTCCGTCCGGGCGCCGCCATCTACCAGAGTGGCGATACGCCGGAAGGCGCCCATGTGCTCATCTCGGGCACCGTGTCGACGACCCATGACGGCAACGAGGGCAACCCGTTTCTCATCCACGACAGCGGCGCCGTGCTCGGCGCCATGGCGCTGGTGGTGGCCAAGCCGCGGCCGGTGACGGTCAAGGCCGTGGATGCGGTGGAGACGCTGTTTGTGCCGCGCGCCGCCTTCATGAAGCTGGCGCAGCAATATCCGGACCTCGCGGCCCGCGCCGCCGACCGCATCCGGCGCGAACTCTCGGGTTATCTCGGCGCCATCGAGTCGCTGAAGCCCAAGATGGCCAAGAGCTAGAGCAGCGCTTCGGCCTCGATTTCCACCAGCCAGTTGGGATCGACGAACGCCGTGACCTGCATCAGCGTCGTCACGGGGCGGATGGCGCCGAACACTTCGGCATGGGCGCGGGCGGCGTCCTTCCAGAGCGAAATGTCGGTGAGGATGATGCGGGTGCGGGTGACGTTCGCCATGCTGCCGCCGGCATCGCGGATGGCCTTGTCGATGATTTCGAGACAGCGCGTGGTCTGCCCGTAGACGTCGCCGATCGCTGCCGTGCCGCCTTCGGCTTTGATCGGCGCCGTGCCGCCGACCACGATCATGTTGCCGACGCGGACGGCGCGGGAAAAGCCGATCACCGGTTCGAGGTAGGAGCCGGAGGAGACGAGGGTTCTTTCGGTCATCAGTCGAACTTGGCGATTACGGGGACGTGGTCGGAGGGCTTGTCGCTCCAGCCGCGGGCGGCGCGGACGATCTCGTAGCCGGTGGCGTGCTCGGCAATGTCGGCGGTGGCCCAGATATGGTCGAGGCGGCGGCCCTTGTCGGCGAGCTCCCAGTTGGCCGAGCGATAGCTCCACCAGGAATAGAGTTTCTGGTCCATCGGCACATGCTTGCGGATGAGATCGACCCAGCCGTGATTGCCGGTGAGCAGCTCCTGCAGCGCCTCGGTCTCCACCGGCGTGTGGCTGACGACCTTCAAAAGCTGCTTGTGGCTCCAGACGTCGTGCTCATAGGGCGCGATGTTGAAATCGCCGCAGATGAGCTGGCGCTCACGGAAATGATCCTCGCCGAACCAGCTCTTGAGTTCGGAGAGGAAGCCGAGCTTGTGCTTGAACTTCGGGTTGATCTCCGGATCGGGCTCGTCGCCGCCGGCCGGGATATAGAAGCTGTGCACGGTCATCGGCCCGCGCCCCAGGTCGAGGGTGGCCGAGATGTGCCGGCTCTCCTCGATCTCAACGAAGACGCGGCTCGAAATGTCGTTGAGCGGCACTTTCGAGACGATGGCGACACCGTGATAGCCCTTCTGCCCATGCACGGCCGTATAGGGGTAGCCGGCCGCAGCGAATTCCTTGCGCGGGAACTGCTCGTTGAGGCACTTGATCTCCTGCAGGCAGAGGACATCCGGCTGGTACTGGCGCAGAAAATCCAGCACCAGCGGCAGCCGCAGGCGGACCGAATTGATGTTCCAGGTGGCAAGCGAAACCGGCATCAGAGAATCCTGACGGAAAGGGGCCGGTTCTTATGCGGCCCCTGCCCCATGCCGTAAAGCCGCTTCTTGCGGTGCCCCCTAGGGAGGCCTGCCGACTCGCCTATTTCCCGGTGATGGGATCGACGTTGCGATAGGTCGCGTCGATGGAAAAGAAAGTGCGCGGGATGGTGACGTCCTTTTCGACGTCATAGAGCGAAAAGGTGAGCTGCGAGCCCGAGGGTTCGGTCAGCACCCACTGGCGCAGGTCCTTGCTCTCCTTGTCGAACACCAGGTCGACCATGACGACGCCGGCCGGCGTATCGTCCTGCAGCGTCAGCGACAGGTAGTCGGCCGACTGGTCGATAGCGACGATGTTGGAGCGCAGCAGGTTGATGTCGCTCTCAAGGAACTCGCGCAGCGGCACCTTGTCCTGCGGATAGGCGTACTGCGTCTTTTCCTTGCGGTCCACGACGTAGAAGCCGCGGCCGATCGAGACGATCTGCTCGTAGGAGGGCGGATTGTAGCGGAACAGCACCTTGCCGGGCCGCTCGAGATAGAAGGTGCCCTCGATCTTCTGGCCCTGCGTGTCGATCTGCAGGAAGCGGCCGACCATGGTCTTGATCGCCGAATTGTGCTGGCTGATCTCGGTGATCAGCGCCTTCTCTTCATCGGTAAGCCGGCGCGGCTCCTGCGCGGTTGCGGGCAGCGCGAGGGCCGCCGAAGAAGCCACGGCGAGAGCGAGAAGGGTCCGGCGAATCATGAGGCGACGCGTCCTTGATGTGGTCTGGCTGGATCTTGCTTGACCCTAACCTAGGCAGCAAATGCGGCAAGAGGTGGAAGGGTTCACTCCGTCTCGCTGCCGCATTCCAGGAGCTGTCGGGCCTCAATATCCGTCGGCGTTGTTCCCGACCAAAATCTCGCGCTTGCCGGAGTGGTTGGGCGACGAGATGACGCCTTCCTGTTCCATGCGCTCGATGAGGGT